>JBEKAL010000137.1:0-10139 GCA_050015935.1 Roseiarcus sp.
ATGGCGCCTCACGAATCGACGCCACGCAAGGAATCACAAAAGAGTCGGGCTCTTCAAGCGATTTTCTCCACCGCCGACAACCGACTCAAATGACTCGAAAAGTCTCTGGACGGACACTAAGATGCGAAATGAAACCTCCAAACATCGCGGGATTGGAGGTCGATTTCGCGGTGCAACTGGATCGACCATCTGACCAAGAGCTTATAGTTACGCGCTTGGGCTGGCTACACGTCTGCCTTTTCGCATCCGACAGCTACGTCAAGCGGTATGGCAGCCCAGCCATGCGCGCCGAGGTCTCTCAACATGCTTTCATCGAACTTGTCGCCGATCAGATTCCCAGCCACAAGCTCGAAGAGGACATCACCGCCGACGACAAGCGCGCATTTGTCGGCCTGCGCGTGAACACCAGCTCCGCGCAGGTGTTGGCGGTGATGCAAGGCATCGGCGTCACGGCGCTGCCGACATATGCGCGGGCGCTCACTTCTCGTCTCGTGCATGTCGCAACCGACTTCCGTCTTCGCCGTGACATCTGGCTCGCCTACCATCCGCAAGCGGCGGAGTTGCCGCATGTCCGCAAGGCCATCGAGTGGGTGAGACGATGTTTCGATCCGGCAAGGTATGTTTGGTTCCGGGAGGAGTATATAGCGCCGGATGATATCGCTCGAATTCTTGGCGAGGACGGCGCCGATACGCTCTTCGCGAATTTCAAATTTGCGCCAAGTTTCAATTAATTCATAAGAGCTTGTTCACGGTCATAATGCAAGCAAGCCATCAAAGGCGACGACGGCGGGGGGTTCGATTGACCTGTTCGCCGGTGGGCTCGAGGGTGGGCGCCGATATCTCCCGCGAGGGCGATGACCAGCATCGGATCAGTCTCTACGGTCTCCACAATCGGCGGCGCCGCGGCGAGGCGCCACGGGAAAACATGTGGAGCTCATTCGCCGAAATTGCAAAAAAAAGGAAGAGTTTCGATCAACGGCGATGCGCGGCGAGAAGCCCAAGAAAATGTTTGGCAGGCTTCCGTTCCGCCATTGAACTACGCCCGCGTTTTCCCCTTCTTCAGGGGCGGCGCCAAATTGCTGATAGCCCGCCGCGCGCCGAGGCGGACAAGCCGCCGAAACGGGATTCTTCAGCCGTCGCGGAAGTCGCGAAAATGCTTCGAGAGCCTGAGCCCCTGGCCCTGGTAGTTCGACGCCGCGCTGGCGCCGTAGAGTTCGTCGGCGGCGCCGGCGAGTTTTTCGAAGACGAGGCGCCCGACGGGCTGCCCGTCTTCGAGCAGGAACGGCACATCGCGGCTGCGCACTTCGAGCACCGCCCGCGCGTTGGGCCGCCCATCGGCGCCTTGGCCGAAGCCGGGATCGAAGAAGCCGGCGTAGTGGACGCGAAATTCGCCGATCGCGGGATCGATCGGCGCCATTTCGGCGGCGAGATCGGACGGGATCTGCATCTTCTCTCGCGAGGCGAGAATGTAGAATTCGTCCGGATCGAGGATGAGCCGCCCATCGCTGCGCGCGTGGATCGGCTCCCAGAAATCCTTGGCCGCGTAGCCCCCAACGCGGCTCACGTCAATGACGTCGCTGTTCTTGATCGCGCGATAGCCGACAATATCGTCGCCTGCGCCGCCTAGATCAACACGCAGCACGACGCCCTCGCGCAAGTTGAGTTCGCCGTCAACCAGCGGACTGTCGTCGTGCCGTTTCCTGATTTCGTCGTCGGTCAAAGCGAACGTGTATTTTTCCATATGTTGCGGATGTCGGTTGCGAAACCGAATCTGGTTCAGTTTCGTTCCTTCGCGCACTCGCACGCTGAAGCTGCGCGGTGAGATTTCGAGCCAGAGTTCGCCGCGATAGTCGAGCCGCACGTCGTCGAACGCCTCCGAGCCGTCGACGATCAGGCGCGTGAAGATGTCGAGCCGGCCGGTCGAACTCTTCGGGTTGGCCGCGCCGGAAAGATTGGGCCGAAGTTCCAGCCGCTCCATAAGTCGCGCGACGTACACGATATCCTTTTCGAGCACGGCGCCGTCGCCCGCCAACGAAACCGGCTCCGCGTTCAGACTCTTCAGTCGGTCGCGAACGGCGCGTTCGCGCCCTGGCAGGAAGCTCGCGCGCACTCGAAAGGCTTCCTTGCTGATCCTGAGGTCGAAGCTCGCGGGCTGGAATTGGGCTTCCTCGATCTCGCGCTCGGCCCGAAGCAGCCTACGGCCTTCCATCGCCTTAATTTTCTGGCGCGCAAACAAGCCGAACGGCGCGTTGAAGAAGGCGTCCTCGGCAACGTCAGCGCCGTCGAACAATTTTGGCAAAGCGCGGCGCCGTCGCGTCGCGGTCTTGGGCTCAGGACTCATGGCGGGCGATTTCGTGCATTGCGGCCAGTATATCGGCTTTCCCGCGCGGCGGGAGTCGCCTGACGGCGCCGTCAACATATTGTTGCGCGAAACCCGCCGAAGTTGACGCCGGGCGGTGAGGAGGACTAAAGAGGCGCGTCCGTGGTCATTTGAGCCGGTCGGCTTGCCGCCACGTTAAACAACGGGCTAAAAGATCGGGGCTCCCAACAAATCGCGCCCTGTTCTCGAACCCGCGCCCGGATGCGAAGTCGGGCAGGAAAGGAGCGCGCGATGACCAATCCCCGCAAGACCCGCGATCCCAGGACCTTGCGTCCGGCGACTCAGCTCGTCCACGGCGGCGCGATGCGCTCGCAGTTCGAGGAGACCTCCGAGGCGCTGTTCCTCACCCAGGGCTATCTCTACGACACGATGGCGGAGGCGGAGGCGCGCTTCAAGGGCGACGCGCCGGGGTTCGTCTATTCGCGCTTCTCCAATCCGACGGTGTCGATGTTCGAGCGCCGCATGGCGCTCTTCGAAGGCGCCGAGGCGGCGCGCGCGACCGCGAGCGGCATGGCGGCGGTCGCCGCCGCGCTGATGGGCCAGCTCAAGGCGGGCGATCACGTCGTCGCGGCGAGGGCGCTGTTCGGTTCGTGTCTCTATATCGTCGAGGAGCTGTTGCCGCGCTTCGGCGTCGCCTCGACCCTCGTCGAGGGCACGGACCTTGCCGCCTGGCGCGCCGCGATGCGCCCCAATACGAAGTGCGCCTTTCTCGAAAGCCCGACCAATCCGACGCTGCAAGTGATCGACATCGCCGGCGTGGCGAAGATCGTCCACGAAGGCGGCGCGCGGCTGGTGGTCGACAACGTCTTCGCCTCGCCGATGTTGCAGCGCCCGTTGCAGCTCGGCGCCGATTGCGTCGTCTATTCCGCGACCAAGCACATCGACGGCCAGGGGCGCACGCTCGGCGGCGTGATTCTCGCCTCCGAGGCGTTCATCGCCGAACACATCCACAATTTCCTGCGCCAGACCGGCCCGTGTCTTTCCCCGTTCAACGCCTGGGTCATGCTCAAATCGCTGGAGACCCTGCCGCTGCGCGTCGCCCAGCAGGAGCGCTCGGCGGGAAAAATCGCCGATTATCTCGCCGGCCGTCCGCAAGTCGCTCGCGTCCTCTATCCCGGACGCGCCGATCACCCGCAGCGGCCGATCGTCGAGCGGCAGATGTCGGGCGGCGGCACCTTGATCGCGTTCGAAGTCGAGGGAGGCAAGCGGGAAGCCTTTGCAATGGCCGACGCGCTGTCGATCATCGGCATTTCCAATAATCTCGGCGACGCCAAGAGCCTGATCACCCATCCCGAGACGACGACGCATCAACGCCTCGAGCCCGAGCGGCGCGCCGCGCTCGGCATCGGGCCGGGATTGCTTCGGCTGTCGGTCGGCCTCGAAGACGCCGACGACCTGATCGAAGACTTGGGTCAGGCGCTGTCGGCGATGGGAGAGAGCAAGCGGCGGGCGGCCGAATGAGCCGGCGCGAGCGGATCGAGCAAGTCCCGCTCGCCCATTCCCGCCTTCGCCGCGAGCGCGCCTATCCGCGACAATGGCGTCATGACCGATGACGACGTCATCCAGCTCATCGAGAACTTCGACTTGGACGCAGGGCCCGTGGCGGCGCAGCGGCGCAATGGCGGCTTCACGCCCGCCGATGCCGAAACCGGCGTTCCCATCGCCCGCCTGCGCCCCTTCGGGCGCGGCGATCTCGATGAAATCCTCGACTGGTCGCTGTGGAAGGAATGTTGGGCGCCGTTCGGTCGCTTTGGACGCCCGGCGCCGCCTGTCGAATAGGCCGCGTGTCTCGCCTTCACGATCGATCGGCAGGGCCGTCTCAAGGACGTTCGGATCGCCGGCGGCTCCGGCTCGCCGGTTCTGGACGAGGAGGCGCTCGCCACGATCAAGCGCGCCGAGCCGTTCCCGGCGCCGCCCGACAGCGCCGCGAGCGACGAGCTCTCGTTCGTCCCGTCGATTCGATACGCGCCGTCGCGACCTTGACTTCGTCGGCGGCGGCGGGTCAATAATCGACGCCAAGCGGGGGCTCGATGCGGCGGCGGACTTTTCTCATTCTTGTCGGCGCTAGCGCGCTCGCGCTTCCGGCGTCGGCCGCGGCCGCAGCGCCGGTCGACATCGTCACGACGATCTATCGCATCTACGCGGGCCCGAAAGGCGATTACAGCCAAGTCTCGTTCGACGACGCGCGCATCGCCGCCTTCTTCACGAGATCGCTGCGCGCCGCCATGAAGGCGATGTATGCGCGTTCGAAGAAGAACGACGAAGCGATCCTCGATTTCGATCCGGTCACCGATTCGCAGGACCCGATGGTCCAGCGGCTGTCGATCGCGAGCGAGAGCGAGAGCGTCGTCGCGGCGACCTTTTTCAGCGGCGAGGTCAAGCATGTCGTGCGCTACGTCTTCGCGCGCGAGAGCGGCGCCTGGAAGCTCGACGACATCAGCGGCGGCGAGGGCGACGGCAAGTGGGACCTGCGCGACATCGTCAAGCCCGGCGCGAAGTAAGGACGCCTTAAGCCGCCTCGGTCGCAAGCCGGTCCGGCGCGGCGCTCTCCGCTCGGCTCGCAACGGGCCGCGAAAGCAGTCCGGGAACCAGCGCCTCCGCGGCGCGAGCGCCGGAGATGACGACGGCTTCGACGCCGGGGCCGTTGGTTGCGCTTCCCGCGACGACGAGGCCGCGGATCGGGCTCTTGGCGCCGTCGAGGCGGGCGGACCGCGCCACGCCGTAGATCGATCCGGCGCTCGCCAAATCGTAGCGCGCGTAAGTCACCGGGCTCGCTTCGGAGCGATAAACGATATGGCCGCTTAGGTCGGGCAAGACCGTCTCGGCCGCGTCGATCATGCGGTCTCCCAACGCGCGCTTGCGCTGTTCGTATTCGCTGGAGAAGCGCCAAGCCTTCCAATCCTCGCCGCCCTCGGCGGGGAACCACTCGCGCGCCTCGGCGTGGGTGAGGATCGTGATCAGGCCGACGATCGAATGGCCCGCCGGCGCGGCGCTGGGATCGACGCGAGAGAGAACTTCGACGTAGACCGACTTGTCGCCGCGCACCAGGGTCGTCGGCCGGCAATCCGGGACGTAGTCGACGCCGAGATGGACCATGAAGGCCGAGGGCGCCGGCTCCGCCGCGTCGATGCGCGCGCGGAAATCCTTCGGCAGCGCTTGCGGATCGACGAGTTCGAGGAAGGTGCGCTTCAGATCGGCGTTCGAAACGACGGCGCCCGCCGCGACGCGCGTTCCGTCGGCGAGCTCCACTCCGGCGGCGCGGCCCTCTTCGACGAGGATGCGCGCGACGCGCGTCTTCAACCGCACCTCGCCGCCGCGCGCCTCGATCGCCTCGACGAGCGCGTCGGCGAGCCGGCCCGAGCCGCCGGCGGGATAATAGCCGCCGTGAAAGTAATAACCGAACAGCGGAACCATCTGCGCGCAGGTCAAAACTTCCCGGCCGTCGCTGATGTAGCCGGTCAGCGCGCGGATCACGCCGCGCGCCTCGGGATCGGCGATATGGCGCGCGACGAGCTCGTCGAACGGCCGGTCCATCCAGCGCACGGTCAAAGGATGCTGGCGCGGGAACGCCAGCAACGCGTCGACGTCGCGCGGCAGTCCGGGAATGCCGCTCCGGTCGCGGCCGGTCGCCTGCATGCCGTCGAAAATCGCGCGGATATCGGCGAACAGCGTCTCGAAGCCGGCGGCCTCGCCGGGAAACAGGCGCCCGAGCAGGGCGACGTAGTCGCGCCAGTCGTGCGGCACGTCGATAGCGAGGCCGGAGAGCCGATAGGAATGGTCGATGCGCCGCCAATCCAGGCTATCGGCGACGCCGAGCCGCCGCAACGTCGAAGCCAGCGCGCCGCCGGGATGGAGCCCGGAAAAATCGTGCGGCCCGGCGTCGAAGCGGTAGAGGCAGGCCTGCCCGAGATGGCGCGCCTTGCGCAGGAAGGTGTGGCAATAGCCGCCCGGCGCGACATGGGCTTCGAAGACCGCGACCTTCAGCCCGGAGTCGGCGAGCAGCGCCGCCGCGACGAGGCCGCCGATTCCGGCGCCGACCACCGCCACGTCGACCTCGCCCTCGGCTCTGGCCGCGCCGAACGCGGGGGCCGGCCAGCGATAGCTCTCGGCGTTATCGATCACGCGCTGGACGACCGCGCGGACGAAGACTTTCGGGCCGAAGATCGAGACCACGGCGCCGAAGGCGAAAAGGGCGGTGGTCGCGAGCGCCCCGGCGCGCAGGGCGATGACCAGCGCGTCGGCGAGGAACAACACCCCCCAGAGACCGGAAATCAGCATATTGACGAGGAGAAAGAGCGGGCTCGCCGATTCGGCGGCGAACGCGGCGCGCGAATAGTCGGAAGTCCAGGGCCGTTGAAAAGCGACGCTGACGAGCGCGGTGAGGCCGAGGCCCGCGAAGGACAGCCCCAGCGCCGCGCCGGCGAAGAAGGCCGGCGCCGCGACGGCGAGGGCGCCCATGGCGAGAAACGTCGCGAGGCTTCCGACTTCCAGGATGAAGAACTCGCGCCGGCTCGCGCGCCAGGCGACGAGCGCAATCGAGGCGACGAGGCCGACGGCGATCGCGGCGCCGGGCGTCGAGAAGCCCAGCAGGGCCCAAAAGACGATCAGCGGCGCCAGGCCGAGATGGACGACGAGAAAGGTTTTCACGGGCGTTCTCCACAAGCGGGATCGAGAAAGGTTGCCAGGGCCATGTTCACAATGTAAACTACGCCATAATGTCAACCGTGTCAACATCGCAGCGATCGACCTACCATCACGGCCATCTCCGCCCCGCGCTGATCGCGGCGGCGCGGGCGCTGCTCGACGAGGGCGGCGCCGGCGCCGTGGGCTTACGCGAGGCGGCGCGCCGCGTCGGGGTCTCGCCGACCGCGACCTATCGGCATTTCCGCGACAAGGACGCGCTGCTCGCCGCGGTGGCCGCCGAGGGCTTCCGCGAATTCGCGGCGGCGCTCGCCGAGGCCGGGCGCGAGAGCGAGCCGCTGTCGAAGATGGGCATGGCCTATGTCGATTTCGCGCTGGCGCGGCCCGGCATGTTCCGGTTGATGTTCTCCGCGCTCACGGGCAAGCGCGAGCTTTATCCGGAATTGCGCGCCGCCGCGGACGAGGCGTTCGCGGTGCTGCGCCGCGGCGTTGAGTCCCGCGCGCCCGAGGCCGAGAATTTCGACGCCGCCGCTCTCGCCGCCTGGTCGCTGGTCCATGGCCTTTCGCATCTCATTCTCGACGGCGTCGTCGCCGAAGCGAACGCGCAGACGCTGAAGCGCGCGATCCTGACGTCGCCGAAGGGCGCGCCGGACCTGGGTCGATTCACGGCGCCGAGACGATAGCGGCGGCGCGCGTCGCCGTCCGGGATCGTTCATCCGGCGTCCCTCTTTTTTCTTCGCCGCATTCGGCTTAGAAGGCGACCCGACGCCATCCCCTTTACGCGCCGAGATCGGCGCCGGAGCGATTCATGGGCAAGCCGCGCACGCTTTACGACAAGATCTGGGACGACCACGTCATCGAGACGCAGGCCGAAGGCTCGTCGCTGCTCTATATCGACCGTCACCTCGTGCACGAGGTGACGAGCCCGCAGGCCTTCGAGGGACTGCGCCTAGCCAAGCGCAAGGTGCGCGCGCCGGAGAAGACGCTCGCGGTCGTCGACCACAACATCCAGACGACCGACCGCAGCCATGGCATCGCCGATCCCGAGAGCCGCCTGCAAGTGGAGCAGCTCGCCCAGAACGCGCGAGAATTCGGCATCGAATATTACGACGAGTTCGACCCGCGCCAGGGCGTCGTCCACATCATCGGGCCGGAGCAGGGCTTCACCCTGCCGGGCGCGACGATCGTCTGCGGCGACAGCCACACCTCGACGCACGGCGCCTTCGGCGCGCTCGCGCACGGCATCGGCACGTCGGAAGTCGAGCACGTGCTGGCGACGCAGACGTTGATCCAGTCGAAAGCCAAGAACATGCGCGTCACCGTCGACGGCGCGCTGAAGGACGGCGTCGGCGCCAAGGACATCATCCTCGCCGTCATCGGCCAGATCGGCGCGGCGGGCGGCACCGGCCATGTCATCGAATATGCCGGGGAGGCGATCCGCGCTTTGTCGATGGAAGGGCGCATGACGGTCTGCAACATGTCGATTGAGGGCGGCGCGCGCGCCGGCATGGTCGCGCCGGACGAGAAGACCTACGCCTACTTGAAGGGCCGGCCGAAATCGCCCAAGGGCGCGCTTTGGGATCAGGCTCGGCGCTATTGGGAGACGCTGCTGACCGACGAGGGCGCGCATTTCGACGCCGAGGCGCGCCTCGACGCGAGCAATCTGCCGCCCCTCGTCACCTGGGGCACCAGCCCGCAGGATGTCGTTTCGATCGGCGGCGTCGTGCCGCGCGTGGAGGACGGGGCCACCGAGGCCAAACGCGCCTCGATCAAGCGCGCGCTCGACTATATGGGCCTGAAAGGCGGGGAAAAGATCGCCGACATCGCCATCGATCGCGCCTTCATCGGCTCGTGCACCAACGGCCGCATCGAGGACTTGCGCGCGGCGGCCAAGGTCGTCGCCGGCCGCAAGGTCGCCGAACGGGTCAGCGCGATGGTCGTGCCGGGCTCCGGCCTGGTCAAGGCGCAGGCCGAGGCCGAGGGGCTCGACAAAATCTTCACCGCGGCGGGCTTCGAATGGCGCGAGCCCGGCTGTTCGATGTGCCTGGCGATGAACCCCGACAAGCTCGCGCCCGGCGAGCGTTGCGCCTCGACCTCGAACCGCAATTTCGAAGGCCGCCAAGGCTACAAGGGCCGCACCCACTTGGTCTCGCCGGCGATGGCCGCGGCGGCGGCGATCGCCGGGCGGTTCGTCGACGTGAGGGAGTGGCGGTAGGCTCGCGATGAAAGCCGGCGTTCTCCTCATCGACGAGAGCGAGATCGTCGAAAGCTTCGTCCGCTCGTCCGGCCCCGGCGGACAGAACGTCAACAAGGTCGCGAGCGCCGTCGAATTGCGCTTCGACGCGCGCCGCTCGCCGAGCCTGCCCGACGAAGTCGCGACGCGGCTGATCAAGCTCGCCGGCGCGCGGGCGACGCAGGACGGCGTCATCGTCATTTTCGCCCAGCGCTTCGCCAGCCAGCCGCGCAACCGCGAGGACGCGCGCGGGCGGCTCGCCGCGCTTCTCCTGAAGGCGCAAGAGCGCGAAAAGCCGCGCCGTCCGACGCGGCCGACGCTGGCGTCGAAGACGCGCCGGCTCAAGGAAAAGAGCCGTCGCGGCGCGGTGAAGGCGCTCAGGGGCAAGGCGGCGGCCGATTGACCCTCGGCGATCAAGACCGCGGCGCAAACGAAAGAAAATAGGTTTGCACGAGCGCGACAAATTCATCCTCGAGGATCTGCGTGTCGAGGAACTCCGACTGCTCCATGACCGCGGGGCGGATGACCCCGACGACCGCGCGGGTCAAAACGAATAGACGGACAGGCGAAATATCGGAAACGACTTCGTAAGCGCCCTCGCGAAGGCGCCCGGCGACCGCCTGCGCAACCAGTTCGACCGGACGGGACAATTCCTCGCTCATGCCTCTGGCGATCAAGGTCTCGATCAGAACCTTCCGGAAAAGCTGGCGCCCGCCGAAGGCTTTCAGCACCGTTCGCACCGCCGCGCGCGCGGGTTCGATGTCTAGCCCGACTTCGCGGATTCGCTGTCGGAAAGGCGGGGTTTGCGAGTTTTTGGGTTCGTAAGTAATTGATTTTGTTTTATCGGGTGCTGCCAATATTGGTAAAAAGGCGTGTAGTGAAGAC
>JBEKAL010000138.1:0-10124 GCA_050015935.1 Roseiarcus sp.
ATGCGCGTCGCGCTTTCCGGCGTCACCGTCGCCGAGTATTTCCGCGATCAGGGTCAGGACGTGCTGTTCTTCATCGACAACATCTTCCGCTTCACCCAGGCGGGCTCGGAAGTTTCGGCGCTTCTCGGCCGCATGCCGTCGGCGGTCGGCTATCAGCCGACCTTGGCCACCGACATGGGCGCGCTGCAGGAGCGCATCACCACGACGACCAAGGGCTCGATCACTTCGGTGCAGGCGATCTACGTGCCCGCCGACGATCTCACCGACCCGGCGCCGGCGACCTCGTTCGCCCATTTGGACGCGACCACCGTGCTTTCGCGCTCGATCGCGGAAAAGGGCATCTACCCCGCCGTCGATCCGCTCGATTCGACTTCGCGCATGCTGACGCCCGCGGTCGTCGGCGAGGAACATTACGCCGTGGCGCGCCGCGTGCAGCAGGTGTTGCAGCGCTACAAGGCGCTCCAGGACATCATCGCCATTCTCGGCATGGACGAATTGTCCGAAGAGGACAAGCTCACCGTCGCGCGCGCGCGGAAGATCGAGCGTTTCCTGTCGCAACCGTTCGACGTCGCGGCGGTGTTCACCGGCTCGCCGGGCGTGCAGGTGAAGATCGAAGACACGGTCAAGGGCTTCAAGGGCATCGTCGCGGGCGAGTACGACCATCTGCCGGAAGCCGCCTTCTACATGGTCGGCACGATCGAGCAGGCGGTCGAAAAGGCCCAGAAGCTGGCGGCGGAGGCTGCCTGAGCCGCCGCGTATTCGAGGACGACCATGGCCAGCTTTCGCTTCGAACTCGTTTCGCCGGACAAGCTCATGTTCAGCGGTCAGGCCGAATCGGTGCTCGTGCCGGGCAGCGAGGGCGATTTCGTCGTCCTCAGCGACCACGCGCCGGTGATGGCTTCGCTGCGCCCCGGCGTCGTCTCCATCGAAGACGCGCAGGGCAAGCAGACGCGGGTTTTCGTGCGCGGCGGTTTCGCCGACGTCAGCGCCGCGGGCTTGATTCTGCTCGCGGAGACCGCCATCCCCGCCAGCGAACTCGACGCGGGGCTCCTCGACCAGGAGATCCAGAACGCCGAAGAGGATCTCGCCGACGCCCCCGACGAGCACAAGCGCCTCGCTCAGGAGAAGCTCGATCGCCTGCGCGAACTCAAGGACGCGATGAAGTTGTGAACGAAAGCCGGGCGTCGGCGGCGTCTTTGCGGACGTTTAAGACCGCCGGTTTCTTGTGATTCCGCGAATCTGCGCTATCGTGGCGCGATGGCGACGGAAGCGATCATCGAATACGCTCGGCGCGTCCGCGAGCGGCGGCGCGCGGGGCCGACCAACCTCGAACAGGCGTTGGCGCCGGAATTTCAACGGCTGCTCGAGTCGTTGCTGCCACAAATATCGTCGAACGAACTTATCGTCGTCCCGGAATTCGCCACGCCCGGCATTGGCCGGCCGGATATCGCCCTCAAGCGCGCCGGTCAACCGCCGCGCGCCTTTATCGAACTCAAGGCGCCGACAAAACCTGGCGACCCTTCGCGATACCGCGATCCTCACGACAAGCAGCAGTCCGAGCGCTTCAAGTCGTTGCCGGTTTGGGCGATTTCAAATTTTTCCAGCTTGCGCGTCTTCAGGCGCGACGAACCAATAGCGTCGATTGAAATTGTTCCCGAGGCGGCGCTCGACGCGGAAACGACGGACGCGAGCGCGGAGCGCTTGATCCGGCGCGTCGATCCCGCTGGGCTCGTCGCCGCGTTGACGCCGCTCGCGCTCGCCGATCCCCCGCCGGCGAGAGATGCGGAAGAACTGGCCAGCAACTTGGCGCACGCCGCCCGGCTCGTTCGCAGCATTGTCGCGGATCGGCTTGCCGAACTCGCCGAATCAGAGGCGACCGGCACGCCCTTGCAAGTTGTCCGCGACGACTTTCGCGAAGTGCTTTACGCCCATCCGCAAGCGGCCGGCTACAGCGCGTTGCGCTTTGAACCTCTTTTTGCCGCGGCCTTCGCGCAAACGCTGGCCTTCGGCCTGTTGCTCGTGCGTGAAGCCACGGACAAGGATGTCGACCGCGACGCTTGGCGAAACATGCCGCCGGAACATTCGCTGTTGCGCACGACGCTTCGCGTGCTGAGCATGGAGGAAATCGTCAGCGACGTCGGCGTCGGTTTCGACGTCATCCTCGACACCGTCAACAGCTTCGATCCCGCCATTCTCGCGCGCAAACCCGGCCGCGCGGATCCGATTCTGTATTTCTACGAGAACTTCCTGCAAGTCTTCGATCCTGCGGCGCGCGAGCGATACGGCGTCTACTACACGCCCGTCGAGGTCGTCACATACATGGTCGCCGCGCTCGATCGCGCGCTGCGAGAGGACCTCGGGACGGCGGGGTTGATCGACGATGCGGTGACTTTGCTCGATCCGGCGGCGGGCACGGGAACCTTCCTGCTCGGCGTGATCGAGCGCGTTCGAGCCTCGGTCGAGGCCGGCACGGGGCCGGGAGCGGTCGGTGGCGCCTTGCGCGCGCTGGCGTCGCGCCTTTTCGGTTTCGAACTTCTCGTCGGCCCCTATGCCGTCGCCCATTACCGACTGCGCCACGCGATGGGCGCCCTGCGGGCCAACCAGCGGCTCGGCGTGTTCCTGACCGACACGTTGGCGAGACCGGGAGCGGCGGCGCCTCTGGGCAGCCTTGGGTTCGTCGCTGAAAACATCCGCGCGGAAAGACATGAGGCCGATCGCATCAAACAACGCCAACCGATCCTCGCGATCATCGGCAATCCGCCCTACCGACGGCTGGAAGCGGGCGAAGTCGGCGAACTCGTCGGCGACTGGATGAACGATCTCTGGGACGATCTCAAGGCGCCCGTGCGCCAGGCGGGCTGGGGAAATCAGCTCAACACCTTTCCTGAACTATCCGTCGCCTTCTGGCGTTGGGCGATCTGGAAACTTTTCGAAAGCGAAGGCGCCCCGCAACGCGGCGTCGTCGCGTTCATCTCGAACCGGACGTTTCTGGCGGGAAAGCCCTACGCCGGATTGCGCGCGATGCTGCGCGAGCGTTTCGACCGCATTGAGATCATCGATCTGCGCGGCGACGTCCGGCGCGGCGAACGCGCGGGCGTGATCGGCGATCAAGGCGTGTTCAACATTCAGGTCGGGACGGCGATCACCCTTGCGATTGCGGATGGCGGCAAGGCTAAAGGCTCTCTCGCTCGCGTGAGATATGTCGATGGCTGGGCGGAGGGTTTGTTTGCGCGCGACCCAAAATTGAAATGGCTTCTCGCTGGAAGCGAAACCGGGACGAGGCCCGGCGCAGTCCTTGTCGATCGAGGTCGACTGGACCCGTTCAAGCCGAAGCCTTTCCAGGAAGTCGAGTGGGCGTCCCTGCCGCAGTGTTTCATTTTCAGTCGATCAGGACTGCAAACAAAACGCGACGACTTTGTCTACGCGTTTTCGCGAACCGCGATGCAGGAGCGAATTGCGTCATTCCTCGTTGCTCTGGCTGACCCTGCCCGCGCAATGTTTCATGACAGCAGAGACCGGAAATGGGTCGGTGCGCAGGCGATCCCTTTCGACGCAAATAGAACTGCCCAGGTCGCTTATCGGCCGCTTGATAGCCGATACCTATACAACCATCCCGCTTTCGGTGATTTCCTGCGCCCTGAGCTTCAAGCGGTATGGGGCGCCGAAAACTGCACCCTCTACGCCATGCCCTTCGCGACCGGCGCCGGCCCCGCGGTCTGGTGCCACGGTCTGCTTCCCGACTATCACGCCTTTAGCGGTCGTGGCGGCTACGCCTTCCCCTTACGCGACAATCGCGCCGGCCACGGGCCGTACAACGTTTCGCCGCGCCTTCTCGCCGGGCTCGCCGCCAACTACGGGGCGCCGGTGAGCGCGCAAGACGCCTTCGACGCGATCCTCGCCTTGCTTTCGGCGACCTCCTACACGTTGCGCTTCGCCGAGGACTTGGAGGACGTTTTTCCGCACGTCCCCTTCCCCAGCGATCACGCGCTGTTTCTCGAAGCGGCGGCCTTGGGCCGCGAAATCCGCGCCGTCGAGACGTTCGCCCGCCCGCCTCGCGTCCAGTTTCTGAATCCGACAGTCGCGCGCGTCGAGAGCGAAGCGACAGAAACGTTGCACGCTGGCGAGTGGAGCGAGGGCGAAATATTCCTCTGCGCCAATCGAACGGGGCGCGTATCGGGCGTTTCCGCGGCCGTTTGGAACTTTTCGGTCAGCGGATATCGCCTGCTGTTCCGCTGGCTCGACGCGCGCCAAGGCCTGCCCGTCGATCACGCGCTCGTCACGGCGCTCCGCGATCTTGTGGGCAGAATCGCCGAGCTCATTGACCTTTTCGCCCACGCCGATCAACTTCTCGAATGCGCCCTGGGCGCCACATTGAGTCGAGAGGCCCTTGGCATGCGCGAAACCGAGCCTGCCGTCGTCGATGAGTGACCAATCGCCCGATCTTTTCGGCTTCAAGCCGGCCCAAGGCGATCTCTTCGCCGACGAACCGGCGCGTAACGACGGCGTCGGCGTCGCGGACCCCGACGATGTCCGCGCCCGCCTGCACAAATTGCTGGCCGAAGCGCGCGCGGCGCAATCCGGTCCGCCATGGAACGAGCGCACGACGCGCATGCACCAGATCGTATTTCCGCAGATGGCGAATTGGCTGCCGGCCGCCGAGGCGGAACAATTGCGCTTCGAATTCGAGCGCGAATTGCGGCGGCTGACCGACGCGGCGTGAGGCCGCGCGCCGCGAGCCTCCGCCGCATTTCGAGCGATCCTCGGCCCGCCCTTGCCCGCCTTACGGCAACAATTGCACTTGCGGCGTGATCGAAACGTCGCGGACCGACGTGTTGAGCGCCAGCAATTGGGCCAGCAGTCCGAGAATGCGCTTGGTGTTCAGCGCGTCGTCGGGCACGCAGTAGGTCCGTCCGTAATCGACCGACAGGAAGCAGTCGCCGCCGCCGCTGTTGACGGCGAACAGCGTCTCGTCCCGAAGCGGCGCTCGGCCGATCGCTTCCTCGGTCTGCAGCTTGATCTGGCCGGCGTCGCCGTAGGCGACGAGCCGCCCGAGATACTGGAAAATCGAAAAGGTCGAACGCGGAAACACGCGCAGTTTCACCGTTTCCCCTTTGCGGTCGCGGAAAGTCACCGTGCGCGGGTCCCGCGTCTTCTCGCGTGAACCGCACATCGGGTGGTTGTCGGAGGGCCGCGTTCCCGGCGCCCAGGCGTAGCGATCATAACAGAGCCGCCAATCCTGGGCGGGAATGGCGTCCGAAAAATCGCCATTGTCGGTCTTGCAGCACTTGGCCGGTTTCGGCGGCTTGGCGCCGGGCTCGGGTTCGGCGGACAGGCCGTACTGCATCGCCAACTCGACGTACGTCTTGAAAATCTCGAACTTCGGGTCGAGCGGATCGTTCAAGTATTCCGTGGCCGCGCCGCCTTTTTCCTCGACGATCTTTTCCGTGAAGAGATAGAACAGCAGCTCGCGCGCCACGCCCTGCTCGCTGAAGAAGGCCAGCGTCTGCGGCTCCACGGTGAGCAGCAGGCCGCGATAGAAGTCCTTCGTCTCCGAAGGAGTGATGTTGAAAGTGGTCGATCCGATCGTCGAGATGGAATTGGCGGTGAAGCCGGTGGCGCCCGGATTGGCGCCGAATACGAACTGCTTGTCGAGAAAATGCGCCGCGCCCGCCCCGGCCGCGACCGCCGTGCCAGGACCGGAGGGAGGCGTTGGGCCGAGCACGAGCGAGGGCAGACCCATCGTCGCCGAACTCGTGTTGGAGCCGATGATCTGGCCGACCTGCAGAAACGCCAGCGGCTCGGCGCGGCTGGCGCGAATGATGTTGGTCAGGATCATCTCGTCGCGCGCTTTTTCCGAAGCGACGTCGTAACGCGCGACGCGATTGTCGAAATGGTCGTTGTAAGCGCAACCCGAGACGAGCCCGCACGCCGCCGCGACGGCGACACGCAACAGCAAACGCGTCATTTGCAGCCCCCCAAAGGCCGAACCGCGACTTTCCATCCGCGCGGCGAGCTCGGATGCGTCCGTCGATTAACGCTTTGTCAATATCCTGCCCCGATCCCCGGCGAAAAGCAAACGGCCGGGCGGGCGGCGGCCATTCGACGCGGGCGTCAGACTATCCCCGGCCGAGCGAACATGCTTTATGCTCCCTCCCCGCAGCGCCGAAGAAGGAGGGCTCGAAATGGCGGATCGCCTCATCCCGCATTTTCACAACGACCCCGGCGTCGCCACGATCAGGGTCGGCGTCAAGGAATTCATGTGCACGGGCGCCAAGCCGCCGTTCGACCATCCGCACATCTTCATCGACATGGGCGACGACACGGAGGCGATCTGCCCCTATTGCTCGACGCGCTTCGTCTATGATGCGTCGCTCGGACCCCATGCGGCACCCGCCGAGTGCGAATTTCACCAGGCGGGGTGAGCCATGGCCCGGCGCGCGCTCATCGCCGGCGCCGGGATCGGCGGGCTGACCGCCGCGCTGGCGCTCGCGCGGGAGGGTTTCCGGGTCGAAATCTTCGAACGCGCGCCGGCGCTGGAGGAATTTGGCGCGGGGCTTCAGCTCACGCCCAACGCGACCCGCGTTCTCCAGCGATTGGACGTCCTCGAGGCCGTGCGCGGCCTCGCCACGGCGCCGCGCGCGATCCGCATCCTGCGCGGAGGCGACGGCGCCGAATTGGCGCGACTGCCGCTCGAGGACGCCGAGCGGCGCTGGGGCGCTCCCTATCTCGTCGTTCACCGCGCCGATCTGCAACGCGCGCTCGCCGAGGCGGCGACGCGCCTGCCCAATGTCGCGCTGCATCTGGGGACCGAAGTCGCCGGAATCGGCGACGACGACGCCGGCGTCTCGATCGGCCTCAAGCGCGGCCCGGCGACGATGCGCGAGGCCGGCGACGTCCTCGTCGGCGCCGACGGCCTGCGCTCGCTGGTGCGCGAACGGATCGGCCTCGGCGCCGCCGAGGCGCCGGTTTTCTCCGGCCGCGTCGCGTTCCGCGCCGTGGTCGAATCGAAAAGGGTCGCCGTGCGCTGGAGCGCGAGCGAGGTCACGCTCCACCTCGGCGACAAGGCGCATCTGGTGCATTATCCCTTGCGCAGGGCTTCTTTCGTCAACCTCGTCGCGGCGATCGAATCGATCTGGCGCGGTGAAAAGGTCGACCACCCCTGGGACGGCGCCGCCGACCGCCCCGCCCTCGACCGGGCGTTTTATGATTGGTCGCGCGAGGCGCGCGCCCTCGTTCGCGCCGCTGTCGACTGGCGGGCTTGGCCGCTTTATTCTCGCCCGCCGATCGCGCAATTCTCACTGGGGCCGGTCGCGCTGCTCGGCGACGCCGCGCATCCGATGATGCCGTTTCTCGCCCAGGGCGCGGCGCAGGCGATCGAGGACGCCGACGCGCTGGCGCGGCGCCTCGCCGAATCCGACGACGTCGCCGAGGCGCTCGCCGCCTATTCCGGCGACCGCGCCGCCCGCGCGGCGCGCGTCCAGCGCTCGGCGTTCGCTCATGGCCGCATCTACCACCTGAGCGGCCCCTTCGCCCTGGCGCGCGACCTGACGATGCGCACGCTCGGACCGCGGCGCCTGCTCAAACGCTACGACTGGCTCTACGCGGCGTGAGGCCGCGCGACGCGTCAGCCCGCCATTCCCGCCCCTCTCGCCGCCTTGGCGCCGGCCCTGGCGAGGACGAGGACGGCGCCGGCGACGATGAGGCCCCAGAAGGCGCGGTGGGGCGCCGTCCACAAGGCCCGCATGATTTTCGAGTTAACCGCGGGCGGATTCGTGGTATAAAGAGCCATGACGATTACGCTCACGCCCGAACAGCAGGAATGGCTCGCGGCTCACGTCGCGCGCGGCGCCTTCGCCTCGATCGAAGAGGCGGCGCGGCAATTGATCGACGAGCGCATCGCCGAACGCGAGCTTGAGGAAAGCGATGATATGGCGTGGGCCAAGCCCTACGTCGACGAGGGCTTGGCGGCGCTGGAGCGCGGCGAGTTTGTTTCTCTCGAGGAGCACAAGGCGCACAATGCGGCGCTGCTCGCGTCCCTCAAGCGCTGATGGCGCGGGTCGTCGTCTCCTTATTGGCTCAAGCCGACACCGCTGCGATTGTCAACGATCTTACGCGCAAGGCGGGACACAACGTCGCCGCCAAATATGCTGCATCTTTTGAAGCTCTTTACGAGCGTCTGACCGTTCATCCCGATAGCGGCGCCCCTCGCCCCGCCTTTGGGCGGCATATCCGAATCGCAATCGCGTTGCCCTATGTGGTGATCTATCGCCATGTCGCCGACGAGGATGTCGTCGCCATCATTCGCATCGTTCACGGCAGCCGCCGCATCACACGCAAGCTCCTTCGCGGCGCATCGTGATCGCCGGCGAAGCCCGCGCGCGCCGTGGCGAACGGTGTGAAGCTTGGCGGCGAGCCGACTTTGACGCATCATGGGCGGCGCGAGGCGATCAAGCGCGTAAACGTGGGACAAGAATCGCTTGGCGAGATCGCGCGGTCCTACAATGTTAGTCGCTGGATGATTCAGAGGCTTATGTGACCAACAATATCGCTAGAGCCGATCCCGTTTCGTTGGAATCGGGATCGGCTCTAAGTTCTTCGTGGAGCGCGTCTTTTTCGGAAAACCGGTTCCCACTTTTCCGAGACGCGCTCTAAAGCGCCGGAAGATTGGCGAAACCATTCGACTAAACATCCGATTGGAGCCTCACGCTTGAAGCGTGGCGACCTCAAGCGACTATATAAAATTATCAATGACCAACAGGTTGAATATAGAGATAAATTCATGCTTGTGTTGCAGCAGCAGCCTAATGAGTCTGCCGATCAGTTCGCGGCTCGACAAAAACGGGTCCACGATTGTTTCACCACATCAATGGTAATTCACGCGACAAATGATGAACAGATGCATGGAAGTAATGAAGCATTTCTTGATGAAATCAATCTTCCAGACAACATGTGGTCAATATTATTTGACACAGGGACGACACCTCTTGCTGTCTTAGGGTTCACTCCCGCTTGTAAGATTGTCTTGTTTCTCGATTTCACCAAGCCACCTATCTTTGATTTCAATAGGCTTCCGACGTTGCCAACGCCAAATGAGAGCAATTTTGAAACTTTGGCTGATAATCATTCGTGGTTCGCCGCATCGAAATCTACACTTAGCGCGTTTTTTGAGGAGCGGAAAACAAATCATAACTGGCTTCATCGCGCAGCGATGTATGACATATTACTCTTGTTCTTGGGTATTCCGCTCGCACTTTGGGTCGATTACCGCATAGGAGCTTTGTTGGTGCGTTTTTCGCAGTTACCAGCCATAATTACGACTGCGATTTATATTTACTCGTTTCTCATGTCATTGAATATTTTCCGAATGTTCTTCTCTTACTCAAGATGGGTGTTTCCGAAGGTCGAGTTGGAAACACAAATCGGGTCGTCACCGCTTCGTCATAGGGGCGCTTGGGCAGCGATCAGCATCCCGCTTTTGGCGGCGTTTCTTTATGATGTGCTGAGGTCTATTTTTATGAACTAATGATGCACGGGCGTTCCCGCGCTACGCGCGCGGGCGGGCGGGCTGCCGTGAACCGAACCCGGCAGCGGTTCCAGCCATCTGGCTTTCATCCCTTCTGTAATCCGATCCCGGCCGTCAAGGGCGTTTTTGGGGGCGGCGGCCAGAAATCACGAAAAGCCGGAAAAGGCGCTATGCCCCTGAGAGCGGACGCAAAAAGAGGGATTTTTACCGCTGGTCGACGGCGGGAATGCGCCAATAGCGACGATATGTGGATTGCGTCCTGGAGGGAAATCTCACACTCCCGTCATCGCCCTGGGGCACGGACAAGAGCGCGGTGCGCCCTTCGCCGACGCAGCGCGCGAGATCGGAACAGCACAGCTACGCGCCTGCTTCAGGATGTTGGTCAGAATTGCGCGACGGCGTGAGCGACCGCAGTGAATATTATCCGTCAGGGTGGTCGGAGCAGCGGTTATCGTCAGACATCACCGAACTGCTCGTTTGATCCCTGCCTATCCGGTTAATGCAGACACCCGCTACATGTAGGGTGTGTCCATGCGCCGGAATAAAGGTCGGCATAAGTCGGCGCCTCAACCCCGCCCGCGATGCCGAGCAGCGAGCGGAA
>JBEKAL010000139.1:0-10069 GCA_050015935.1 Roseiarcus sp.
AGCGTGAACACATCTTTCGATTCCATCGCCCTGCCTCGCATGCCCAAACCTTCGCAGCATGCAGGGCTCGAACGCCGCATTCAACCGCCGGCCAATTCCACTTGGAACGTCGAGGAACCATTTTCTCTTGTCTTCGGGAATTGCGACCGCCCTGCCGCGCGTATCGATCCATCGCAACGCCGCAACGGCGCTTCGCCGGCTCGGCGACGCCGAACGTCGCCGATCTCGAGACCCGAGCCGTCAGGCTTCGTCGCCGTCGCCGATCGGGTCGCGGTATTGGACCTTTTCCGTCATCCCGTCTTCGATCGCGCCGCGATAGACGGCTTCGGCGAAGCGCCGATCCTGGATCGCATCGACATGCGGCTTGCGCATCAGTTGCGGCGCCGACTCGATCGCCCGCGTGAGCGCCTCGCGACCAATGGGCACGCCGACGCCGGCCGTCATGACAAAGGGTCCGGGCGCGAAATACCGGGTCGCGAACGCTGCTCCATCCGGCAGCGATATTTCTAGGCCTTCGTCGACCAACCAGAGATCGATCTCGCGGAACAGGTCGGTGACGATCAGCCCGGCGGACGAGTGCCGGCTCTGCGCCAAGAGGATCGCGAAACGCGCATCGCGCATCGCCTCGAGCATGACCGCCTCTTCGGTCCCCGGCGCCAAACGCGCCGAATTGGCGTAGCGGTCGATGGCCCGGGAGCGGCCGGGGGGCGCGGTATGGATGGCGAGATCGATGGCCAGCGTCAATTCGGCCATACTGTCGAGAACGAGAGTCTTGCCTACGGCCAGACCCAAGCGGCGGGCGTGGTCCAAGATCGCATCCTTGGCCAGGAAACCCAACACGTTGTCATGATGCCGCTTGCCGATTTCGCGCAGGCGGCGATAACGCGCGAGCGTCTCGCCGCGGCTCGGCGATGGCGTTTGCTGGTCGAAGACGGTCTTATTGCGGAGCGCGGCGGCGGCGATCATAACGGCCTCGATATTCGCAAGGAGGATCGCCGCCGCGCGTCGCGCGACAGTGGCGCAGGCGCTGTCGGCCCGCTGATTTGGTATGCTGATTCGAGGAAGCGCCGGAAGCGGGAATTTCCGAAATTCACTGTTTTGCGTTTTGCGGCGCCGGCCGCGCGATCCGGATGACGAGATCGGCGAGCCGCTCGGCGGCGTCCGGGACGCCCGCCGCCTTGGCCGCACGCGCCGCGGCGGCGAGGCTGACGGGATCGTTCAGCGCCGCGCGCAGCAATCGCGCCAGCCGCTCGGGAGTGAACTGCGTTTGCGGCACGACCGTAGCGGCGCCGCTCGCGCCGAGCGCGGCGGCGTTGGCGGCCTGATCCTGGTCCAGAGCATGCGGAAACGGCACGAGGATCGAGGGACGGCCGATGACCGTGAGTTCGCTCACCGTCGAGGCGCCGGCGCGCCCGACGACGAGATGCGAGGCGGCGATGCGCGCGGGAAGGTCGGCGAAGAACTCGGCGAGTTCGACCGGAAAGCCCATTCGCGCGCACGCCGCCGCGACACGGGCTTTGTCTTCGCCGCGCGCCTGCATGGTGAGCCGGATGCGCGCGCGCTCGTCGGCGGTGAGCAAGGCGAACGCGGCGGGCGCGATATCGGCCATCACCCGCGCGCCCTGCGAACCGCCGGTGACGAGCACTTTGAGGCGCCGGCCGTAGAATTCAGGGTAAGGCGTCGCGGCGGCGGCGATCACGGCGGCGCGCACCGGATTGCCGGTGTAATGGGCCTTGGCGCCAAGCGCCGAGTCGACGCCCTTCAATTCGGGAAAGCCGGTCGCGATCAGGGAAACGCGCGGCGCCAGGAAGCGGTTGGCGCGGCCCATCACCGCGTTCTGCTCGTGCAGCACGCTCGGCAAGCCCAGCATCCAGGCCGCCGTCAGCGGCGGCACGGTGGGATAGCCGCCGAAGCCGACGACCGCGCGCGGCTGCAGCCGGCCGATGAGCAGCAGCGCCGAGGCGAGGCCGCCCGCCAGCACGAGCGCCGCGCGCGCCTTGTTGAGGGCGCCGGCCCCGGTCGTCGTCGCCGAGGGAATGGCGTGGATCGCGCGGGCGGGGAAATCGCCGCCGTATTCGAGCGCGCGATCGTCGGTGGCGAGTTCGATCGCCGCGCCGCGACGGCCGAGCGCCGCCGCCAGCGCGGAAGCGGGAAAAAGGTGTCCGCCCGTGCCGCCGGCCGCGACGAGAATGCAGCGCGCCTCGCTCACGCCGCGCCCGACGGTTTCACGTCGAGATCGGCGAGCGGCCTCTTGCGCGTCAGCGCAATGAGAAAGCCCATTCCGAGGCCGAGCGCGAGCAAGGACGATCCGCCGTAAGAGACGAACGGCAGCGTCATGCCCTTGGCGGGCATGGCGCGTAGGTTCACGGCCATGTTGATCCAGCTCTGTATGCCGAACATCAGCGTCAGCCCCGCCGCGGCGAAACGGCAGAACGGATCCTGGTTGCGCAAGGCGAGCCAAAGGCCGCGGATGACGATGAAACCGAAGAAGGCGATCAGCGCGAGGCACGCGATCATCCCGAACTCCTCGCCGGTGACGGCGAACACGAAGTCGGTGTGGGCGTCGGGGAGAATGCGCTTGTAGACGCCTTCGCCCGGCCCGCGTCCGAACCATCCCCCAGACAGAATGCTTTGCAGCGCGGTGTCGACCTGGAAGGTGTCGACCATGCCGCCCATGGAATCGGGATCGATGAAACGCAGCACGCGCTCGTGCACGTGCGGCGACAGCTTGAACGCCGCGAGCCCGCCGACAGCGCCGACGCCGCCCAGCCCTAAGACCCAGATCCAATGCAGGCCGGCCATGAAGAACAAGGCCGCCCAGACCAAGGAAACCAGCATGGTCTGTCCGAAATCCGGTTCCAGGATCATTGGAACGATCGTCGTCGGCAACAACAGGAACGCGAACGCCTTCCCCGCGAGCGCCGGCGATCCCGCGCGCCCGCCTTCCGCGAAAGCCCAGGCGGTGAGCACGACGAAGGCGGGCTTGATGAATTCGGACGGTTGCACGCCCATGATCCAGCGACGCGAGCCCTTGACCTCGGCGCCGAACAGCAGCGCGAGAACGATCAGCGCCATCGAGACGACGAACACGATCAGCGCCGCGCGGCGCACGTGGCGCGGCGAAAGGAAGGAGGTCGCGATCATCAGCGCGGCGGAGGGCGCGAGCAGCGCCGCCTGCCGATCGACGAAATGGAACGTCGACAGATTGAGCCGTTCCGCGACCGCGGGGCTCGCGGCGAGCGCCATCACCACGCCGACCACCATCAGAGCGCCGAACGAACCGAGCAGCCAGAGATCGACGGTGCGAAACCAGTCGGCGACGGGACCGCGCTCCGCTCTGGAAATCATGATCGCCTCCTCTTCGGGCTCGGGGATTGCTCGGCCTCGCGCGCGGCCGCGATCCGCACGGCGACGAGGTCGCGGAAACGGTCCCCGCGCGCTTCGAAATTGACGAATTGATCGTAGGAGGCGCAGGCCGGCGACAGAAGGACGACCGGCTCCGCCGCCGCGCTGAGCGCCGCGTCGCGCGCCGCAGCGGCGAGGGCGTTTTCCAATCCGCCGCACCGCTCGAACGCAACTTCGCTCCCGAGCGTGCGCGCGAACTCCTCGCTCGCGGCGCCGATCAGATAGGCCTTGGCGACGCGCGGAAACAAAGCGCGCAACGGCTCGATGCCGCCTTCCTTGGCCTTGCCGCCGAGAATCCAATGGATGTCGCGGAACGACAGCAGCGCCTTCTCCGCGGCGTCGGCGTTGGTGGCCTTGGAATCGTTGACGAACAGAACCCGCCCGAGTCGGCCCACTTGCTCCATGCGATGGGCGAGGCCGGGAAACGACGCCATTCCGCGCGCGATCTCTTCGGCGCTCAGGCCCAGCGCGCGCGCCGCGGCGAAAGCGAAGGCGGCGTTCTGGCCGTTGTGCGCGCCGCGCAGGGCCGGCGCGAGACGAAGATCGACGAGTCTTGGCGGTCCTTCGCGCGCGACGATGAATTGATCTTCGACCCAGAGATCGGCCAACGGCGATGGCGCGGCGGCGATCGCCACGACCCGCGGCGCGCCGCTCTCCGCCTCACTGAAGCGCGAGCGCTGGGCGATCGCGCGGCACGGCGCGTCGTCGACGCCGATCAGCGCCGTCTCGGCGCGCGCGACCAGGCGCTCCTTGATCGCGGCGTAGTCTTCCAGCGTTCCGTGCCGATCGAGATGATCGGGCGTGATATTGATCAGCGCGCCGACGCTCGGCGCCAGCGACGGCGCCAGATCGATCTGGAACGAGGAGCATTCGACGACGTGAACGCGCGCGTCGGAGGGCGGCGGCAGATCGAGGATCGGCACGCCGATGTTGCCGCCCATCGCGGCGTCGCGGCCGGCTTGCCGCAGGATATGGGCAATCAGCGCCGTCGTCGTCGACTTGCCGTTCGTTCCGGTTATGGCGACGAAGGGCGCGCGCGGCGCGCGCGCGGCGCGCTCGCGGGCGAAGAGTTCGATGTCGCCGACGATTCCGACACCGGCCGCCTTCGCCCGTTCGACCGTCCAATGCGGCTTGGGATGGGTCAAGGGCACGCCCGGCGCGAGCACGAGCGTCGCGAAGTCGCGCCAGTCGACGGCGGTCAGATCGACCGGCGCGAAGCCGGCCTCGAGGGCGCGCGCGCACGCCTTTTCGTCGTCGTCCCACGCCGCGACGTCGGCGCCGCCGGCGGCGAGCGCGCGCAGGGTCGAGAGTCCCGAGCCGCCGAGCCCGAACAGCGCGACCTTGCGTCCGCGAAGGGTTTCGATGGGGGTCATCGTCACCTCAGCTTCAAGGTCGCCAGGCCGATCATCGCCAGCACGAAGGCGATGATCCAGAAGCGCATGACGATCTGCGGCTCGGACCAGCCGAGATGCTCGAAATGATGGTGAATGGGCGCCATGCGAAAGACGCGCTTGCCCGTCAGTTTGAACGAGGCGACCTGCACCACCACCGACAGCGCCTCCATCACGAACAGGCCGCCGACGACGGCGAGCACGATTTCGTGCTTGATCGCCACGGCGGTCGCGCCCAGCAATCCGCCGAGCGCCAGCGAACCGGTGTCGCCCATGAAGATTTGCGCCGGCGGCGCGTTGAACCAGAGAAAGCCGACGCCGGCGCCGATGAGGGCCCCGCAAATGACCATGAGATCGCCGGCATAGGGAATGTGATTGATCAGCAGATATCGCGAATAGAGCAGATTGCCGGCGAAATAGGCGATGACCCCCAGGGTCGCCGCGGCGACCATCACCGGCACGATCGCCAGCCCATCGAGCCCGTCGGTCAAATTGACCGCGTTGCCGAAGGAGACGATGACGAATGGGCCGAATAGCAGGAACGCCCAGCCGAGATCGACGACATAGCCGTTGACGAACGGCACCGCGAGCGAACTCGCGCCGACCGCGCCCGTGCGCATCATCGCGTAACACGCGACGAGCGCGATGAGGAATTCGCCGGCGAGCCGCGCGCGGCCGGAAAAGCCGAGATGCGATTGCTGCGTCACCTTGAGGTAATCGTCGTAGAAGCCGATCGCGGCGAAGCCGGCGGTGACGAACAGCACGATCCAGACATAAGGGCTCTCCAGATTCGCCCACAGCAGCGACGAGACGGCGAGACCGAACAGGATCATCAGCCCCCCCATCGTCGGCGTGCCCTTTTTCGTCAGCAGATGCGACGCGGGTCCGTCGGCGCGGATCGGCTGGCCCTTGCCCTGCTTGAGGCGCAGCGCCGAAATGATCATCGGGCCGAAAAAGAACACGAGGAGCAATCCCGTCGTCGCCGCGCCGAGCGTGCGAAACGTGAGATAGCGGAATAAATTGAATATGCCCGCCACATGCGAAAGATCGGTCAGCCAAGTCAGCATTTTGCGTTTCCTACCGCCGCGCCTCGGCGGATGAAAAATGCTCGCGAAGCCCCGCCACGACCGGCCCCATGAGACTGCCGTTCGAACCCTTGACCATGACGACGTCGCCGCCGCGCAGCGCCTTGGCCAATTCGCTCAAGATGTCTCGCGAGCGCTCGGCCCAGGCCGCGCGCATCGGCGCGGGCGCGGCGTCGAACAGGGCGCGCGTCAACGGCCCCGCGCCGAACAGCAGATCGACGCGGTTCTCGCTGAGAATCCCGGCCAGCGCGGCGTGCATTTCGGCGCCGCCCGGGCCGAGCTCCAGCATGTCGCCGATGACGGCGATGCGGCGCCCTCGAGCGCCCGGTCGCGCGGCGCCGAGCAGCGCCAGCGCCGCGCGCATCGAGGCCGGATTGGCGTTGTAGCTCTCGTCGATGATGGTGACGGGACCGCTCGGGCTTTGCAGCGTGAAGCGTTCGCCGCGCCCTTTTTGCGGCGTGAATTCGGCGAGCGCGGCGGCGGAGCGGGCTAGGTCGGCCCCCAGCGCGGCGGCGGCGAGCAGGACGCCGAGGGCGTTTTGCGCCATGTGAACGCCCGGCGCGCCGAGCGCGAAGGCGATCTCGCGCTCGAGCACGCGCGCGCGAATGCGCGTTCCGCCGTCTTCCTCGGCCAGGTCGAGGAGGCGCGCGTCGCATTGCGCGTCGGCGCCGAAGCTCAGCACCCGCGCGCCGCGCGCGCGCGCGCTGCGCTCCAGCCGGGCGAATTGCGGCGCGTCGCGATCGAGGATCGCCGTGCCGTCCGGTTCGAGGCCCAGGAAAATTTCGGCCTTGGCCTCGGCGATGCCCTCGATCGAGCCGAGATGCTCGATATGAACCGGCGCGATCGTCGTGACGAGAGCGACATGCGGGCGCGCCATCGCGACCAGCGGCGTGATTTCGCCGGCGTGGTTCATGCCGATCTCGATGACGCCAAAGGCGGCGTTCGCGGGCATGCGCGAAAGGGTCAGGGGCACGCCCCAATGATTGTTGTAGGACGCCGCCGAAGCATGGGTCGGCCCGGCCTTCGCCAGCGCGACGCGCAGCATTTCCTTGGCGCTGGTCTTGCCGACCGAGCCGGTCACCGCGACGATTCGAGCGCCCGAGCGCGCGCGCGCCGCCCGCCCGAGCCGCCCCAGCGCGCTCAATGTATTCTCGACGGCGAAGGTCGCCTCGTGCGCGGCGAGGTCGCGCCCACGCGCCTTCGCGATCACGGCGGCCGCGGCGCCCGCCTCGAAGGCGCGCGCGACATGGTCATGGCCGTCATGGACTTCGCCCTTGATGGCGAAAAACAAGTCGCCGGCCTGAAGCGTTCGCGTGTCGATCGACACGCCGTCGACGCGCGCGCGCAGCGGCGCGCTGGGCGCGCCTAGCGTCCCGGTCAATTCGGCTTCGCTCCACAACGCCTCGCTCATGCCCCCTCCCGCAGGGCCGCCCGCGCGGCCTCGGCGTCCGAAAACGGCAGCGTCCGATCGCCGATGATTTGGCCGGTTTCATGACCCTTGCCGGCGATCACCAGCGCGTCGCCGGCGCCGAGCATCGCGATCGCGGCGCGGATCGCCTCGGCGCGGTCGGCGATCTCGCGCGCGCCCGGCGCCGCCTGCAGAATCGCGGCGCGGATCGCCGCCGGATTTTCCGATCGCGGATTGTCGTCGGTGACGATCGAAACGTCGGCGCGGCGCGCCGCGATGGCGCCCATCATCGGCCGCTTGCCGGCGTCGCGGTCGCCCCCGCATCCGAACACGACGATGAGGCGGCCCGGCACGAACGGGCGCAACGCGGCGAGGGTCTTTTCCAACGCGTCGGGCTTGTGCGCGTAGTCGACGAACACCGGCGCGCCGCTCTTCTCGCCGATCCGTTCGAGGCGGCCCGGGGCGCCCTCGAGCGTTTCGAGCGCGGCTACGACCGCGCCCGGCTCGCTTCCCGTCGCGACGCACAGTCCCGCCGCCACGAGCGCGTTGGAAACCTGGAAGTCGCCCGGCAGCGGCAGCAGCGCGCGCCAGACGCGCCCGGCGCATTCGAAGGCGATGCGCGTCGCGAAGCCCTCGCGGCTCGCGGAAATCAGCCGCAGATCGGCGCCGCGAGCCCCGACCGTGAACAATCGCAAGCCGCGCTCCAACGCGGCGGCGCCGACGCGCGCCGCGACGTCGCTGTCGGCGTCGACGACGGCCGGCGCGCCCTTGGGCAGAAGCGCGCGCAACAGGCGTAGTTTCGCGGCGAGATAGTCCTCGCTCGTCGCGTGGTAGTCCATGTGATCGCGGGTGAGATTGGTGAAGGCGCCGGCGGCGAGGCGCACGCCGTCGAGGCGCTTCTGGTCGAGGCCGTGCGAAGACGCTTCCAGGGCGAGACGGGCGACGCCGGCGTCGGCGAGCCGATCGAGCGTCTGGTGCAACGCGATCGGGTCCGGCGTCGTCAGCGAGCCGTAGACGTTGATCGGGCGCGAGACGACGCCGAGCGTGCCGAGCGAGGCCGCCTCAAAGCCCATCGAGGCCCAAATCTGCCGCGCGAAGGCGGCGACGGATGTCTTGCCGCTCGTTCCGGTGATCCCGACGATGAGTTCGGGCTGTCGCGGATAGAAGCGCGCCGCGGCGAGGGCGAGCGCGGCGCGCGCGTCGGCGACGCGCACGAACGCCGGCGCGGCGAAATCGGGCGCGCGCTCGCCGACGATCACGCCGGCGCCTTTTTCGAGGGCCTCGGCGGCATAGGCCAGGCCGTCGTTCTTGACGCCGGGAATCGCGAAGAACGCGTCGCCGGGCCTGACCTTGCGACTGTCGGCGCAAAGACCGCCGATCTCGCGCGAAGCCAGCGCGGCGTCGGACCCGTTCAGATCGAGGATTTCGCCGAGACGCCTCACTCCTTGCCCGCCTTGTCCGCGTCGTAGCCGTATCCGAGGCGCGCGAGCAGCGGAAACGGCTGGTTGGGAAACTGGCTCGCCGGCGGCACGCCTTCGAGCGGCTCGACGCGCTCGATCAGCCGCCCGGTGACGCGGCCGGCGTTGTACGCGGCGGTGTGATAGCCGCCGTCCTCGGGCAAGCCCTGCGGCTGGTCGAACAGCACGAAGTAGAGATATTTCGGCTTGTCGGCGGGCGTGATGGCCATGAAGGTCGTGAACACCTTGTCCTGGGAATAGCGGCCCTGGATGATCTTGTCCGCCGTGCCCGTCTTGCCGCCGACATAATAGCCGGGAATGTTGGCGAATCCCGCCGAGCCGTGGGTCGCGTTGGCGCGCATGAGATAGCGCATCGACTCCGACGTCTGCGGGCTGACGACGCGATGGGCGAGCGCCGCGGCCTCGGCCTCGCTGCGCGGCAGGAAGGTCGGCGTCATCAGATTGCCGCCGTTGACCAGAGCGGCGACCGCCATCAGCGCCTGGATCGGCGCGACGTTGAGGCCCTCGCCGAAAGCGATGGTCATGGTGTTCAGTTCGCCCCAGCGCTTCGGCACGAGCGGCTCGGCGCTTTCCGGCAATTCCGTGCGCAGCCGATCGAGCTGTCCCATCTTCTTCAAGAACGCCTTATGGCCTTCGACGCCGACCATCAGCGCCATGCGCGCGGCGCCGATGTTCGAGGAATGCGTGAAAACCTCAGGGACGGAAAGAACCCGATGCGTGGCGTGGAAATCGTGAATGGTGAAATGTCCATAGCGCAAGCTGTCGCGCGCGTCGATGCGCGAAGCGAGGTTGACCTTGCCCGATTCGAGCGCCATCGCGATCGAAATGGCCTTGAACGTCGAGCCCATTTCGTAAACGCCGACATTGACGCGGTTGATCTTCTCCGGGTCTTTGACGTCGCCGGGGTCGTTGGGATCGAAGTCGGGAAGCGATTCCAGCGCGATGATTTCGCCGGTGTCGACGTCGATGATCGCGCCGGCCGCCGCCTTGGCGCGGAACCGTTCGATCCCGGCCGCCAATTCGTCGCGCAACGCGTGCGTCGCTTTCAGATCCAGGGACAGGCGCACCGGCTTCAGCGAATCGGGATCGACGCTGAAACCGGCGACATGCGGATCGGTGAGGCTTTGCTGATCGAGATACTTCTCCATCCCGGCGATGCCGACATTGTCCTTGTCGACGAAGCCGATGACATGCGCGCCGAGCGGTCCGTTGGGATAGACGCGCTTGTTCTCGGGGAAGAAGCCGACGCCGGGAAGTCCGAGGTGGAAGATTTCCTCCTGCTCCTTCGGCGTCACCTGACGC
>JBEKAL010000140.1:0-10001 GCA_050015935.1 Roseiarcus sp.
GGAGGCCGCCGCCATTCGCCGTCGATCTCTTGGGCGCCAAAATTCCGATTGAAATGAACTGTCAAGAGCGCGCTGAAAGCGCGCCGCCTCCGGCGGTCGAGACCCTTGACAGCCCATTTCAATCGGAAAAGGGTTTCTTCCAAGAGATCGACGGCGAATTGCGGCGGCCGGGGAGGGCGGCGGGGTGGCGAGAGTGCGCCGATCGTGTTCCTGGTGCGCGATCGCGGTGGAGAAATCACAGGGTTGGTGGGCGTTTCACAAAAGGTGAAATAGGTGCGTGTCACCGTAATCCGCGTAATCCGTAAGATGAAGCGATGAGCGACTCGTCGATCGGCGATGGCAATAGGCTGAAAATCGTCGTAGGAAGCGGGTGGTGGTGCGACGGCAGCCGTGCCCCATGGACTATCGGTGCCCCCGCCACTCGCTCGCCGGCTTTCTTCGACCTGTGGCTGCGGCAAGTGCATCGATGTCTGCGGCCACTCAAGGTCGTGGTGACCGACAGCGCAGCGCCGATCAAACCGGATTATCGGTCCGACGCATCGCTGGTCTGGATCGAGCTTGATCGCAACTACGGACATGCGAACGACCTCGCAAGGGCGCTGATTAAGACGAAGTATTGCGGCTTCACGCGTTCGGTGATGAACGGGGCGATGTATGCGCTGTGTTGCGATGCTGATTTTTACGTGTATGTCGAGCAGGATTGCCTGCTATACGGAGAGGACCTCTTGGCCCATGCAATCGGCGAAGCGACCGAGGATATCCTCATCGGCGCGCGAACGGAGAACGGGGTCGGACTGAGGGGCACGGTGGCTGTCCCGATGTTCCAGCAAAGTCTCGTGATCGTGCGTCGCCCGGCGCTTGAGCGGTTCATCATAGGCCTCGTCGGCGCGCCATGGTCCGACGGACAAGTCTCGCCCGAGGTGACTATGGAACGCCGGCTCGCACCGTTCGGAATCTTACGCATTCCCTTTGGTCGGTCGAGACCAATCGATTTTGGACTAAGCCATTTCTACGCTCAGCATCTGACGGAAAACGAGCTGTCTAGCGCCCTGCAATTGCTTCAAACCAGCCTGTCCGCGGGGCAGGAGCTGTGCGCGCCATGACCCCGCCCGTCCCGTTCATCGTCTGCCATCCGCGATCCGGGTCGACGCTTCTGCGTCTCATGCTCGACGCGCATCCGAACCTCGCTATTCCGCCGGAGACGATGTTCAATGGCGTGTTCCAACTATCGCACGCCTCACCGGAGACGCCTGATCTACCACGCGCCGTCCTAATGGCCATGATGAACTCCCAGCGCTGGAACGACCTTAACATTTCCGCCGACGTCTTGCTGGACGCCTTTACCCGGATGGGAGACGGGTTTTCGATTTCGGCGGGCTTGCGCGCCTTCTACCAGCTCTACGCAGCGCGACAGGGCAAGACCCGCTTCGGCGACAAAACCCCCGGCCACATCTTCTGGATTCCCGAGATCGCTGCGCTTCTGCCGGAAGCTTTCTTCATCCACATCACACGGGATGGGCGCGATGTCGCCGCGTCGATTCGGCACATGTGGTTTGGCCCTGGCAACAACATTCAAGCGCTCGCCGAAAGCTGGCTCAAATGGCTCGCGGCCGGTTTCGATGCGGCGAAGGCTTACCCGGACCGGTACCTGGAAGTGAGATACGAGGACATTGCGATGAAACCGGAACCGGCTATTCGTCGCATCCTCGCTTCCATTGATCTGCCCTTTCATCCCGCGGTGCTCCGCCATCATGAGCGAGCGGCGGAACGCCTAGCGGAACTGGGCGAATTGCGCAAACCGGACGGCGAGCTTTACGCGACGTTAGAGGCGCATCAGGGAATCCATCTCCGGGCCCTCGAGCCGCCGAACCCGAACCAAATCGGCCGCTTTCGAAGGGATCTGTCCCGCGAGGAGATCACGATCTTTGAGGCTGTCGCCGGGCCTGTGTTAAAGTCTCTCGGGTATGCTCTTATGAGTGCACATAGCTAAAGGCGCGTTTTCTTTTACGCACATAGACATTTGTCGCTCAGCTGGCGTGCCTCAATCTGGCCACGAAGGCCGAGGATCGGAGAGCCTTGATGCCAGCGACGGACCGCACGATTTTCTCGTTCATTGTCGATGACGATCCAATCTTCCTCTATGAGGGCTGGCACTTGGCACGATCGTTGATTGAGCACTGCGGAGGTGACCCGTCGGCTATCTTCGTCCAATGCACGCCGGAAGTGCCGGAAGGCCGGCGCGCCATCTTTCGTGATCTCGGCTGCCGGGTCCAGCAGATCGCCAGATTCGGCGACGGCCGACATTGCAACAAACTCAACCAGCTCGACAATCTTAACGCCTTCGAGTTTGACCGTGCCGTGCTTCTCGATACCGACACCATCGCTTTGTCGGATCTCAGGCCCTTCCTGAGCGATGCGGCGATTGTCGGCAAAATCGTCGATGTGGACAATCCGCCGCTCCACATACTCGAAGAGATTGCGGTCGCCTCTGGCCTGCCGAGCCTGCCACCGGTCTGCAAGACCGATGCGGGCACGGCGGAAACATATATTGGCAACTGCAACGGCGGCTTCTACTCGGTTCCGAAAGCCTTCTGCGAAAGCCTGTCCACTGAATGGCGTCGGTGGGCACTCTGGCTTCTCGACAATATTGAGCCGCTAGCGCGCGTTGGAAAAACAATGCATGTCGATCAGGTGAGCTTCTGGCTCGCCGTTCATCACTCGAAACTTCCGTTCGAGATTGCTCCTTCGAACGTCAACTATTATGTTCATATAGCGGATGAACCTAAGTACTTCGATAAGGCTCGACCAGTGGTGCTTCTGCACTATCATGATTCGAGCTTAGACGTTGTTGGGTTGATTCGTCCTCGGATCGATCCAAATCCGACGGGCCGAGCCGCGGTGGTTGCGGCCAACGGCCAGATTGGAGACGGCTTCGACAATCGGGTGTTCTGGGAGCTGCGCTACAAGCGTTTCCCAGAGCGCGGCTCGGGGGTCGGCTCGCATGGCGACAACCTCCTTTACAAGCGCCAGCTCTTAAAGGAGCACGGGGTTGAGGCCGCGGCAAGCGTCCTCGATTTCGGCTGCGGCGACCTGGAAGTGGTCAAGGAGCTAGCGATCCGCCGCTATGTCGGCATCGACCAGTCGTCAGTGGCGCTCGCCCTCGCGCGTCGCGCCCGGCCTGACTGGGAATTCCGCCTGGCAGGGGAGCCGGGCGTCCAGCCGGCCGAAATGGTGCTCTGCTTCGAGGTCCTCATCCACCAGAAGACCGAGGCCGCGTATCGCGCGGTGATCGGGTTCCTCGCCGAGAACACTCTCGGCACGCTCTTGGTGTCTGGCTTCGCCGCGGACTCCGAAGCTATCCGGCGAAATCCCATGGTGTTCTTTCATGAGCCGCTGGAGACCAGCCTTCGTCGGACTGGGCGGTTCAAGCATATCCAGCAGGTTGGGGCGCACACCAGCGTGGTCGTCTATCTCTGCGAAGTTTGACGGCCTGCGCCGCAGCCTGGTCGCGTCGCGGTATCACTTGTTCGTAAAGCAGCAGCGATTGTTTCGCTCCGTTCAGGCGTGTATACAGGATGAGAACATGGGAAAAAGGGACTCTTCGTGGCGGCAGGGCGCGGGAGATGAGCCGCGGCGTCGCCTTGGATGGGCCTCCTCACATGTTGGAGAACGCGAAGAAGAACCTCCTCAAATGGGACCAGACATATGCCTGGCCCAAGGACGGCGACGAGTGGCAGGGGCAAGCAGCCCTCTGCGGCGTCCCCTATCCGACTTGGAAGGAGTCGCTCGTACAGCACCTGTTGGTCCCGCATGTCGCCAAGCAGACGCATGTCATCGAGATTGCCCCTGGTCACGGCCGCTGGACGGAATATCTCGTCAGACTGGCGGGTCATGTCACGATCGTCGACCTCGGCGCTTCCTGTCTCGACTTTTGCCGCAGCCGCTTTCAGGCTCACAGCAATGTCGACTACGTGCTGACCACGGGCGATCCGCTGCCGCTGTGCGCCGAGGATCGGATCGATTTCGTCTGGTCCTATGATTCATTCGTGCATATGGACCAGCAAGTGATCCGCGCCTATCTTGGCGAGATCCGCCGTGTCCTGAAGGCCGGCGGATCGGCAATCCTCCATCACTCGAATGTGGAGGATCCGGCCAATCACCAGCAGGATGGCGCGCCGGGTTGGCGATCGGCGATGAGTGCGGAGCTGATGCGGGAGCTGGCGCAGGACGCCGGCCCGTCCGTGTCGTCCCAGTTCGCATACTGGGATTGCGAGAAACGGATCGGCTCGCCACGATTTGGAGACCGGTTCACGCAGTTGAAGCGCGAGATCGAAGCCGGATAGACCCGTCCTGTTTTCAGCCGTCGCGTGTATGCACGAATGAGAGCCGAGGTCTTCTATCGTGAATGGACGCAACCGCTTTTCGCAAGATCTTCGCAAGAAGGTAGTCGCCGGCTGCGATCTGGTCAACGGTCAGTTGCTGCAGCGGTGAATTCCTAATGTGCAGCATTCGGTTGGAAAGCATTACGATGAAACATTCTTCAAGGATCTGTTCCGCTCGCGCGTCATCCTTGGAGGTGAAAGTTTCAACTTCGCCCGAAGGAATTGGACATATTCGTTCAAATGGCAAGATATTCACGAATTGTTTATTTTCAAGGCAAATGGGAGTGAGCAGCCCAGCGCCGATTTCGTTCCAATCAAAAGTAGTTTTCGGAAATTTTAGATGCTGCAAACGTACCCATTCACGGATAATCCTTCCGTTAGGGCGGGAAAGAAAGCAGTTGATGCGGACCAACGGCGGATCGGGCTGCAGCCGACCGGCGTTGTTGAAACCGACGAATTCATATGTCTTCAGGTATTCGAAAAGCCAATTGAGGTCGTTCAGGACAATAGCATCGGAATCGAGCCACATGCCCCCATAGTGCATGACTAGCCTCGTCCTGATCATGTCCGCTTTATGCGACAGATTTGTTATCCGAGAAACACCGTCTTCGATGTGCGGCAGATATGCACTGAGGGTTTCGGGTGTGACGAGGATGACCTTCACACCGGAATTCTTCTTCGCGATTTCATGAAGGCCGTCAATGAATCTGGGCTTCTCGCCGTGCGTTTCCCAGTACTGCCAGATTACATTCTCGGCCGACAGAGACACCATGGCGCTCGTGTCCGATTAAGGTAAGGTAGCACACCGGACCGACCCATCACCGTTACTTGGTGACAGCCCAGCAAACTCGCCCTGGCGGACGATGGGAGCCTATTAAAGGCTCCGAGAGGAAATTGCAAGCGGGCGCCTATGGAAAGTCAGGGCCCCGCGTCCCACATGGATTTCCTAATCGTTAACGGGCGACCCGTCGTGTATTGCTGCATATTACTTGCGCAAATTCGAGAAGGCCCGCTCGACAGGGTTACCCAGAAGGACTCGGCTTGATATCCGAATTCTGATCGTGTAAATTTTCGACCGTCGGCCACCGGCAATAGGTGGTCGGCGCGGCTCCTCCGCGTAATCCTTGTTCCACCGCCTTGACGCACTTGGCTGTTTGGTTGGGGAACAGGGGCACGTTATGTTCGCAGTGGATGAAGAGCAATGAGCCGGACGGATTTCGGGATGCCAAAGATCATATACTCGCTTTGGCTTCAAGGAGCGAAAGACGCTCCAGAAATTGTCCGTCTGATATTTCGACGCTGGTCGTCGTTGAATCCAGATTATGAGTTGCGAATTCTGGACGGTGACGATGTCGACAGATTGCTGCTAGGATTCAGGGTCGCACCGCAACGGATGACGGTACAAGCTCTGTCGGATGTCGTGCGCACGAAACTCCTCCTAGAAGGTGGCGTGTGGGCCGACGCCTCGGTGCTTCCGATTGAACCGCTCGACGCGTGGCTTCCCGACCTCTTGAAGGATTCGGGCTTCTTCGCCTTCGAACGGCCGGGCGTCGACCGCCCTTTGTCGTCATGGTTCCTCGCGGCGTCGAGAAATCATGTCCTGATGAAGAAATGGTGGGGCGAAGTCGAAAGATATTGGTCAAAGCCGCGCAGTCGTGCGAGGTACGATGGTGGGAACGCGAACGTAGCGCCAAATCCGGTTTGGGAGGTCGCTCCGAACGGGGGAGCGGTGAAAGACGAATACCCCTATTACTGGTTTCATTACCTGTTCCGCTACTTGCTTGAAACCGACGCAGATTTCGCATCGCATTGGGACTGTTGCAGTAAGCTGTCTGCGCAGCCGCCGCATCAACTTCACAGGCTATTTGCAGGTGCCGATCAGCCTGGGCGTCAAACGATTATCGAAGTGGCGCGCAGCGCTCCGGTGCAGAAATTGGTTTGGCGGCATACCTATCCGCTCGACATTTTCGAAGCGTTATAGTGCCCATAAGCTCAAGGCGCGAATTTCTCGGGGCCTTACGGTGATACGAATTCCCTATTTCTGGACTGTTGTGGACTGCGCCGCATCGGTGAGACACGGCTAATTCTGTGAGAAGGCGACTTTCGCTTTTGCTTGGCGGTCGCGGACTTGGCCAACCGGCCCCACCCCCAGCGCTCGCCCCTCCTCGCCGTGCCCGCCGCCAACCGCCACGGCCCGCACGGGCGTCTTCCCTCCGTGCCCCGCCCATGGCAATACCCGGTCACCGTGAGACTGGAGCCCGTGAGCCATGCCCCAGGCCAAGCCGCGCGGCGGGCCGACGCCGCCTCGGGCCGACAAGCGGCCCGTCGAGCGCCACGCGCACGGCGTCTCGTGGCGCGACGACTACGCCTGGATCAGGGCCGACAACTGGCGCGAGGTGCTGCGCGACCCCTCGACTCTGCCGGCGGACATTCGCGCGTTGCTGGAGGCGGAGAACGCCTACGCCGAGGAGATTCTCGCGCCGGCCCGCGCGCTTCAGCGCCAGCTCGCGCGCGAAATGCGCGCGCGGCTGAAGGAGGACGACAGCGAGGTTCCCCAGGCGGACGGCCCCTACGCCTATTATTCGCGCTTCCGCCAAGGCGGCCAGCAACGCATCTTCTGCCGCCGGCCGCGCGCGGGCGGCAAAGAATCGGTTCTTCTCGACGGCGACGAGCGCGCCGACGGCAAGCCGTTCTTTCGCCTCGCCGCCGCGCGCCATTCGCCCGATCATCAAAAATTCGCCTGGAGCGCCGACGACAAGGGCTCCGAAATGTACGCCATTCGCGTGCGCGACGTCGCGGCGAGCGCCGACTTGCCCGACAGAATCGAGAACGCCACCGGCGAAGCCGTGTGGACGCGCGATTCCAGCGCCTTTCTCTATGTCGCGCGGAACGAAAACCACCGCCCCTGGCGGGTGATGCTGCATCGCCTCGGCGCGGCGCAGAGCGAAGACGCGATCGTCTTCGAGGAGGCCGATCCCGGCTGGTTCATTACGATCACGCCGACGCGGCTCGGCCGCAGCGCCATCATTTCGCTGCACGGCCACGACGCCTCGGAAGCGCGCGTCGTCGATTTCGATAACCCCACGGCGCCGCCGTTGCTGATCGCGCCGCGCCGGCCGGGCCTGCGCTACGAGGCGATGGATCACGGCGACGTTTTCTACATCAAGACCAACGCCGGCGCGCGCGACTTCAAAATCGTCGTCGCGCCTCGCGAGGCGCCGGGCGAGGCGAACTGGCGCCCGTTCGTTCCGCACCAGGACGGCCGCCTGATCGAGAGCGCGGCGCTGTTTAGGGATTATCTCGTGCTGCTGGCGCGCGAGGACAACGTTCCGCGCCTGATGATCCACGAGCTCGAGAGCGGGGCGGCGCACGAGATCGCCTTCGAGGCGCAGACCTATTTCCTCAAGCTGGAGCCGGTCTACGAGTTTGCTGCGCCGGTGTTCCGCTTCAGCTATTCGTCGATGGCGTGCAGTCAGGAGATCTACGATTACGACTTCGCCGCGCGCCAGCGCATTTTGCGCAAGAAGCAGATGACGCCGAAGGACTTCGACGCCTCGGCTTACGTCACGCGCCGCGTCAACGCGCGCGCCGACGACGGCGAGGCGGTGCCGATCTCGCTGCTCACTCGCCGCGACGCGCCGATCGACGGAACCGCGCCGATGCTGATCTACGGCTACGGCGCCTACGGCCTTGTGATGGACGCGAATTTCTCCACCAATCGGCTTTCCCTGGTCGATCGCGGCTTCGTCTACGCCATCGCCCACGTGCGCGGCGGAACGGAAAAAGGCTGGCGCTGGTACGAGGACGGCAAGCTCGCCCACAAACCCAACACCTTTAGCGATTTCCTCGCCGCCACCCGCCATCTTGTCGCCGAAGGCTTCGCCGCCAAGGGCCGCGTCGTCGCCCACGGCGGCAGCGCCGGCGGCATGCTGATGGGCGCGATCGCCAACGCCGCGCCGGAGCTCTACGCCGGGATCATCGCCGAAGTGCCCTTCGTCGACGTGCTCGACACCATGCTCGACGCGAGCCTGCCGCTGACGCCGCCCGAATGGCTGGAGTGGGGCGATCCGATCCGCAGCATAGAGGCGTTCGCGACCATCCGCGGCTACAGCCCCTACGACAATGTCCGCGCGCAGCGCTATCCCGCGATTCTCGCGCTCGCGGGGCTGACCGATCCGCGCGTGACCTATTGGGAGCCGGCCAAATGGGTCGCCAAATTGCGCGCTTCGATGACCGGCGGCGGCCCCGTCCTGCTGCGCACCGCGATGGAGGCGGGCCACGCCGGCGCGCCGGGACGCTTCGACCGCCTCGACGACGTCGCGCGCGCCTACGCCTTCGCCATCGCCTGCGCGAGCGGGCGGATCGGCGAGGGCGCCGGGGAATAGCGCGCTCTGTATTTAAGGAGCATTGGCACGCTTCGTCCGCGATCTAAGGTTCTGTGATCGACAATGGTAGCCTTCAACCGGCCGTCACCAAATACCCGGCACGAGTCTGTGACGCGTACGACGCGCATAGTCGGAATAGCCGGATAGCTCGGCCTGGAGCAGGCGATCCTCCAAACCCGTCCGGACGACCAGCAATGCGATCGCCAGCCCAGCCGGCAGCAAGCCCCGCCAGGAGGCCAGCGCGAGCGGAATTCCGACGAACATTGCTATCGCGGCAGCATAGCCGGGATGGCGGACGAATCTGTACGGCCCAGACGTGATCACCTGCTGCGCGCGCTCCTTCTGGATGCGGACGCCTGGCTCGAAGAACGGGTTCACTGCCTGAGCCCAGGTCGTGACTGCGATGCCGCCGGTAACCAAGACATAGCCAACTATGACGACCCACTGCGGCACGGCAGACCATCCCATCCTGCCGGCGTCGAGCGTCGCGATTGGGATTTCAGCGATCATGGCCGGGAACAGGACTGCGAGCAGGATCACGTCCCATTTCTTGGTGCCCGGTTGGAAGCGGCTGCGGGCGCGGTAGAGCATCGGATTCACACGCGCCAGCAGCAGCGCTGAAAGACCGAAGACCGCGACAAGGACTGCGATGAAGATCCAGCCGGGAGTCCAATCGATCCTGCCTACTGGCAGGAAGACCAGCGCCACAAGGGTCAGTGGCGAGCCTATAGCGTAGAGGATCGCCCTGGTGCGCGACATCGGCTTTGGATCGACAGCGGAAGTCAGCGCCAGCCTCCTTTCAATTCCCCCAACGAAACTGCGCGGAGCATGGAAGAACTTCGTCGATGCTGGTCCGGATTGCGCCTAAGTCGATGATTGCTTGTGGAAGAACCACCCGAAATACAGACAGACAAGAAAGAGCACAAGGTGGATCGTGCCGCGCACCGCGCTGAGCTGCGGCGACTGGACGGTGTCGGTTCCCATCGAAGGGATCGGGATTTTTGCAAAATAGAAATAGAGTTGCATCCCGCTGCTGACAAAGAAGGCGCCGGCGAGGAATTTACCCGGCATCCACCGGATGGAGGCCGGCTCAGGGCAAATCTGCGACCGTTTAGAGCGTATCCCTTTTAGCTGGAACCGTATCCGGCATTTTTGAAGTAGTTGGAGCATTCGGTTGGCGGGAAATCGTCGATGGCGATGCCGATCGCGTCCCATAGGGCGTCGACGGTTCGGC
>JBEKAL010000141.1:0-9929 GCA_050015935.1 Roseiarcus sp.
CAAGTCTTGCGAAAAAGGCTTCGCCATCCCTGCTGGCCTCCTTCCCAGCACGAACGGTGAATCACGTCTCGCCCGATTCGGGAACCCCCTATCGATTCTGACTATTCGGGACCCGCTCTAGGTGAGCGGCTCGTCCCGTCGTGAGCGGTCGGACGAAATCTGCTACGAACGGCTGCGTCGGACCTCCACGCACACTTTGCGCCATTGCTTGGCGGACTCAGGTATGATGTTTGATCAGGCGGCTAATCGCCTCACGCCAAGCGTCGAGCTTGCGCCGCCGTTCTGAGGGGTCCATTTGCGACACGAAGCGATGGCCAAGCGCCCAGCTGTTGGCGAAATCGGTCGGCTCCGGATAGACGCCTGCCTGCAGACCTGCAAGATAGGCCGCACCAAGCGCGGTCGTTTCCAGACCCTTAGGTCGATCAACTGGCGCGTCGATGAAATCCGCAAGCCGTTGCATTGTCCAGTCGGAAGCGACCATGCCCCCATCGACTCGCAGCACGGCGTTGCCTACGTCGCCCCAATCCTCCCGCATAGCGTCGAGCAAATCGACAGTCTGGAAGCAAACACTTTCGAGTGCCGCCCTTGCCAGCTCTTTGCGGCCCGTCGCCCTCGTAAGACCGAAAAGAGCGCCACGCGCTTCCGCGTCCCAGTACGGCGCGCCGAGGCCCACGAACGCGGGCACGAGCACAACGTCCTGGGCCGGATCGGCCTCCGCAGCCATGGATCCACTTTCAGATGCCGCTTGTAGGACGCCCAGTCCATCGCGCAACCATTGAACAGCGGCGCCTGCGATAAATATGGAGCCCTCAAGCGCATAAGTGCGCTCACCGCCTAGCTGGTAGGCAATGGTGGTGAGAAGTTTATGCCTTGACACGACGGCCCGCCGTCCCGTGTTAAGCAACGCAAAACAACCGGTGCCGTAGGTCGACTTCAGCATGCCCGGCTCGAAACACGCCTGCCCAACCATTGCTGCCTGCTGGTCGCCCGCCGCGCCCCGCACAGGGACAGCGACGCCAAAAATGGACGGATCGGTCACGCCGAACTCTGCGGCGCAGTCGCGAACCTCGGGCAGCATCGAGGTGGGCACCCGGAAAAGCCTTAGTAGGTCTTCGCTCCACTGCCCGCGCCGGATGTCAAAAAGCATCGTACGCGATGCGTTCGTCGCGTCCGTCACATGCGCCTTGCCGCCGGTCAGCCGCCAGACAAGAAAGCTGTCAACAGTACCGAACGCGAGTTCGCCGCGCTCGGCGCGCAATCTCGCCCCCGCGACATTGTCGAGAAGCCAACCGATCTTCGTTGCGGAAAAATAGGGATCAACCAGAAGTCCGGTCGTTTCGGTAATCAGCTTTTGCTGGCCCTCCGCCCGTAGGCGCCCGCATACGTCTGTCGTTCGCCGGTCCTGCCAGACGATGGCGGGATGGATCGGTTCGCCAGTCGTTCGATCCCAAACGAGCGTCGTCTCGCGCTGGTTCGTTACGCCGAGGCCGGCAAGTTCTCTCGCCTCAACCCCGGCCTTTTTGAGCGCGTTGCGCGCGGTCGCGATGCTTGTGCGCCAAAGATCCTCTGGATCATGCTCAACCCAACCTGAGTTTGGAAAGGATTGCGGAAATTCCTGCTGGCTCACGCTCGCGACTTGCAGAGTTTCGTCGAAGACAATGGCGCGGCTCGAGGTCGTGCCTTGGTCGATGGCAAGAACATAACTACGCATGAAACGAGGTCCTGGTTCGGTTCCTCCCGGGGATTGCCGTCACACTCGACGGTATCGCACGGAGCGGATTGGTGGCGTGGGGGAGATAGCGGCTGCGATTCGAATGCATCGGAAACATGACAAATAGGGAAATGAGGCGGCTTTGACTGACCGCCTCAGCGGTTATCAATAGACGTCCGCCTGGTAACGGCCCGCCTTCTTCAGTCCGATGACGAAATTGACCGCCTCCTCAGTCGAGTGCGCGCCGTGTTCAGCGGCGATGTCGATCAGCGCCCGTTCGACGTCCTTGGCCATTCGCTTAGCGTCGCCGCAGACGTAGACGTGCGCGCCCTCTGTGAGCCAACGCCACAGCTCCGACCCGACCTCGCGCATGCGATCCTGGACGTAGAACTTCCGATCGCCGTCGCGCGACCATGCGAGCGACAGGCAGGTGAGGAAACCTGATTTCTGCATCGCTTCGAATTCATCCTCGTAGAAAAAGTCGCAGCGGCGATGCTGGTGGCCGAAGAACAGCCAGTTGCGCCCGCGCGCGCCGACCGCCTGGCGCTCCTGGAGGAAGGCGCGGAACGGCGCCACGCCGGCGCCGGGGCCGATCATCACGACTGGCGCATGAGGATTGTCCGGCAGCCGGAAGCCATGCGCCTCTTGCACATAGGCCTTCACGACCTCGCCCGACGCGACGCGCTCGCCGAGGAAGGTCGATGCGACGCCGTGGCGGTCGCGCGCGCAAACGCGATAGCGAACCGTGTCGACGGCCAGCGCCACCCGGCCGGGGTTCGCCTTCGGCGACGATGAGATCGAATAGAGCCGCGGCGCGAGCGGATCGAGCGCCTCGAGGAACGCTTCCGCGTCGGGCCGCGCGCCTTCGAACTTGCATAGAGCCGCAAGCACGTCGAGCGTCGCCGCGTCGCCGTCGGGGTCTTCGCCGTTCGCGAGCGCGCGCGCCTTGGCGCGCCGCTCGCTGCCGACCAGATAGGAAAAAAGCCGGAAGAGATTGTCTGGCGCGGCACCAAGCGAAACGTCGGCGATCAGCGCCTCACGCAGGCTTTTGCCGCCGACATCGCGGCATGGATCGGCGCCGAGCGCGTCTATCACCTGATCGGCGAGCTCCGGATGATTCTTGGGATAGACGCCGAAGCTGTCGCCGACGATATAGTCGAAGCCACCGCCGCTGATGTCGAATTCGATGTGCCAGGTCGTCTTTAACGAATCGGCGCCGTTGAGGCGGCGGCGCGACAAGAACTTCGCCTCGCCCGGATTGTCGCGCGAGGTTCCGGCTTCCGAGGCCGGCGCCGGCTCGCTCGCCGGCGCGGCGACGATCGCCGGCGCGGCGCCGGTCGCGCCGACCTCGGCAACAAGCTGCTTGAGGAGGCGCAACGTCTCCTTGCCGCCCGCCTCGCACAGCGTCAGCCGCTCCTCCTCCTGGAGGAACAAGGCATTGGCGTAGCCCGCGCAATCGTAGCCGCACCGCCGGCAGTCCTGCTGCGCCATCGCCGCCATCATGCGCAACGCCAGCGGCTTGCCTGCCGCCATCGCCATACGCTCGCTGATCGGCAGCGACGGGTCGTGCCATGGCGCGGAATCGTTGTCGGCAAGTTCGGCCGTCGCCGGGGCGTGAGCGAGCGCGGCGTCGCCCATTTCGCTCAGCGGCGCCGGCGCGCCGTCGGCGGACTGGATCGCAGCGCCCGCTTGGCTGGTCTTGAGCCACTGTGGGCTGTCGAATCTGCCCGCACAATCGCGGGAGGCCAGGAAGTTGACGCCGAGGCCAAGCGCATCGGCCAAAACGACGCTGTCGGCCGCGACGGGCGCGGTTACAGTGACGCTCCTAAGCAGACGAAGGCAAGCAAAGATTGAGCCTTTCAGAATAGGCCGATCTGAAACGACAGGCAGTAACGGCAGGGCGCCGCCATCGACGCGGACGGTCGTCGTCACCATGCGCTTCGGCGCGACAACCTCTTCCGCGGCGTAGGCCCTGCCAACGTCGCAGGTGAAACCGCGCGTCTCGGCGACCGCGCCGTCTTCAGTGATCACTTCGCCGCCGCAGCCAGTAGGGCAACCGATGCATTGAATTGGTTGGACGTGCCGCGTCATGCCGCTACCTCGGTCGCCGGTTCGTCTTTGCCCGCGTATCCCTCGGGCGCCGGCGCTACCGTGAATGCAATCTCTTTGGTTGAGCCAATCTTCTTCCACAGGACGTCGGCGACGATCATCTCGCTCGGTTTGACGACGCGATGGTTGCACTCCCAGACGACGCGATCGTCCGCATGAAGCCGCAACACGGATGCGCCCATCGGGCGCGACGCGCGCAAATAGAAGCGAACGGAGTGCTGGCCAGCGGGCGGCGATAATCTCTGCGGCAGGACCGACCGGATGCCGTCGCCCGCCCTAACTGTTTGATAACCGGCCGCCGGGGGCAGTTTTCCGAGGGCATGCAGCGCCGCCGATCTCCCGGCAGTCTCGGCTTCTAGCGACACCCAATCGACGAGATCATGCACGTGCAGCACGTTGCCGGCGGCGAAAAAGCCGGAAAGGGAGGTCCGGCCGAATTGATCGACGACGGCGCCGCCAGTCACAGGATCGATTTGCAATCCGCTCGCACGGCCCAGCTCGTTTTCGGGGATCAGCCCCACTGACAAGAGCACGCAGTCGCAATCCACTTCGAACTCTGTGCCCGGGATCGGGTTCATGCTTGCGTCGACCTGCGCGACGGTGACGCTGGTCACGCGGTCATTGCCGTGCACGGCGACGACGCTATGGCTGAGATAAAGGGGGATCCCGAAATCCTCGAGACACTGCACGATGTTGCGATTAAGACCGTTCGAATATGGCAAGATCTCAAACACCGCTTTTACCTTGGCGCCCTCGAGCGTCATGCGGCGCGCCATTATCAGGCCGATGTCGCCGGAGCCGATAACCACCACGTTGCGGCCCGGCAAATAGCCCTCCATGTTGACCATGCGTTGCGCCGCCCCGGCGGTGAATACGCCCGCTGGCCGGCTGCCCGGAATACGGATGGCGCCACGGGTTCGCTCTCGGCAGCCCATGGAGTAGACCACGGAAGAGCTGGTGACGACGCGCAACCCCTTTGCGGGGTTGACGCTTGCGACGATGCATCCTGGGGTGGCGGACAGCACCGTAGAGTCGAGCCATACCTCGATGCCGGCTGACTTCACCATCTCGATGTAGCGATGCGCATAGCCCGGTCCGGTCAGTTCTTTCTCGAACCTACGCAAGCCGAAGCCGTTGTGGATGCATTGTTGCAGGATGCCGCCGAGTTCGCAGTCGCGCTCGATGATCAGCACCCGCTTGGCGCCGGCCTTCTTGGCGCCAACCGCAGCGGCCATGCCGGCCGGACCGCCGCCGATGGCCACGACATCATAGCGAAACTCACGCATAGGCATGCTCCGCGGTTTCCAAGCGTGCGCGAGGAAGGTACAGCCACGAGGCCGCGCTCTCCTTCCGCACGGCTGTCACAGGTATTCCCAGTTCGCGGGCCAAGATCGCGGTCACACGCGGTCCGCAGAACCCGCCCTGGCACCTGCCCATGCTTGTGCGCACGCGCCGCTTCACTCCGTCCATCGTCCGGGCGCCGCACGGGGCGCGGATCGCCGCTACGATTTCGCCTTCGGTGATGGTCTCGCAGCGGCAGATCACCCGACCATAGAGCGGGTCCGCCGCAATGAGCTTCGCCTGCTCGCTTGGGCCCAAGTTGGCGAATTTCGGCTGGACCGGATTAACCGGCACGAACGACGAGTTCGGCGACAGTTTCAAACCCACTTCGGCGAGATAGTCGACGATCGTTTCGGCGATTGCGGGGGCAGCGCTCAGGCCCGGCGACTGGATCCCTGCGGCGTGCACGAGTCCGCGGACAACCGGCGAGGGTCCGATGACGAAATCATTGCCTGCCGCAGCCCTTAGGCCGGCGAATTCGGTAATGGCGCTTGCCAGCGGCAACTTCGGCACCATGCGCTGGGCGCCCGAAATGATCTCGGCGAAGCCGAGGCTGGTGGTCTCCTGATTCTCCAGGTCGTCGATTTCGGTTGCGTTCGGGCCAATGAAGACATTGCCATGAACGGTCGGCGCCACCAGGATGCCTTTGGACACTTTGCTCGGGGTCGGGAAGACGACCGAGCGCACCAAGTCGCCGACGGAGCGGTCGAACAGGATATATTCCCCGCGTCTAGGCTTGATGGTGAAACTCTCGTCGCCGGCCATTCGCGCGATCTCGCCGGAACGGACCCCAGCGGCGTTGACGACGAAGCGCGTCTCGATGCGACCGAGCTTGGTCTCGACCGCCGTCGTCGTCTTGTCGACCACTTCGACGCCGGTGACCGCACACTCGGTGACGACGCGAGCGCCGTTGCGGATGGCGTTCTCGGCGAACGCAATCGTCGCCAAGAATGGGCAGACGACGGCGGCTGTCGGCGCCCACAACGCGCCGGCAAGGTCGGAAGAAAGGTTGGGCTCATGCGCCAGCAATTCATCGCGGCGCCATAACGCGAGTCCCGTCAAACCGTTTTCGACGCCGCGGCGACGAAGCTCTTCGATGCCGCCTAGCTGCGCCTCGTCGCGCGCCACAACGAGGGACCCGACCCGTCGCCGTGGGATCCCAAGTTCCTCACTGATCGCCCGGTAAAGGCGCGACCCACGCACGTTCAGGCGCGCTTTCCAAGTGCCCGGCTCGGCATCGAAACCGGCGTGTAAGATCCCGCTATTGGCTTTCGACGTACCCGTCGCGACGTCAGGCGCGCGTTCGAGCAAGACGACTGTCAGGGAATAACGGCATAATTCGCGCGCGATTGCGCACCCGACCACGCCGCCGCCAATCACAACGACGTCCGCCCGTTTCGGAAGCCGAGCCGCGGCGATCCGCTCAAGCATGGCAGTTCCTCTTCAATTTCGAGCAAAGGCGCCTCGCCAACGGCGTGACCCCTGCTCGGAGCGCGAAAGGGCGTTTCTGTGGGCACCCCCTATGAGCCATGACGCGCACCTCGATCCTTTCGCGGAACGCCTTGCTTCCGCCGATGCTAGCGAGCCCTCAGCGTCGCTGTGGCCGCGCGCGCCGCGCTCGCCGCATGTCTCGTTACGAGACCCGCGGCCCGCCGCATAAAGACTTCGAGCTCGTCGATCTCAGCGCAGCTCATCCGCAAGCCGAGTTTTGAGCGCCGCCAAACAACATCCTCGGCATTGATGGCCCACTCGTGGTCCATCAGATATCGAACCTCGGCTTCCGTTAGGTCTGCTCCAAACTGCCGGCCTAGATCATCGAGGCTCGCCGCCGAACCAAGAACGCGCCGAGTTCGTCGCCCGTACGATCGAGCCAAGCGGCATGCGTGGGTAGCAGAGAGGAACGGATACTGTCGACCAAGATCGGCCTTGAGGCCCTCGATTCCCTCAACGGGAATCTCTCCGCCTGGAAGAGGCGCGCGCGCTGTCCAGCCCGCCCTAGTTTCGAGTCCGGGAAAATATGGAGACAAGCGCGTCAGCGCGGCCTCGGCGAGTCGCCGATAGGTGGTGATCTTGCCGCCGAAGATCGAAAGCAGCGGCGCCTGCGCTTTGGGGGCGTCGATCTCTAGCACATTGTCTCGTGTTGCGGCCTGCGCGTCGTCGGCGCCGTCATCGTAAAGAGGCCTGACGCCGGAATAAGTCCAGACGACGTCGCTCGGACGCAGCGGCTTGTGAAAATACTCTCCGACAGTGGCGCAGAGGTAGGCGATCTCATCCGGGGAGGCAGCGACCGCGGATAAGTTCCCTTCGAAATCGCGATCGGTCGTTCCGATGAGGCTGAAATCGGACTCGTAGGGGATGACGAAGACGATTCGTCCGTCGGCGTTCTGGAGGAGATAACACCGGTCGTGGTCGAAGAGTCTCGGGATTACAATGTGCGAGCCCTGAACGAGTCGAACCTTGGCGTTCGAACCCGAATGACCAATCGTCTCAAGAACTTTCGTAACCCACGGACCCGCCGCGTTGACAAGGCTCTTGGATCGGATCGCTCGGAGCAACCCGTCTCGGGTTGCAACTTTGAGCAACCAGATCGAACCCTCTCTGTGTCCGGAAACCGCCTCCGTTCGTGTCTCGATCACGGCACCATGTTCGGCCGCGTCGCACGCGTTGAGCGTCACTAGGCGCGCGTCATCCACCCAGCAGTCGGAAAACTCGAAGCCGCTCGAGAACTCGCCGGCTCTTAGAGGCGCGCCGAATTCTCCCACATCGAGCCGAACGGTCTTAGTTGCGGGAAGGCGATGTCGTCCTCCGATATGGTCATAAAAGAACAGGCCCAAACGCAGCAGCCAAGCCGGGCGAAGACCCTTGTGGTAGGGCAGGATAAAGCGCAGCGGCCGAACGAGATGTGGAGCAATGGCCCAGAGCGCTTCGCGCTCCATGAGCGCTTCACGAACAAGCCGGAATTCATAGTGCTCGAGATAGCGAAGGCCGCCGTGTATTAGCTTCGTTGACGCCGACGACGTTCCGCTCGCGAGATCGCCCTTTTCACAGAGGTAGACCTTCAAGCCACGCCCTGCGGCATCGCGCGCGATGCCGCAGCCATTTATGCCGCCGCCAATGATCGCGACGTCGAAGATCTCCTCGGACATCGGCTCTCCTTGCGGACACGGTCGGGCAGCCTCAGATGGAGCTCTAGTGCAAAACGAAACTTATCGCAAGCGAAATCGCGCATGGCGAAACCGAATACACGCTCGCGGCCTATGCGCCCAAATCCGCCGAGCGCCCCTCGTGGGTCTTCGCCCGCGACGCCGGCCGCCTGGCGACGGGACGTCGCTAAATCTTCCGCTGGAAGCATGACCCTCCGCCGTCGCTCCGGCGCGGCAGGGCTGATTTCCTCGACGAAGACGTCCGGGGCGGGCCCCGACTTCTCAACCCGAACGCTGAAGGAATTCGTCTCCGCAAGGCGTTTGCGCGCGGCGATTCAACCCCCTGGCGGCTGCCGCAGCTAACTGGATACGCCGTTCACGGAAATCGGCTTCTGTTCGATTGCGGTTTCGATGACTCGGACCTCCTCGCGCGCGCACAGCTCTCTGATCGCTAGCGACGGGAGCCTATCCGTCACGAAGATGTCAACGTCGCGAAGGTGACCGATCCGAGCCGAAGCCAGTCTATCGAACTTACTGGAATCGGCGACGAGCACAACGGTACGAGCATTCGCAATTATACTTTGCGCGACTTGGATTTCGTTCAAGTCGAAGTCGAGCAGCGCGCCGTCGGCATCGATCGCGGAGACCCCGATGATCGCGTAATCGACCTTGAATTGCTTGATCAGTTCGACCGCGAGCGGACCCACCACCCCGCCATCAGAGCGACGAACCGCCCCGCCCGCAACCACGACGTCGATCCCTTCCAGTGGATAAAGCATGGTCGCCACGTGAAGATTGTTCGTAATGACCAGCAATCCCGGGTGCTGCTTCAATGCATGCGCGACTTCCTCTGTCGTCGTGCCAATGTTGATAAAAAGCGATGAGTTGCCCGGAATCAGCGCTGCGGTCGCCTTGCCGATTTCTCGCTTTTCGGTCTCTGCTATCTTTCGGCGAGCCTCGTAGGCGAGATTTTGGACGCTAGATGCAACAACGGCTCCGCCGTGCACTCGGTCTAGAAGCCGCTGGTCACAGAGTTCGTTCAGGTCCTTTCTGATCGTTTGGGACGATACTCCAAATCGCTCCGCAAGATCCTCAACGCTCACACGGCCCGTCTGGCGCGCGAGGTCCATAATCTCCTGCTGACGCGGTACTTGCATCGCCTCCCCTTTCCGCTCGGTGAGCCGGCCTGCGCCGTCGGGTGGTCCGAGTTGAATGTTAGTGCATTCGACCGTGGACCTCACCCCGAATGTGGCCCAATGGGCAATGTCAGAGTAACGGCAGGCCGCCTGCGGGTTCCGTAGTTTGCCCAAACCCAAGCGCCGATTAGGCGGCGAGAGTGCGCCACTCGGCCAGCGCGGCCGAGCGTCTGTGGTTGTAAACTTCGCGGTTGACGAGATGACGCTCCCGATTGAAATGGTTGTGGACCTGCGCGTGAATTGAACTGAATTTTTGCAGGGTCTTCATGCTGCGAAACCGCGGCATGGCCCGCTCTCGCCGTCGAAATGGCTGATGGGAATTCTCCGCCCGATTGTTGAGCCGTCGGCCAGCCTCTTGTCGACCGCTGATGCCGACCTCTTTCATTGCCGCGGGATAGGAGCAAAGCCCATCGGTCACGATGGTCTTGG
>JBEKAL010000142.1:0-9923 GCA_050015935.1 Roseiarcus sp.
TCCGCTCGCTGCTCGGCATCGCGGGCGGGGTTGAGGCGCCGACTTATGCCGACCTTTATTCCGGCGCATGGACACACCCTACATGTAGCGGGTGTCTGCATTAACCGGATAGGCAGGGAACGAACAAGATCAGCAGGGTGATAATTGGCGTCGCGGCCAAGGTGGCCTGGACTGCGGCTATTCCACTCATCGGCGTTCGACCTTGCTACTTGCCTTCTCGCGGGAGGACGTTCTTCGCGCCATCCAGGCCCGGGTTGCCTCCTCGACGATCTCGTAGACCGTACGTTCGTCGTCCAAGGCAGCCTTCTTGACCTCTTTGATCAGGTCTGAATCCATGTAAACCAGAAGCGTGCGTCTGCCGTCGCTCCTAAATCGGACAATCCCCGGCGTCGGTTTGGACTTGGATGGCGGTGGCATTGAAATCTAGCCTTCGGCATATCTAGCAATCTTCAAATCCCACAAATTGCACGGAGAACAGCCACTCGCAAGAAATTTTCAAATGGTTGCCACCGCTAAATGGAAAGATAGAGCGCGCACGCGGGCCTGGACCGGTAGGCATCGGGACCGCGGGCAGATATTCGCGAGCACGGACTCCTACGCGCCTAAGAAATTTCCAGCACGTCTGCCGCATCGCCAAGCTCCCGCATGGCGGTTTCGACGACAAAGTGGTGATGGGTGAACAGGATCGGCTGGACTCGCTCTCCAATCCCCGCAAGCGCCCTAAGACCACTGGCGGTGCGCTCGTCGTCGAAAGAGGCAAAGAGGTCATCGGCGAGAAACGGAGGCGGCTCAGCTCGAGCAGCAAAGTCCTCGACATAGGCGAGCCGAAGAGCGAAGAAGAGCTGATCGCGGGCGCCGTCACTCATCTCGCTGATTTTGATTTCAGCGTCGCCAGCACGGCGACCAACGAGATATGGAATATCGTTCTCGTCGAACGCCTGACCGAGATCGAGGTAGGAACCACCGGTCAAGGTCGCGAAAAGCTGGCCGGCGCGCGCCATTAGGGGTTCTTGTCGAGCTTGGCGCAGTCTCGTCATCGCGGCGCCAATCATCACGGCGCCGATGCTAAGTACGGCCCACTCCCGCGCAGCCTCCAACATCTCGCTCTCGGCACCGCACCGTTGCTGGAGAGCGACCTCCGCCGCGACGGCGCCGCTGAGGCTGTCGATCCGGCCTCCAGCCTCCTTTGCGGCCGCGTACGCTTCCCGACTTTCGTTTTCGAGTCGGTGCGCTTCCTCCTCCAATCGGACAACTTCGGCATCCGCCATGTCTGGGGCGTATCCAGAGAGCGCAGCGCGCAACTCAGCCTCATCGCGGCCGTCCGCGGCATTCGCAAGTTCGCTTCGCCGTTGGCGCAGCAAGGCGACGATTTCGTCCCGCTTGGCGAGGGCGCCGCTGACTTCGGCAACACCGGATTCTGAGGAGAGTCCGAGACGCTCAGCGAGCCCGACAAGGGCGCGCTTGGACCGATCGTGCTTGTCGACGGCAGCTCGCGCCGCCGTCTGCACCTCCGCAACACGACGGATCATCGCGTCGCGTGTCGCCTCAGCCGCACGCGTCTGTGTTAGGCGTTGGCCGAGCAGGCGCAACGCTTGATCGGGGGGGCCGGCGAGATCTGGAGCGACTGCCGCGATGAGCGCGTCGACATCGTGGGTAAACCGGGCCGCGTCGCGTTTGATTCCGGCGACACGCCGTTTCAGCCGCTCGCGCTCACTAGCGATAGCAGGGGCCTCGCGCCAGGCGGCGAGACACGCCTCCGCCTCGACTATCGCCGCATCGTCGCGCAGGCCGATGCGTGGCAGCGCTTCCCTGAACTCCAGTCGCCAGCGATCGACACTTTCTCGCGCGGCTTCCGCTTCCACTTCGGCCTTGCCGACGCGGGTTGCGAGATCGGCCATCAACGTGTCCGATGTGCGCGCCGCGTCCCAGCCTTCAGAGATACGGTCGATCTCGCTTTCGGCGCGCTTCAATTCAGAGGGAACGGGCAGGCCGGGCACAAGAGACAAGCCGAGGTCCACAATCAAAGCGGCAAGCGCCGGCCGCGCCGTTTCGATTTGCCCCAGGATCCGGCGCTCCTGCGCCTTGCGGTCGTTTAGCTTTGCGTACCGGTCAAGCAGGGACGTGACCACCAAGAGCCAGCTTGCCATCTCCGCCGGCGAAAGAGGAACGACGCCCGAAGGCGTCCAGGCGGAGGCCCAATCCGCGAGCACCGCCTGTTTCTGTCCCTCGACCACTGCGAGCCCTTCGGTGCGTTCGGCCACAATGGCCTCACGTCGCACGCGCTCACGGCTCATTTCGGCGTGCGCCGCGACGCGTTGAGCATCCAGAATTGCGGCGTCCGCCAGCGCATCCGCTTCGCTGCGCGTAGCCTCGAAACCGGCGGCTTCCGAGGCGAGCGCCTGGCCGGAGATGGCCCCCGTTTCGCCGAATACGACTGCCCGCAATGCCAACCAATGTCGATCCCGCTCCACACGGGCGGAGGCGATGCGCTCTAATGTCGGTAGCGGCGCTCCTCTTTCGAGTATTTCGAGTCGGTTACTGAACTCGGTCGCTTCGCGCTGGGCGGCCTCCAGCGCCTGCCGTTCGCGCCGCGCCTCCTCATCGAGCTGCGAAAGCCGCGTCGCGAACACTGCGATCGTGTCGCGCGACGGAAGCGATACGGATGCCAGAGCACCAAGGTCGGCGATCTTTGGCGCCAACCTCGCTGCGGCGTGATCCAAAGTAGCCTCCTCCGCCGCTATCGCTGTGACGTGCTCGTCCACTCTCTCGGCGAGGCGACGCAGCTCACCCAGCGCGGTCAGACGCTCGCGCAGGAGGCGCGGATCGGGCGGCGCGGCGCGTCGAGCGCGCTCGCGCCGACGCTCTTCGAGCGCGGCACGTTCACGCCGCAATTCGTCAAGCCGGGTATCGAGTGCTTGATCGAGGCGACGACCGTGCATGACGAGATTGTCGACGCGAGCGAGCGCAGCGTCGTCGGGCTGCCGGGTCAGCAGCATCTCGACGTCAGAAAAGCCAAGACGCGACGCGAGCGCTGCTAACTGCTGCCCCGCAGAGTGCTCGTCGCGTTCGATCGCCGGCAGATCCCTTTGGCCCTTTCGATATTCACCGAGGGCGGTCTGGAGCCTCTCGACCTCGTCCGCACTGTCGAGCAGCGGTTGGTCGAGCACGATCGCCTCATGCTCGTCACGCAGGCGGCTCTCATTGCGCTGCGCTTCTGCCATCGCGTCCGCAGCGTTCTCGACCGCGCGCACGGACTCGACGAGCGCAACCCCCGAACCCTCGGGTGCGGACGGCAACGGACCCAGGGTGGCGAGTTGCGCTTCCCCAGCGTCAATCGCATGCAGGATCGGGGCGGCCCTGCGCAGTCGGTCGAGTTTCCCACGGTCGAGCACGATTGCGGCGCGGCGTTGCGCGATCGCCTCGCTCAGATTCTCTTGGCCGACCAGTTCCTCTCGCAGGACTTTCAGCGCTCCCACGCGGGTCTCGTGCTCGCGAAGCCCCTTGCGTGCGGCCTCGTAGCGGTCGGCAGCCTGGTAGAAAGTCCGGCTCTGCGAGCGACGTTCGCCGAAAATCCCGTCGGCCTCGCGCTCCATTGCGTTCTTGATGTCGATGACGCCGCGTAGTCCGGATGCCGCAGAGAACAGGGCGGCTCCGAGTTCGCCGCCGCTCGTCTTCAGCTCGTCGCCGCTGCGTCGAAGAGCCTCGGCGTCGAGGCCGAAGGCGCGGCGGAACACTTCGCGCGACAGGCCGCCGAGGAAGGGCGCGAGCGCGTCGTCGGGCAGCGCGGCATTGGCCGAATCGCTCAGCAGTGGCTTGAGCTTTCGACGCCAGAACGTAAGTTCAGCGCCGTGGCTGTCTCGGATCGTCGCGCCGAGACGCATGTCTCTTCCAGGACGCAGGAAATCATCGGGCGTGTGACGTTGGACGCCGAAGAGAAGATCGGTGACCGCCGACAGGGAGGAGCTTTTGCCGGCCTCGTTGCGTCCAAAAACGACATGCAGCTTCGCATCGGGGCGAAAGTTGAGCCGTTTGCCAGAGAATGGGCCGTAGCGGTCGAGATGCAGGGACAGTAGGCGCATGGCTCAGGCAGCGCCCCCTAATGCACGGGCCGAGGCCAGCATACGGGCTTCGGCCAACACTGCGTCAAAGTCGTTGAGGGCGCCTTCCCCTATACCAGCGGGGAGCTTTGCGCGCACGAGTGCGATCAACTCGGCGGCGCGCAAACGCACCTCGTCGTCGTGCTCAAGTCCGACAAGGAGCGTCAATGGGTTTATGGCGCTGGCCTCGGAGCCCACGGCGGGAGCCAGCGCAAGGTCCGTCGTGTCGAACTTCAAGGCTTCCAGCCACGCATCCTCGTGAACGTGGTTGGCAAGCGCCTGTACTTCATCGCGCAATTCGTTGTGGCGCGCCCGCAGAACGCCATTTAGTGGAGTCCCGCCGTTCAGTGTGACGCGAAATGCCGTCATGCGTCCGGCGGTTCCAGATAGTGGCGCTTGAAGCGCCTCGCGTATCCCCTGGAGGAGACCCGCTTCGTCTGGAATGTCCGCGACTGGAATCGTGACGTGCAGCCAGCGAGCCCGGTCAACTATGAGCGAGCGTAACCCAGCAACACGAGAATCCGCGACATCGACCAGCATCGCGCCCTTGGGTCCACATTCACGCACGCTGCGCCCCTGCAAGTTGCCTGAGTACACAACCCAGGGATCGCGATGCAGGACTGCCTGTTCATGGACGTGGCCAAGCGCCCAGTAGTCGTAGCCACGCCCGGCCAGCTCGGCGACGGTGCACGGCGCGTAAACAGCGTGGGCCGCGTTGCCTTCGCAGGAGGTGTGCAGCATGCCGATATTGAACCAGCCCTTAACCGGGGGCGGATAGGCAATCGCAAAGTTCTCGGTCGCGGAGCGGTCAGCGAAGCCTCGCCCATGAAGCGCTACCTTGAGTGTGTCGAGTCGGTGGGTCTCCGCTTTTCGGGTTGAAAACTCGACAACGGTGTCTGGTAGGGTGACCGCTTTGGTGATCTCGCTCTCGGCGTCGTGGTTGCCGCGAATCAAGAATGCCGGGATGTCAGCGCGTGCAAGGCGCGACACCTCCCGATTGAAGAACAGGCCAATCGCCGTATCCTTCCAGTCGCCGTCATAAATGTCGCCTGAAAAGACGACGAAGGCGACTTTCTCCGCAATCGCCTGCGTTACAAGTTCGGAGAAGGCCTCGCGGCTAGCCGTGGCAAAACGGCGCGCCACAACCTCGTCCTTCATTGCGAGACCAGTCAGCGGACTGCCTAAGTGCAGGTCAGCGGCATGAAGAAACGTGAAGTGCGTCATGCGAACTCCGAATCTTGAAACAGCGCCACGCAAGCGCGACTCCAATGTTGGCGTGACGATTCGACATGTTCCATTCGTTGCGACTCCTGGAGAGTCTGAAGGCAGTGGGACTGTCGCAGAGTCATTGATGAGCGGGTCATCGACTATTTATCCCTCTGGCCGCTCGCAGGGCGTACCCAAGGTCTCGGTGTAGAGAATTGACCACAGGTATTTTGGCTATGGCAGTCTGTCAGCGTCACCAGCTCGTTGAGTGGATGCGGAAGCGTTATCCGCGACAGACCCAGATCGCGAGTTTGCCGGCTGTAACGGTCGGCGCAGCCACGCGACTGCGGATTGCTGTGCACGAAGCCCGCCGGAACAGATCGACTAGCTTCGATCACGTTCGCGTCTCGGTCGTCGAAACAGATTTGAGCGCCGGTCACCCGCAGCAACGGCGCTTTCTCGTGACTACCGACGAAGTGCGCCTCATCGAAGTATGCGCCCCAGTAAAGGAGCGTGCGGATCCCCGACAGCGCGTCGATCATTTGCGACATCCAGTTTGGGTTGCTCGTGTCGTATCCGAGCGGGTCGTCACGCCGCAATTCTAGCCGCGCGTATTCCTCGACGGCGACGATGACGATGCGCGGCTTCCTATCCCTCTCGCGGACGACGGGTGTCTGGAGAGCCTCCTTATAGACGGTCGCCAAGCGGCGACGATCACGAAAGCTGACGCTGGTCATCGGACATCTCCTTCGGCGCACCGACCTTGCGGACTCCCGGCGTCTTCACGCTACCAATGACAGCCTTGATTTCGTGGGCGTCGAGATAGCGACTCTCGGCCAGCGCAGCCGCCAGCGCATCGAGAGCCGGACGGTTCTCAGCGATGACCTTCGACGCGCGATCCATCGCCCTCGTCAACAAGTCCTCAACGCGCTTCCGAACGTCAGGCAGACTGATCGCCAGGTTGTCGGGAAGCGAAATCAGCGATCCGCCCAATCCCGCCTTGGAGATCGCCAGGTAGGCCATCGACGTCGCCTGTTCGAGATCCGACATGGAACCGTGAGAAGGCTCTCCAAAGATGGCGATCTCGGCAGCGCGACCTCCCATAGTGCCGGCCAAGTGACGCTCGATCTCGTCGATCTTCGGCGATCCCGCCGGGAGGGACGCGAGCGTCTGTGTGTTGTCGGCGTCAACGAATTCGACCGCGAAGCCGAGTTTAGAGAAGACGATCGCGTGACCGGCCTCGTGGATGCAGACGATTCGTTCGAAGTCGGGATCAGGGGCGCGTCTCCTGCAAGCGATAACGTCCGACACGTCGCCCGCCGTGACCTTCCGCTTGCATTTCCGCGCCAGCCGGCGCGCCTCGCGGGCGACCTGAGCGATTTCCGCCGGCGACAGGCCTCGACAATCCCGGGCCGCCTGATCGAGGCCGCCGAGATGGCCAAGGTGATGCGCCAGGATTCCCGTGAGGTCGGCGATCGTCGGGCGCGGAATCGCGATATGGCGATCAAGACGGCCAGGCCGCAAAAGCGCGGGGTCGATGCTCGCAGGGTAATTCGTGGCGCCGATAACGACGACGCCGGTTCGCGGCTCGGCGCCGTCGAGTTCCGCCAGGAGGGCATTGATGACGACGTCAAACCACCCGCTGTTGTGATCGCGTTTGCCGCGTGAGCCGACCGAATCGATTTCGTCGATGAAGACGATGCAGGGAGCCTTCTTTCGCGCGTCGGCAAACGCTTTCTTGATCGACTTGGCGATCAGATTGCCGGTTCCGGTCGCGCTCTCCCAGTCAGCATAGGACGACAAGAGCAGGGGGACCTGGCATTCCTCAGCCAATGCGCGGGCGTAGAAAGACTTTCCGCAGCCGGGAGGGCCTGACAACAAGAGGCCTTTATCAATGTCCTCCCAGTCGAGCTTGCCAGACTTGTAATCGGCCAAGTCTGCAGCCAGTTGCATTCCCCACGTTCTGGCCTCGCCATATCCGCTGAGGTCGCGCAGACGCGTGACGGCCTTCTTCGCCTCGTCGCCCGGAGACTCGGATTCGTCGCGGTCCGCTTGGATCGTTTTGTCCGCCAAGTCGGCGATATCAGCCGCCGCATCGGTCTCGTTGGCGTCGTCGTCGTCCCAGTCGTTCTTGTGGAGAGCTTTGAGATTGAGGACGACCTTCGCCGCCGCAGCGCCAGGCCGCAGCGCCTTAAGAACCGAATCGGCGTCATACTTTCTGTCCGGCAGCGACACGGCCACGCCGGTCATCAACCTGATCGTCGCTTCGATGTGGTCGACCGTGATCGCGAGGATATCCCATTCGCGATCGACGACCTGCGCGAAGCCCGTCGGAAGATCAGCGTCCGACGACGCGACGCCGATCAACAGCGCGTTGGATTGCAGCGCGGCAACGACCGCCCTCTCGTCATATCTCCCGCTGATCCAAAAGGCGTCGCTGGGCTTGCCCGTGCTAAATGAGTAGCTGCTATGAAATGACCTCGACGACGTGGCCTCGATGACCTTCTGAACGCCATCGATCAGGCGGTCGGCGACGTAGATCACGTGGACGCCAGATTCGAAATTGGCCGGTGTCGCGCCGACGCCGTCGAGCAACACGGCCGCCAGGGCGACGTCGCCCCGCAGGATCTCGGTCGGCGTCCTGACGTCATCGTCGCCGGCGTCAACGAGTGCGATGCCGTCTTTGTCGATCAGAAGCGGCTCACTCGCTTGTGTCGCGGAGGCCGACTCGCGGTTCAGCGGATAATATCGCCTGACGATTTCCGAAACGAAAGTCACGCTACGCTCCTTAACAGTCGCGCGGCCTCAGTGCGCATGGCACGAGACCCGCGGAGATAAACGGCGAGGCGTCCTTCACGTTCGCCTCCCGATCGTCGAAGAAAATGTGAGCCCCGGCCGCAGCGAGGAACGGCGCCTTCGTCCGGTGGCCGACGAAATGGGCCTCATCGAACGGGGCGTTCCAGCAACGGAGCGTTCGGATTACGCGCTCATGGGCGGGGGCGTTTCGGGCGGTGATAATCGTGATTCTGACGCGGCTCGTCCCGTCCGATTTCACGCAAAGTCGCCGAATCTGAACGAGCTTTTGGAGGAAGGCGCCGCCGAGCGGTCCTGGCGCCATGGGAACGAGCGCGTTGCTCCGTTCATGGCTTTCGAAAGTCTCCAGACCGTGCTGGCGGAAGACACGCTCAGACTCTGCGCTGAAGATGACGGCGTCTCCATCGAGAGCGAAGTGGACCTCATCGCGGGACGCGGCTTCAGCCTCAGCGGGAACAGGACCTAATCGCGCCGCCGCCATTCCAGCCGCGGAGGCTGCGAGGACATCGTCTTCGTCATTGGAGAGAAACAGATCCACTCCCCAGGCGGCGGCGAACGGAGCGATCGGGCGACCACTGGTGAAGCTTCCGCCCACAATCGACAAATTGTAGTGCTCGCACGAGCGGAACGCCCGCAGAGCGAGATCGGGCGGGTTCCTCGAAAGCAGGACGACCTCGACAAGTTGATTTCTGTCTCGGGGATTCAGCGCGAGCAGCCGCTTGATCGGCTCGAATGCGCACCCCCGTCCCAGCGGGGTCGCCTCGCGCTCGCGTTGCAGCGCGCAGTAGGCGTCTTCGCCTTCGCGGACGAAAACGTTGTGCTCCTCTTCGAGAGAGAACAGTGCGCGGGTCGAGACGCCGACGACCAGCGGCAGGCCAGTGGATCCGACGGAAATCGCATCTTGCGTCGTAATGAATTGTCTCGTCGTACCGCCGTCGCCATTCGCGGGCGCGTTCAAAGCGGCACCCGCCTTGGGCGGCCGTGTTGCTTTATTCTTGGCTTTCGACAGGGCGGACATTGGTAGAGCCCGAGTTGTTAGTGACAGGCGCGGGAGGTGACGGCGCAAGCGCTGCGATGATTCGAGTTTGTCGGGGACGTGCGCGGCTCGTTGTCGCCTTCGGCCAAAGGTCTTGCGGCCTACTGCTGGGGGTGCTCAGTGGCGAAATTGGAAAACTGCCCGAAATTGAGCGCCGGGCCGGCAGGAACAGTGCACAGGCGGGAGCGGCGGCGTCTGGGCCTCGATGCATCGTCGGCATTGGCGCCAGCGGCGGCCGAAGCCCCGAGGTTCAGCGATCGCAGGATCGGCTCCAGAAGCCGGACCAGTTCGGCGTCGAAGGCCGCTTTCAACGAAGCCGTCATTCGGTCGATCGAGACGACGATCGGCAGGTCGAAGAACTGGTCGATGCCGACACCGCTGATCGCGAGGTCCTCCGCGAAACCGGTCTGGCCAAAGTAGTCGATGACTCCGACTGTCGCGGTATCAATCGTCGGATATCCTTGCTGACGCAGACGCGACGCGAGGGTAAGTTCGAGCGCACGCAATTCTCGCTCGTTCGCTTTGCGCTTCTTCGGCTCGGTAAACCCGTTGCCTCGCTTCACCGAGACCGCGCACGCCCATCCGTTGGCTTCGTCGATCGCGAGAATGTCGACGTCGACGGTGTCGGCAATGTCCTTCTCATTGAAGTCATATTGCCGCTTCGACAGTTGGGCGTAGTCGCGCGAATTCACCATCGCCAAGGCTGCGCTGGTGATCGGGATGGAAGTATTGCGATGCACCGTCAGCTTCGCGCGCTCCAATTCGGCCGC
>JBEKAL010000143.1:0-11210 GCA_050015935.1 Roseiarcus sp.
GGTGCCGTTCGCAATGAATGTTGAAATTGGCTTGGGGCGATCTCCAGCGGTTTGAAATTATCGGATCATGCGGCGAGGTCAATGCTCTCGGTAGGCTTCTCGGAGAGGCTTGGCCAGCCGTCGACCTTGCGCATTACGATCTGTCCTGAAGCGAGCAAGGCCGAGAAAAGCATGGCGGCGGTTTCAGCGCTGGGCAGGACGGTTTGCGTCTTGATCCGCCGCTTGAATTCCTCGTGCAGGCGTTCAATGGCGTTCGTTGTGCGGATCGATTTCCATTGGCTTTCGGGAAAGCGCGTGAAGGTGAAGAGCTTGTCGCCGGCTTCCTCCAAGCTGTCGGCGACGGCGCGGCATTTGAGCCGCCATTTGCGGATGAAGGCCTTTCGCCTCGCCTCGATCTCCTGCTTCGTCTTGGCGTAAATCATGTCGGTGTAATCGGCCGAGATTTCCTCGTGCAGCCGATCTGGCGCGTGGGCGAGAAGGTTGCGGTGCTTGGGCGCCGTGCAGCGCTGAACCGGCGCCTCGGGCCAGAGCGCCGCGAGCGCTTTGTCAAGCCCAGACCCGCCATCGACGATGACGAGTTCGGGGGGCCTCAAGCCGCGCGCAACGAGGTTATCGAGCAACGCTCGCCAGGCCGCTTCGCTTTCCCCGCCCATGGTCTTGATCGCCAGCAGCACCTTCTGGCCATCGCTGCGCACGCCAAGCGCCACGAGCAGCGAGATCGAAGTTGCCTTCTTATCGAGACGCACGCGCACGACCGTGCCATCGAGAATGAGGCAGATGATCCCCGGACTTGATCCGGGGACCTCATCGGAGAGCGAGCGGGCATTCCAAGCGTCCCAGTCGCTCTTCGTCTTGCGCCACACTCGGCTGACCGTATCCTTGCCCGCCGCGCCGCCGAACAGCGCCGCCAGCGCCCGGCGCACCCGGCGCGTGTTGGTCCCGGACAGATAAGCGCCGGCAATCAGAGCGTCTGCCCGCTTCGTGCGCCGCTGGTAGGCTGGGAGGGTCGCGTTCCGCCACTCCACCGTCTTGCCCTCAGGGGTCGCCAGTCGCGCCCGGGGCGCCCGAACCGTCGTCGCTCCAAAGGTTCCCATCAGGCCACGCTCCCGATGGCCGTGGCGCGAGCCGACAGCCCCTATCGGCGAATTGCCGCCGCCCATCTGAGGCCGTTCATACCGATCTCGCCCCAGTGCGGCATCCAACTCGGCTTCGAGAAGCTCCTCGATGAAGCCCCGAATGCGCGTGCGCACCCCAGTTTCCAGGGGATCGAACCAATCATCGAAAAGAAAATGTCCTCCTTCCGAGGAACCGATCGCTGACTTCGTGCTATCCATTGTCATGGCGTGATCTCCGTCGGCGCGCCAACGCCGATTCTGTTTGCTTTCACAAGCTGGAGATTACGCCACCTCCAAATTTCAACCACTCCGGCTACGGCACCCCATGCACTTCCCAAAGGAAGGTGTGGTGCTTTCGCGCGAGTCTCGGTCTTCGGAAAAGTTCATGCACGGCATCAAGGTGTTGATGGCGAAGAACTATATCGACAATCTCTCGAGGAAGCCCGCGCAAGGGCATGCAGGAAAAGGCCGAGCAGGGCATTTGGCCGACCAAAACGCCACTCGGCTATCGCAACATCACCGGCCCGGACGGCAAGAAGATCATCGCGACGGATGCGGCCCTCGCGCCGATCGTTGCAAAGCTTTTCGAATGGTACGCGCGCGGAGTCATTTCCTTGCGAGAGGCAGCGCGGATGGCGCACGACGCGGGACTCGTCTACGCCAAGAGCGGTGCAAAGGTGCCGATGAGCGCCGTGCATACTATCCTGCGCAATCGACTTTACGCTGGCCAATTCGAATGGAATGGCAAACTCTTTCAGGGCAAGCACGAGCCGCTCGTTTCGATTGATCTATGGGAGCAAGTGCAGGCTATTCTCGACGGCCGCTTCGCCAAGAAGGCCAAGCATGGAAAGCGCGACTTCGCCTTCTCGGGGCTCATCGAATGCCATGCCTGCGGTTGCGCGGTGGTTGGCGAAATTAAGAAGGAGCGCTACGTCTACTATCATTGCACGGGCTACGCCGATAAGTGCCAGGGCAAGCCGGTGACCTGCCGCAAATATTTGCGCGAGGAGGCGCTGGAGGCCCAGTTCACTGAACTGCTAGAGCCGATCCCGTTTCGTTGGAATCGGGATCGGCTCTAAGTTCTTCGTGGAGCGCGTCTTTTTCGGAAAACCGGTTCCCACTTTTCCGAGACGCGCTCTAGGGCGGTTGAGGTTTGACGATGAGGTCTTGGAATGGGTACGCGATGCGCTGCACGCCAGCCACGCCGACGAGCGCCGTGAGCACGAGGACGCGATCAAGCGCCATCAAGCCGAGTACAAGCGGCTCCAGGACCGCATCAATGCCATGTATGTCGACAAGCTCGACGGCGTGGTCGATACGGCGTTCTTCGGGAAAATGTCGAACCAGTGGCGCGAGGAGCAGAATCGCTGCCAGCGTGAGATCGACCGGCACCAGAACGCCGACAAATCCTACATGGACGAGGGCGTGCAGCTTCTGGAATTGGCCCGGAACGCCCAAAAGTTGTTCGCGAAGCGGGAACCGCGCGAAAAACGCCGTCTGCTCAACTTCGTGCTATCGAACTGAATTTGGGAGGATGGCGAGGTAGTTGCCACTTTCCGACAACCCTTTGACATGCTTGCTGAAACCACAATCGCTGCCGCTCGCCTTGGGGCCGAGGAGACTGCGAAATCAGCGAAAAATGGGATTTGGCTCCCCGAGCAGGACTCGAACCTGCGACCATTCGATTAACAGTCGAATGCTCTACCAGCTGAGCTATCGGGGATCAGGCCGGATCGCGAGCGCGCGATATAGCAGAAATTCTTGCGATGAAAAGCGCCAATTTTCGATCGGCCGTCTCGGATTCGCCTGGCCGGGCCTTGCCGCCGCGCGGTTGCGGCGCCACCATTGCGCCATGCTCGATCCCCGCCGCTGCTGCGAACTGCTGACGCCGGCCGAAATGGGCGAAGCCGACCGGCTGACGATCGCCGGCGGCGTTCCGGGCATCGCGCTGATGGAGCGCGCGGGCGGAGCCGTCGCCGACGAAGCGGCGCGCCTGGCGCCGAGCGCCGGCCGCGTCGCCGTGCTTTGCGGGCCGGGCGGCAACGGCGGCGACGGTTTCGTCGCCGCGCGCCTTCTTGCCGCGCGCGGCTATCGGGTCAGCCTCGGCCTGCTCGGCGAGCGCGCGGCGTTGCGCGGCGACGCCGCGCTGGCCGCGGCGCGCTATGACGGGCCGGTCGCGCGCGCCGAGGCGCTCGATCTCAACGCCGCGGATCTCGTCGTCGACGCGTTGTTCGGCGCCGGGCTGTCGCGCGATCTCGACGGCGCGGCGCTTGCCTGCGTCGAGGCCGTCAACGCGTTCGCGCGTCGCGGCAGGCCCGTGCTCAGCGTCGACGTCCCCTCGGGCGTCGACGGCGAAACCGGCGCCGTTCGCGGCGGTGCGGTCGAAGCGACCGCCAGCGTCACGTTCTTTCGTCTCAAGCCCGGCCATCTCCTGCTGCCGGGCCGCGCTTTGTGCGGGCGCCTCGCGCTCGCGGACATCGGCACGGCGCCGAGCGCGCTGCTCGCGATCACGGCGCGGACCTTTCTCAACGCGCCGGCGATCTGGCGCCATGCGCTGCCGAGCCCCGGCGCGGCCTCGAACAAATATTCGCGCGGCGCCGCGCTCATCCTCTCCGGCGCCGCGCATCGCACCGGCGCGGCGCGGCTGGCGGCGCGCGCCGCGTTGCGCGCCGGGGCGGGCCTCGTCACCCTCGCCAGTCCGCTCGACGCGGTTCTCGTCAACGCCGCCCACTCGACGGCGGTGATGGTCGCGCCGTTCGAGGGGCTGGCGGGGTTCGCCGCGCTTCTCTCCGACCCCAGGCGCAACGCCGTTCTCATCGGCCCGGGCGCCGGCGTCGGAGAGGAGACGCGCGCGCTCGTCGCGGCGGCTTTGGCCGAACGAAGCGCGGCGGCGCGCGCGATCGTGCTCGACGCCGACGCGCTGACGAGCTTTGCCGGCGACGCGTCGGGCCTCGCCGCGCTGATCGCCCGCGAGCGTCGCGCGACGATCGTCACGCCGCACGAAGGCGAATCCGCCCGGCTGTTCCGGGGCCGTCCGGATATCCTCGACCTGCCGAGCAAGCTCGCGCGCGCGCGCGCCGCCGCCGCCTTGCTCGACGCGGTCGTCGTCCTCAAGGGCGCCGACAGCGTCGTCGCGGCGCCCGACGGACGCGCGTCGATCGGCTTCGATCTGCCGCCCGACCTCGCCACCGCCGGCTCGGGCGACGTGCTGGCGGGCTTCGCCTGCGGATTGCTCGCGCAGGGCATGCCGGCGTTCGAAGCCGCCAGCGCCGCCGTCTGGCTGCACGGCGCCGCCGCGCGCGCCTTCGGTCCGGGATTGATCGCCGAGGATCTGCCCGAGGCGCTGCCGGGCGTGCTGCGCACGTTGACGGCGTAGGCGGAAAGGCTCGCAGATTGACGCTGTTTCCGAAGCCTGCGGCCAATCACCTACGCCTCACCCCACCTGGAACCAGCCGCCCACCCCCGCGGCGCGGTGTTCGGGGATCGCCGACGCGATCGGCCATTTGCCGGGATTGTCGGCGACGAAGGCGAGATGCGCCGTGTGGCCCGGGGCGACGAGGATGGTGTCGCGCCAATAGGGCTCCCAGCCGTCGTCGAGCGCGTGCAGCAGGCGCCCGACATGGCCGCCTAGGCGGATCGCCTGGGTCGCGGCGGTCTTGTTGACGAAGCCGAGCGTGACCGGCGCTCCGCGCGGCGCGGCGAACAGCGGCTTGACGCCCCAGTCCGAAAAGCTCGCGCCATTGAGCGTGAAGGGCGCCGCGCCGCCACCCTCGATCGTCAGATCGACGCGCTTGGCGCGCTCCAGAGCGATCTCGGTCGGCAACAGCGGATTGGCGGCGAGACCCGCGATCGCCGGGCGCGCCGCGAGCGCCTCGCCCTCGGCGTCGAAAACAATCATCGGCCGGTCGACCTCGCCGGGAATAGCCGCCGCTTCGCCGCCGCGCAGGATGAAGCTGACCGCGGCGCCGGCCTCGCGCGGCATGTCGAACATCAGTTCGAAGCGCGCGCCGGGCCCCATGGGAAAGACGTTGCGCAAAGGTTCGAAGGGCTCGCTCGGCTGGCCGTCGACCGCGACGATCAGCGGTTTGACGCCGCCAACGCCGATCGACATGACGCGCGCGGTCGCCGCATTGGCGAGCCGGAGGCGGACGCGCGCGCCGGGCGCGGGGGTCAGGGTCAGCGGCGCCGGCGCCGCGTTGGCGGTTACGAGGCCGCCCAGCCGACCGGCGGCGCGCGTGACGGTCGGATCGGAAAAGTCGTCCTTGATCTCGCTCCTCTCGTCGAGCCGCCAGTCCGCGACGACGACGATCGCCTCCACGTCCGCCGCCGGCGGGCTCGCCTCCTCGACGACGATCGGGCCGAAAAGCCCGCTGCCGATCTGCCTGGCGGTCGCGCCGCCGGCGTCGGGAAGATAGAGGTTGAAACCGGAGTCGGGCGGCGTGAAGCGAAGTTCGAGGTCGGCGCCCGGCGCGGTCGGCGGCTGCGTCAGACCGCCGATTCCCGCCGCGGCGTTCGCCGTTCGCAGGCCGGGAAAGCTCAGCGTCGTGCCTTCGTCGAGCCGGTTGGCGAGCCGTAGCGCGAGTTCTTCGCCCTTGCGCAGGCGCAGCAAGGGTCCGGGCGAGGCGCCGTTATAAGACAAGACTCGCGTCGCGGGCGCCGGCGGGGCGGCGATCTGCGCCGACGCCGGCGCGGCCTCGAAAAGACGAACGCCTTCCGGCGGCGCCGGCGCTCCCGCAAGCGCGACGCGCTTGCAAGCCCAGTAGCTCGCCGCGATTCCGCCGCCGAGGAACACGCGCCGGTTCACGCGCATGCGCGGCCGCCCGTCGCGACTTGCGCCATTTCGGGACGGCGCTCCCGGCGCCGCATTTGCCAGCGCTCGGGTTTGCCCCCGGCGCCGCGGCGCCGTCGCGGGTGAGGCGTTGGCAGCCGTTCCATGGACAGATTCATCGCGCTCCTCGGCCTGATCCCCGGCGTCGCGCTCGTAGGGATCACCGCGGCCTTGTCGCGATTCATAGACGACCGCGCCGGCGGCGCAACCGCCTTGACGCTCGCCGCAGGGCTTTTCACCATCGCGCTGGCCGCCTACATCGAGGATTGACCGGCCGCGTCAGGCTCGCGGCGCCCTGCATTTTTCTGTGGCGCGCGCGGCGCAAGCTGCTATAGACCGCGCCCGAAGTAGACCAGCCTCTCCTGCGGAGCGCGCGGGATGCGGGCGTGGCGGAACTGGTAGACGCGCCGGATTTAGGTTCCGGTGACCCAAAGTCGTGGGGGTTCGAACCCCTCCGCCCGCACCATCTTCGCCAAGGGCGCGTCGCGCCCGGCGCTTTGGAGGTTCTCTCGGGTTCGAGCGGCGCGGCCGCGTTTAGGCTTTTTGTAGGGCGGTTTGAAATGCAGGTCACCGAGACGCTGAGCCAGGGGCTGAAACGCGAATACGACATCGTTCTGTCGGCGAGCGATCTCGCTTCGCGCCTCGACGAGCAGCTCGCCGATCTCAAGACGAAAGTGAGGATCAACGGCTTTCGCCCGGGCAAGGTGCCGCTCGCGCATCTCAAGCGCGTCTACGGCCGCTCGGTGATGAGCGAGGTCGTTCAGGACGCGATCAACGCCGCCAACAAGCAGATCGTGGACGAAAACGGCCTGCGCCTCGCGCTGGAGCCCAAGGTCGAACTTCCGACCGACAAGGACGCGATCGAGGCGGCCCTCGAGGCGCGCGGCGACCTCAACTTTAAGATCGCGCTCGAGGTGCTGCCGAAATTCGAGGTCGGCGAGTTTTCCGATCTCGAACTCGAGCGGCCGGTCGCCGAGGTCGAGGAAGGCGAAGTGGAGGCCGCGCTGCAGCGCCTGATCCTCGATCGCCGCGTCTATTCCGACAAGCCCGAGGGGGCCAAGGCCGAAAATTTCGATCGCGTCACGGTCGATTTCGTCGGCGCGATCAAGGGCGAGCCTTTCGAGGGCGGCGCCCGCGAGGGCGTCGAAGTGGCGCTCGGCTCCAACACCTTCATGCCCGGCTTCGAGGAACAGCTCCTTGGAGCGGTCGCGGGCGAGCGGCGCGCGATTCACGCGACGTTTCCCGAGGCCTACCCGGCGCGCAAGCTCGCCGGCCAGCAAGCCGATTTCGACGTGACCGTGAAGTCCATCGCGGCGCCGGAGCCTTTCGCCATCGACGACGAATTCGCCAAGAGCCTGGGCGCGGAAAGCCTCGATCAGATCAAGGAGGCGGCGCGCCGACGCATCGGCGCCGAATACGCGCAACGCTCGCGCGAGAAGGTCAAGCGCAAGCTGCTCGACGGGCTCGCGGCGCGATATTCGTTCGAAGTGCCGCAGGGGCTCGTCGATCAGGAGTTCGCCTCGATTTGGGCGCAGGTCGAGCGCGAGCAGCAGGCCTCGGGCCGCACTTTCGCCGACGAAAACACCACCGAGGAGGCGGCGCGCGCGGAATATCGCGCCATCGCCGAGCGCCGCGTTCGCTTGGGGCTGCTGCTCGCCGAAGTCGGCGCCAGGGCGAACGTCAAGATCAGCGACGAGGAAATGACGCAGGCGCTCGTCGCGCGCGCCCGCGCCTTCCCCGGCCAGGAGAAGCAGGTCTGGGACTTCTACCGCAACAACCAGCAGGCGCTGGCGGTGCTGAGGGCGCCCATGTACGAGGAAAAGGTCGTCGACCACATCCTCGGCCTCGCCAAGGTCGAGGACCGTAAGGTGACGGCCAAGGAGCTGCTGCAAGCCGACGACGACGAAGTCCCGGCGAAATAAGCTGCCTCGCCTTCGCCGCGCGGCGATGAGCGCGGCGAAGGGCCGTCGAGGCGGCGCCCGCCGCGACGGCCGAGTCGGCCGCGGCGCGCTTTTTCCTCCCGAAAAGGGCGCCTCGATTGCGCCCCTTTCACAACGACGACGACGCCCCTATCTTACAGCTCTGCGACGCCGACTGATTCCCTGAAAGCGAGACCCATGCGCGATCCCGTCGACTATTACTTCAACAACCTCGTTCCGATCGTCATCGAGCAATCGGCGCGGGGCGAGCGTTCGTTCGACATTTTTTCGCGCCTGTTGCGGGAGCGCATCATTTTCGTGGTCGGGCCGACCGAGGACGTGTCGGCCTCGCTCGTCGTCGCGCAACTGCTGTTTCTCGAGGCCGACAATCCCAAGAAAGAGATCGCGATGTACATCAACTCGCCGGGCGGCGTCGTGAGCGCCGGCTTGTCGATCTACGACACGATGCAATTCGTCCGGCCGAAAGTGACGACGATGTGCATCGGCCAGGCCGCCTCGATGGGCTCGCTGCTGCTGTGCGCCGGCGAGAAGGGCATGCGCTACGCCTTGCCCAATTCGCGCGTCATGGTCCACCAGCCCTCCGGCGGCTTCCAGGGACAGGCCTCCGACATCCAACGCCATGCCGAGGACATCCTCAAGGTGAAGCGGCGCCTCAACGAGATCTACGTCGAACACACCGGGCAAACCTATGAGGCGATCGAGCGGACGTTGGATCGCGACCATTTCATGTCCGCGGAGGAGGCCAAGGGTTTCGGAATCATCGACGAGGTCGTCGTCAAGCGCGCGAGCGAACCCGAAGAGGTGAAACCGATCTGATAACAGCGCCTTAGCCAGGCGGCGGAGCATTCGAATCGAGCGGCGGGCCGCTCGCCCGCGGCTGCCGGGCGACGAGCGGCGGCGTGGCAGACTTGATTTTGCATGGCGATTGGTGGTTGCCTGTCGCCAAGGCCGCGCGTCCGTTTCGTCGGCGTTTCGCGGAGAGCGTATTGTGCGTCGGGCGTTGGCGGAGCGGACAAGTCCAGCGCTACGGTTTGTTAGGATGCTTTATCTACGCTGTGCAGTCGGGCGTCCGCTGAATCGCATCGACTGGAGCGGCCGGAACGGAGAATGACAATGGCCAAGGCCGAAGGCGACGCCAAGAGCACACTGTATTGCTCTTTCTGTGGCAAGAGCCAGCACGAAGTGCGCAAACTCATCGCCGGTCCGACCGTGTTCATCTGCGACGAATGCGTCGAATTGTGCATGGACATCATCCGCGAGGAGAGCAAGACCGCACTCGTCAAGAGCAAGGATGGCATTCCGACGCCGCGCGAAATCTGCAAGGTGCTCGACGATTACGTGATCGGCCAGCCGCAAGCCAAGCGCGTACTCTCCGTCGCGGTGCACAATCATTACAAGCGACTCAATCACGCCACCAAGCACAGCGACGTCGAACTCGCCAAGTCGAACATTCTGCTGATCGGGCCGACGGGTTCGGGCAAGACCTTGCTCGCCCAGACTCTCGCGCGCATCCTCGACGTTCCCTTCACCATGGCCGACGCGACCACCCTGACCGAGGCGGGCTACGTCGGCGAGGATGTCGAGAACATCATCCTGAAATTGCTGCAGGCGTCCGACTACAACGTCGAGCGCGCGCAACGCGGCATCGTCTACATCGACGAAATCGACAAGATCAGCCGCAAGTCGGACAATCCGTCGATCACCCGCGACGTGTCGGGCGAGGGCGTGCAGCAGGCGCTGCTCAAGATCATGGAGGGCACGATCGCCAGCGTGCCTCCGCAGGGCGGGCGCAAACATCCACAGCAGGAATTCCTACAGGTCGACACGACCAACATCCTGTTCGTTTGCGGCGGCGCGTTTTCGGGCCTGGAGCGCATCATCTCGGCGCGCGGCAGGGGAACGTCGATCGGTTTCGCCGCCAAGGTCCAGTCGCCGGACGATCGGCGCACCGGCGAGGTGTTCCGCGAGGTCGAGCCCGAGGATCTGCTCAAGTTCGGCCTGATCCCGGAATTCGTCGGCCGTCTGCCGGTCATCGCGACGCTCGAGGATCTCGACGAGGACGCGCTGAAGAAAATCCTGACCGAGCCGAAAAACGCGCTCGTCAAGCAATATCAGCGCTTGTTCGAAATGGAGAACACGGACCTCACCTTCCAGGAAGAGGCGCTGACCGTCGTCGCCAAGAAGGCGATCGATCGGCGCACGGGCGCGCGCGGATTGCGCTCGATCATGGAGGGCATACTGCTCGACACGATGTTCGATCTTCCCACCCTCGACGGGGTCGAGCAGGTGGTGATCGGGCCCGAAGTGGTCGACGGCAAGGCAAGGCCGCTCTACATCTATTCCGAGCGCGCCGAGAAGACGGGCTGAGCAAACGCCCGCGCCGAGGAACGGGCGCCATTGACGCTTGAAACCGGCGCGACCAGCCGCCATCTAGGTCGGCGACCGGTTTTGCGTCCTAAGCGACGCGAACCCCGTCAAGCGTCGAAGCGTGGGTGCGGGTCGTTGATCCCGGCCGGCGTATGGCGACGAAATCCGGCGCCTTTTTGATCTGGGTCGGGACTCGTCGGCAGATTGGCGTTTCATGCTCGAGGCGGCGTATCGCTCGCGCCCGGGTCACAAGGAACAGGATCGACCATGACCAGCATCCGCAAGACTATCGCTCCCGGCTCGCTCGGAACCTATCCGGTTTTGCCGCTGCGCGACATCGTCGTGTTCCCGCACATGATCGTGCCGCTGTTCGTGGGACGCGAAAAGTCGATTCGCGCCCTCGAGGAAGTGATGAAGGCGGACAAGCCGATTCTGCTGGCCACGCAGATGAACGCCGCCGACGACGATCCCGCGACCGACGCGATCTTCGCCACCGGCACGTTGGCGAAGGTCTTGCAGTTGCTGAAGCTGCCCGACGGCACCGTGAAGGTTCTCGTCGAAGGCGAGTCGCGCGCTCAAATCAAAGCCTATCTGCCGACCGAGGGCTATTATCAGGCGGAAGCCGTGGCGGTGGCGGACGACCCGATCGATCCGATCGAGGCGGAGGCCTTGTCGCGCTCGGTGGTGTCCGAGTTCGAGAATTACGTGAAGCTCAACAAGAAGATCTCGCCCGAGGTCGTCGCAGCCGTCACCCAGATCGACGATTACGGCAAGCTCGCCGACACGATCGCCTCGCATCTGGCGGTCAAACTCGCCGACAAGCAGGCGATCCTCGAGGTCCATTCGATCGTCAAGCGCTTCGAGAAGTGCCTGGGCCTGATGGAGAGCGAAATCTCGGTTCTGCAGGTCGAGAAGCGCATCCGCACGCGCGTCAAGCGCCAGATGGAGAAGACGCAGCGC
>JBEKAL010000144.1:0-9868 GCA_050015935.1 Roseiarcus sp.
CGCAAGTCTTGCGAAAAAGGCTTCGCCATCCCTGCCGGCCTCCTTCCCGGCGCGAATGGTGAATCACATCTCCCCCGATTGGGGAAACCCCTATCGATTCTGACTATTCGGGACCCGCTCTAACAGGCCGCGCGAAGACATTGCTGCCGCACGGGGGGCGTCCACTATGCCGGTTGACCGGCAGGTTTGGTGCCATAAGTGAAAACCCAAAGGCCCGAGAATTCTTGCTTGATCGCGTCGTAGCCGGCACGACGAAAATAAGTCTCCAACTCCTGTGGCGTCGAGGTCTTACTAATTTGGCTTGGCCGCTCGGTTGGCGGCAAAGCCCGATGTTCTTCAAAAAACTTCCATCCGTCATCCGATAGCAAGTTTACGTTATCCACGAGCAACCTACCGCCAGGCTTTAGTACTCGGAAGGCCTCCAAAATGTAATTATAGCGGTCCCATTCTTCGAGATGCATGAAAACGACCGTGCAGTAAACAACGTCAATGGACTCTGATTGTACGTTGCTCAGGTCGAAGCCGTTAACTGCGATCGCGCTCACGTTGGGCAAAGCCGCAAGGCGGTGCTTCATGTGCTTGACCATATTCTCGGAAACGTCGGCGCCGATCCAATGGCGGCAAAGCGGCGCTAGCGCCGCCCCAACCCGGCCAACGCCGGCGCCGATCTCAAGGAAGACATCATCACGCGAAACACCGACAAATTGTTGCAGCATCTCGACGGTCCCGCGTCCCGTCTGGGCGTAAAGATCCTCGTCCACATAGCCGCTGACCGCCATTTTTGCGTCATCTATAGACCGAGAAACGGAATTCCATTGTTTCTTATATTCGGTACGACTATATTTAAATTCAGACTTAGGCGATGGCTTCCGATCACGAAGTACATACTTTATCACGTTTGACACGGACGTTATCATAATTGGTCCTCTCAATTCCTGGTCGAAGCTCGTGTTGGAGAGAGTCGTGGCCTCAAAACTGGCCTCCAAATCCAACGCGCCTTTAAACCAGATCGTCGCAACAAATACCACGATTCTTTTGTCAAGGTGGCAGCGCTTCGACGTCGGGCTTGCGCGCTACGAGTGAGAGAACCGGTCCGTGGACGTTCGTTCGCTCGTCGGTCGAGACGGTAATGCGCGAAAAGCCCAAAATCTCAAGAGCGCTTAGAATATCGTCGCGATGCATCCAATAGTGTTCGTCCTCCATTCCGCCGCAATAGTCATCATTGGAGTCCACACCGTGATAGCTCTCTTTGTAAAGTCGCATCTGCCGGCCATTCAACGGCTCGATACGAGACGTCTGTCTCTGGTCGTCTGTCACGCAAACGGTCCACAAGTAGACGGACTGCGCCCGATCGGCGATCGCCCGCAGCAGCCGAAGAGGATCGTTCATGTGGTAAAGAACGCCGCATGCGAATATCAGATCATATTGTTCATTTGACTGTTCTAGCCATTTCACGAAATCACCAAGGTATAGTCGTAGGTTATTTAGACGATATATTTCTTTAGATACCAGTGATCGCAAGAACGCATTCTTGTGTGATTCGACCGCATCGACTATTGCTCCGGCGTTTACGAGCATATACGTATGGGCTCCATCGAGGGGTCCAAGTTCAAGTGTACGGCAGCCACGGATATCCCCGAATTGGTCGATTGCCCATCGGACGCGAACATCATCGTAAAGCGCTAGTCGTCCGGCCGATAAATTGAGATGCGGTGGAAACGCTGTATTCCAACCTTTCAACAGCTCGATCGCATTCTGCTGCGATGGGAACCTTTCTTCGTATTCTTTGAAAATCAATCGCGACACACTTCCATCGTCCGCAGGGTTGCGATCGCGCCTCGAGGTCTTTTTGTTCCAAGGAAACTTCATTGGGTCGCTGGCTCGTGACGGGATGCGGTGATATTCGAAAGTCGCAGCGGTGTCACCATCCCGCGAGAGTTGACGCCGCACTGCTCGAAGCTTCCGGGACATAAGCCGACACATCCCCCCGACGGCCGCAGACTTCGGGCCTGACGCTCGAATCCCTTTCTCGCGCGACGCCTCGCGGCGAACGGCGGCCATGAACACGGACGATCCCTTGGCCAGCCGGATCAGCGAGCCGGGGGAAGGCGGTCAAGAAAAATGGGATAGGGATAGGAGTCGCGCTTGGAATACCACGGGCTAAAGTACCGATCTTCATAGGTGTCCGTGCGATGCCGGTCGCGAAGGTTCGCCTTATCGCGGTTGAACCGATCGATGTTTTCTCTTGTCTCATCGCTGCCGCGCGTGGCGGACTCGTGGTGGATCAGGGTCGCAAACGGCGTCCAAACCACGCGAAAACCCTTGTCGAGCGCCCGCAGGCAGAAGTCGACGTCGTTGTAAGCGATCGGGAACACATCCTCGTCTAGCGGGCCCGTCGATCGCCAACAGTCCTTCGACACGAGCATGCACGCGCCCGTCACGACGGACAGCGACTGGCGCACGCGCAGGCGACCCATCGGGCCGGGAAAATCCTTGTCTTGTCCGATGAACCAATGGCCGGCATATCCGCCGAGGCCCGCGATGACGCCGACGTGTTGAATGGTCCGATCGGGATAGAGCAGTTTAGCCCCGACCACGCCGACGTCGTCAAATTCAAAGCAGGACACCATCTCCTTCAACCAATCGCGCTCAACGATTTCTATGTCGTTGTTGAGGAGCAAAACGAGCGCGCCCTTCGCCATCGCGACGCCTCGATTGATCGACCGCGAGAAATTGAAAGGCTCGAGGTCGATGCGCGCGCGGAAGGGCGTCGAACTCTTTTCCCAATCCCGGTACAACGACAAAACCGCGGGATCGTCGGTGCCATTGTCGACCACGATAATCTCGAGATTCGGATAGTCGGCGCCCTGCGTCAATCCGTCGAGAACTCGGCTGATCAAGGCGAGCGAATTGCGGTTGGGAATGACGACGGAGACGAGAGGCCATTGCTGCCGACGCGTATCGAAGCGAACGCGGTGCAAATCCGGCGTCACCGCTCCGCTGACGGCGATCTTGCGATGCGTTTGAGAAAAATGCTCGGCGAGGGCTCTACGGGCGTTGTCGGTCGCCGCTTCCATGAAACGAACGGAATGGCTCGCCCCATCGCGCCGCCAGAGGTAAGCGGGGTAAGGCAAATGGCGTATCTCGTTTCGGCTCAGGCCCTTCGTGTAACGAAGCAGCAGATCGTAATCCTGCGATCCCTGAAATCCGTCGCGCAGACCGCCAATTTCCATCAGTCGGGAGCGCTTATATAAAGAAAGATGATTGATGTAGTTGACGCCGGAGAGCAGCACGGGGTCCCAAGCCGGCTTCAAGAAGAAGTCTACCGGCCGGAGATTTTTGTCGGTGATCACTTCGTCGGTATAGAGAAACTGGCAATCCGGGTTTTCCGCGAGCGCGCGCGAGATTCGAGCGACGGCGAAAGGCGCGAGCGCGTCGTCGTGATCGAGGAGCCCGATCCATGGCGCCTCAGCGCGCGCGATTCCCGCATTGGTCGCGGTCGCGATTCCGCGATTGGCGACGTTCCAGACCACGCTGACGCCGGGGTCGTTTTCATGTCTTGACAGCCAGGCGCGCGTGCGACGCTCCGTAGATCCATCGTCGCTCAACACTAGGCGACAGGCGCCGGGCGTTTGCCGTCTTATCGATCCGATGAGATCGTCGAGATAGTCCGGCTTGGCGTTGTAGACGGGAACGACGAAGGCGATCAGCGCCTCCGCCTCCGCAGCGGGCGGCGCCCGATTTCTTTTCTCCTCCGCCGCCAGCGCGGTCATATGCTCGAGACACTTTGCCGCGTGCGTCTTCCCGTAACGGCGCCGATAGGCTGCCTGCAAAGCGGAGACGCCGCTGACTCTAAGTGCGAATCGCCAAGTGCGAATGACGAAGCGCCTCGCCATCGCGCCGCGGCGGTGAACCTTCGCAGTCAAAGACAAACGGCGGCCTCCTTGGTCGGCCGATTTCCATGAAAGCGGCGAGCCCAGCGACGGCCAAAGCTTGCAATTAACGCGTCGCCGCCGTTGAACGCGGCCCATGCGAGTTGAGCCCTGCGCGCCTTTGTCGTAACAAGGGCTCCAGATTGAAGGGGGAACAGAAGGAACGTCACGAAATCGGCGCTTTGTCTCGACTCAACGCTGATCATCCCTCAGCGGCTGCTGCGGCCCAGGCCGGTCCGCTTCCAGCGGGCGATGCGAGGTTCGCAACATGATACACCTCGATCGGATTTTCAAATTTTATCGGACGGAGGGCTTCGTAAAGATCGTGCTCGACCACGTCTCGACCGTTTTCGAACCGGGACGCTCGTATGGGCTTCTGGGCGTCAATGGCGCGGGCAAATCGACGACCTTGAGGCTGATCGCGGGAACCGAACTCCCCAACGCGGGCCGCATTCGCCGGTCGGTGCGGGTTTCCTGGCCGCTGGGATTTGCGGGCGGATTTCATCCGTTGATGACCGGGCGCGAGAACGTGAAATTCGTCAGCCGAGTCTATGGCGCGGATTGTCGCAAGACCCTCGATTTTGTCGAGGATTTCTCGGAGCTCGGGGATTATATGGACGTTCAGTTCAGGACCTATTCGTCCGGCATGATGGGGCGTCTGGCTTTCGGCGTTTCCATGGCGATCGAGTTCGACTGTTATCTGATCGACGAAATTACCGCGGTTGGCGACGCGCGGTTCGCGGCGCGTTGCCAGCAGGCGTTCGAACAGCGGCGCAAGAACGCGGATGTGATCATCGCTTCCCATTCCATGGGGACGATCAAGGACTATTGCGATCGCGGCGCCGTGCTGGTCGACGGGCAAATGATCATGTTCAGCTCGGTGGACAGCGCGATTGAGACCTACAATCGTCTCAACCGATGAGCAAAGCGCGATTTCGTTGAAAGAGCGCGAGGCTTTCCCTTGCGCGCGGAGCCCCGACGATGAGTTTTGACGATTCAGGCCTGGACTTGCACGACGGCGCGGAAGAGGCGCGTAAGCCGGGCACCGCGCTCAAGAGGATCCGACAGGTCTCCCAGGCGCTTTCGGACGCCGCGCGCCGTTCGCGAATGTCGGCGCGCGCGCGCAAGGCCTACAGCAGCGGCGGCTTTGAGGGCCGACGAGGCGCGCGGGCGATGCGCTGGGCGGTCATCGCCAGCTTTTTCATGATAGTCGCGGCGCCGAGCCTGGCGGGCGCGCTTTATTACGGCTTCATCGCCGCCGATCAATTCGTCTCGGTGGCGGATTTCACCGTTTCGGGCGGCGAGGCGCCGGCGCCGGACGGGCTCGGCGCCCTTACCGGGATTCCCGCGCTCGCCATCATCCAGGACACCCAGATCGTCGCCAATTACATCCATAGCCGCGCGGCGCTGGAAGTCCTGCAGAAAACCGCCGATATCCGGGATGTCTACGCCAATCCCAAGGCGGATTGGCTTGCGCGCTTCGATCCGAAAAAGCCGATCGAAAAGTTCGTCAAATACTGGCAAGGCATGTCGGACGTCGCGATCAAGATGCCGGCGGGCATCGTCGAATTGAAGATCCGCGCCTTCAGGCCGGAAGACGCCCGCAGACTGGTCCAGGCGACGCTCGACGTCTGCGAAGGGTTGATCAACGATATGAATGACCGCATCAATCGCGACGCGGTCGTCAACGCCGAACAGGAGCTGCAGCGCACCTCGAAGCGGCTCGCCGAGGCGCGCGCGGCGCTGGAAAAGGCGCGCAACGATTCCGGCTTGCTCGATGCGGCGAAATCCGCCGAGAGCCTCAACAAGCTGGTGACCGAGACGAAGGCGAGCCTCCTGGCGATGCAGCAGGAGTATGGCGCCCAGCTCAAGTATGTGCTGGAGTCGGCGCCGCAAATGCGCGAGCTGAAATCGCGCATCGACGTGACGCAGGCGCAGATCGCGGAAATCGAATCGAAGCTGACCTCGAGCCAATCGCGACCCGGCGCCGATCCGACCATCGCCGGCGCGATGACGACGTTCGGCGAACTCGATCTCGAACGGCAGATCGCCGAGCGCCTCTACGCCGGCGCGGCGGCTTCGCTCGAACTCGCGCGAATCAACGCGGAACGCAAGATGATGTATCTGAAGACCTTCGTTTCGCCCGTCGCGGCGCAGGAGGCGCAATATCCGAAGCGGCTTTTGTATTCGTTTCTGCTTTTGGCCGGCTGTCTGGCGCTGTGGGGGATGCTCTGCGGGCTGGCGCTGACGGTGCGCAACTACATGGCCTAGGCGCGGTCGCCGGAGCGAGCGAAGGAATGCTGTTCAACCTCGAAGCCGACATGGGCGACGCCATCGTCTTCTATATCGTGCCCGACAGCGCCGCCGGCGTGGCGACGGTCGTCGCGCGCAGCAACGGCAAAGAGGTGCTTTCGTTGCCCGCCAACGAGACGCGGCAGGCGTTGGTGGACGCGGGGCGGCATCAAACCGGCGCCTGCGGATTTCGCATTCACGAACGCGCCTTGCCGGGGCTGGCCGGCATGGCGGACCTCGAACTCTACGACGCCGACACCAATTTATTGATCTATCGCCGGCCCAACCCGCAGCATTTGCGCAAGAAAATTCTGCGCATCGAAACCCACCTGTTCCCGTTGTGGCGCCTAGACGACACCCTCAAGCCGAAATTCCAGTATTTTGCGCGCGGCATCGAAGCGCTCGGCCGCGAAACCACGACACAATTGTTCTTGTTGAATCACGTCAATTCGATCTATCTGTCGGGGCGCATCCTATATAATAACTATCGGCACTACATAGACACGTTCTTCGACACGATATTCGTGATGCATCACCCTTTCGAGGAGATGGCGGAACGGTTGCTCGTGCTGGGCCAGATCAAGAAAGTCGGCGCGGACGTGTTGGGCATGCGCGACAGCATGAGCATGCATTCGACGATCGAATTCGCGCAGTCGCTTCCCGTTCACGACGAAGACGCGCTACGCAAGGCGCTGTACAAAATGCCGGCCGGCGTCGCCCACGCCCTTTCCAATCCCGTCGTTCGTCAGCTGACGGCGCGCACGCCCGACGAAATGCCCCCGGGGCGGGCGGTCTCGACCGCGCTCGACCAGCTGGCGTCGTTCACCATCGTCGGCCTGCGCCGCCAACCCGAGACCATTCTGCACGCGATCGCGGAGATGACCGAATGCGATCCCATGGGATTGCCGGACTTCACCAAGTTTCGCTCTGTCGGGTCGCTCGCCCGGGCGCTCAAGCGCAGCCGCATCGTCGAGCCCTTGCTGGAGAAGGACCTGGAGCTCTATGGCCACGTCGCGAGCGCATTCAAGAAATTGGCGTGATTCTCGGCGAGAAATGGTATCATCGCCGGCGCGACGCGTCAGCCTCGGCGCGCGGCGGTTTTGACTGACGGCGATCGGACGGGGGATGGACGTTAAGAGCGAGGCGACAACGGACGAACGGCGCGCCGAACTCGCGACGGCCGAGCCGAAGGTTGTGTCGCCAGTCCCCGCGGGGGGCGCGCTGGCGCTGGTGCGCCGCATCGTCGGGAGGCGTCCGCCGCCGCCGCCGACGATCATCGAAGGCGCGAAAGGGACGATCGCCGTCGCCGCGCCGCGCACGCGCCCGCCCGTCTACCTCATCAGCTTCCTCCTGCTGGTCGTCGCTCCCGCCTTTGCCGCGGCCGTCTATTTCGCCTTCCTCGCCTCGGACCAATTCGTCGCCGAAACGCGCTTCGCCGTGCGTTCGGCGCAGATCGAAACGCTCGGCGACAAGTTGAATTCGGCGCTTTCGTCGATTACCGTTTCGATCGGGACGCCGGTCATGGCGGGGCAGGACGCCTATATCATCGCCACCTACATCCGCAGCCGCGCCATCATCGACGATCTCTCCAAGACGCTCGACCTGCGCGAAATCTTCCGCCGCCCCGAGGCCGATTTCTGGGCCCGCCTCAAGGACGGGGCGAGCGTCGAGGAATTGCTGGCCTATTGGCAGGGCATGGTCTCCGTCTATGTCGACGCGCCCTCGGGCGTGCTGACGGTCAACGTCCGCGCCTTCCGCCGGGAGGACGCGCTCGCCCTTTCCCAGGCGGTCATCGCGGCGAGCGAGGCGCTGGCCAATGCGGTTTCGGCGCGCGCGCGCGACGACGCGATGAAGCGGGCCGAGAGCGAAGTGCGCCGCAGCGAGGCGCAAGTCGTGGCGGCGCTCGGCGATCTGCGCGCGTTCCGCGACAAGGAAGGGATGATCGACCCCGTCTCTGCGGCGACCTCGACCGGCACGCTGCTGACCGCCGCGCTCGGCGAGAAGATCAAGCTGCAGAACAACCTGTTCGTCGCCGTGCGGGCGATGTCCGAGGATGCGCCCACCGTCCAGGCGTTGAAAACGCGGCTCGAGGGGCTCGACCGGCAGATCGACGACCTCAAGTCCAAGTTGACGGGCGCCGCGACCGACGGCGGGCCGAGCGTCGCCGGCGTCCTCAGCCGCTTCGAGCAGCTCGAATTGCAGCGCGAGTTCGCCGAAAAGCTCTACGAGATGGCCCAGGACGGCCTCGAGCGCGCCCGCCAGAAGGCCGAGGCGCAAGCCATCTACGTCACCGTCTTCGTCCCCCCCGCCCTGCCACAGGAGGCGAAATTTCCGCAGCGGTTGGCGCTGTCGCTGCTGATCCCCATCGCGCTGGCGATTGTCTGGGGCATATTCGCGCTGATCGGCGCGGCGGTGGAAGATCACAGATATTGAGGAGCGGGGCCGACAATGGCGATGCAGACGGATTATGCGCTCGACACGGTCGGTATGCTGAAGGCGCAGGGGCGGATTCTGCATGCGCTGATGCTGCGCAATATCAAGACACGGGTCGGCGGCAACGAGTTCGGTTTTCTCATGATGGGGGTCGGCTTTCCCCTATCGCATATCCTCATCATCCTCCTCATCAATGCCGGGCTCGGCCGCGCGTCGCCCTATGGCGACAGCGCCGCGCTCTGGTTCGCGACGGGAATCGTGCCCTTCTTCGCGTTTCAATATATGGCGCGATTCATCGTGTTGGGCACGGTACTCAACCGGCCGCTTCTCTCTTTTCCCATCGTGAAGTTCACGGACATTGTCTTCGCGAGCGCCATCGTCGAAGTGCTCAACGCCGGGCTCATCGTGTTGATCGTCTGCGCGATTTTCTGGGCCTTCGGGATCGATTTCATGCCGCTCGATGTCGTCCAGGCGATCCTGGCGCTGCTCGCGATGATATTGCTCGGTCTCGCCTGGGGCGTGGTCACGGCGATCATCATCAGCGCCGTTCCGGCCTTGATGACCCCATTTTTCCTCTTTCAGGTTGTTTTATGGCTAGCTTCGGGCATCGTGTTCGTGCCCGATGCCCTGCCGGAAGCCGCTCGCACGCCGCTCTCCTATCTGCCTACCGTGCAAGGTGTGGAATGGATGCGCTCGGCCTATTATGACGGCTTTGGGGGCACGATACTCGACAAGCCTTATATGATTTCATTTGCCGTAGTTACTTTGTTCATCGGCCTCACCCTCGAACGGCTCGTGCGCGGGAAAATGCTTCAGTGAAATGCAACGTCTCGCGCCGCAAGGTGACGCACTCTCCGATTGTCGTCTCAAAGAGTGTCGGCCTCGACGACGGAATCCGCGGGGCTTATCAATGGCTTTGAGCCGCTCGTCACCGCGGTTCCGGCCCTGGCTGTTACGCTTGGATGGACGCGTGCGTCACGAGTTCCCTGGCCGACACGTGGCGCATGTCAAAAAGGTGAGCAAGTCGCGCTTGCTCGCGATTCTCCTGAGGTCGGGAACAGGAAGTTTGGGCGGAGGTCCTTCACGGGCGTCTAAGTGTCCGTCCAGAGACTTTTCGAGTCATTTGAGTCGGTTGTCGGCGGTGGAGAAAATCGCTTGAAGAGCCCGACTCTTTTGTGATTCCTTGCGTGGCGTCGATTCGTGAGGCGCCA
>JBEKAL010000145.1:0-9799 GCA_050015935.1 Roseiarcus sp.
GCCTTCCGCTCGCTGCTCGGCATCGCGGGCGGGGTTGAGGCGCCGACTTATGCCGACCTTTATTCCGGCGCATGGACACACCCTACATGTAGCGGGTGTCTGCATTAACCGGATAGGCAGGGCTCATCCGTCTTCCAACTCGATTTCATCCAACCTCAGCCATAAGCGAGCCGTTCGTTCAGCCGAGCGTAGGCGGGCGGCGGGCGCGCGCCGCCACGACGCTCGCACAACCGCGAAACGGCTTGGTCGATGCGTTCCACGTCGGGCTCAAGCAGGTGCGGCATGACATCAACGAGGCGTGGCAGTCCGACAACCCGGTGCCGCGCCAGATGAGCCAATGCCAACTCCCGTGCCCCGCCGACGCTCCATACGCTCGTGTTCAGCGATTGCGCGAAATTGAACGTGGAGGCGATGCCGTTAATCCAGTACCACGGCTCAAGCCGTTCGACGACGCCAGAAGCGACCCGCCACATCGGCAAGTAGTCGCGCGCGAAAATCACGTGCGATCCGTCGTCAAGCGTCCAGTAGCCGTAAGGCAGCCAGAGCCGCGAGGGGACGAAGTCGGCCAGTGGCGAGCGCGGCGTGACGACCTCGAAGTCGGCGCAGGCTCCAGGCCCGTTGTCGTAGACAACCCAAGACAGGCGTCCGGCGATCCGAAGATAGGCGGGTCGGAACGGGCGACCGCTTACTCTGACCTTGACGACGGTGCCCGGTTTACCCCGCCCAGGCGGTCCAAAGACCTGCTGACGCCAGATGCTGGTCCGCATGCGGAGCTGTTCGTCCAATGACCAGGCGGCCCCGAACAGTCGCGCCTTCGTCAACGCAAACTGGACGTCCCCGTCGGCCAAGCCCAGTTCATCCGCCAGGTCGAGGATCACCCGAACAGCGGCATTATGCTCATCTCCCAGAGGCAAGGCGGGGATGCCCGGCCGCAGGCTCGCGGAAAGTTCATGCCAATCTCGATACCCGACCGCGCGGGCGAGCGCCTCCTGCGTGGCCGAGAGCTTCAAGTGTGGAGAAAGGCGAACGAGATACTTCGCAGCCGCTTTCGGCCGCTCGGCGTCGGAAAATTCTATGCGCATCGAACCACTCCGGCGGTGCTTGAATAAGGCGTGTCCACTAGGCCCGTGCGCACCTGGAAGAGGTTCAACGGGGCGTTCTCAATTCCTGCCCGCGGGCTTCGCCATTGTGGACGGCGTGGCCGGATCAGCCGGCGGTCAGGATACGCGAAGCGCCAGACGATGCAATCGCTAACTTGTGGGGTCACAGGGAAATCGGGTGAAGCGCGGCCCCTGAATTTCGGCGTCGCCGAACGGCGCGTATTTCTGGGCGAGTCTCAAGTTCAGGCTCGCCGGGCGTTCTTCGCTCTCACGCCGCCTCGGCGAGCGCGGCGAGCATGTCCGGCGGCAATTGCACGGGCGGCGCCGACCCCTCTTCGAATTCCAGTTCGAGCGGATCGGCAGGCGCTTCCACCGGCGGCGCTTCGAAGTCCTCCAGCGCGGCGGCCACCGCCTCGATCAGCAAAGGCGCGTAGTTCGGCGCCTCGAGCCGCGGGACGGCGAGCCGCGGCGGGACGACGCGAGCCGCGCCGCGAGCGAATTCGCGCGCGTCCTCGCGCGCGGCTTCGGCGGCGAGGCGCCAGAGCAGCGACTGGATCGGCGCGAGGCCGGCGCCGCCTTGGCGTTCGCAGGCTTCGATCACCCGCTCCGCCAGGGCGCGCGAGATCGTGTCGCCGCGCGGAAGCCCCAACGCCTCGATGCCGGCCAAGGCGGCGCGGAACGCGGGCAGGAACGCTCGCGGCAACCGCGCTCTTTCATAGAGCGCGGCGAAGCCGCAGCCGGCGGGGTTGGCCGCGAAGGCGGCGACCCGCCGCTCGGGGAGGCCGGAAATCTCGGAGAGGGCCTGGATGAAGAAGCCGCGGTCGCCGCTGAGCAGGGCGCGCATCAGCACGGCGACGGTCAGCGTTCCCGAATCGCGCATGCGGCGCACGAGTTCGCCGAGCTCCTCGCCTTCGCTGGAACGCACGATCGTCACGGTCGCCTGTTCGCGCGCGTCGCGCGCGATGCGCTCGGCGCGCTGGGGCGAGAGCCAATCGCAGCGCGCGGCGAAATCGGCGAGCGCTCGCGCGGTCGCCGCCGCCAGCTCGTTGCGCAGCGCCGGGGGAAGCCATCCGCGCGAAGTGAGCGCCTCGCGCGTCTCGGCGTCCTCGCCGAACCGTTCGAAAATGCGCCACAGCGCGCTCGCCGGCAGATCGGCTTCGATATTGTCGATGAGAGCGAGAACCGCTTCGCGCCGGCCGATTTCGGCGAGCGCCGCGGCGACGCCGGCGCTGAGGCGCGGGCGCCGCGCCAGCGCGGCCTGCGCCGCGACGTCGCCGACCGCGGCGCAATCGACGAGTTCGGCGTCGGCGAGCGCGGGCGAGCGCGCGAGAACGACGCTCGCCACTTCCGATTGATCGCAGGCGAGCGCCAGCACGATATGGCGCGGCGCCTCGGCGGCGCTGGCGAAGGCCTCGGCGAGGGCGCGGCGCACCAGGGCGGAGGGGTCGTCGAGCACCGCCGTCAGTCCGAGCGCCGCTTCGGCGCGCGCTTGGGCGGTGAGATCGGAATAGAGATAGGCCCGCGCCAGCGCGCTCGCGGCCTCGGCGCGGCCTTCCGCGTCGGCCCCTTGCGCCCAGGCGAGGAATCGTCGCACAATGCTGGGCTCGCCGACGTCGAGGGCCGGCGGCCGTTCGGCGTCGGCTTCGATCTCTCTCACGTCCGGCTCCGAAGCGCACCCGAATTGGTCATCGCGTCATTCTTCGCCGATTTACGGTAAACGCCCGATTAAGAGAGCGCGCAAAGAGGTTCAAAACGACACAATCGGCGCCGTCTCGCCCGCGCGGCGGGCTCTATTTCGAGGATTTCGCAGGATGCGCTCGCTGTTGTTCGTCCCCGGCGACGACGAAAACAAGCTCGCCGAGGCGCTGTCGAGCGGGGCCGACGCGCTGATCGTCGACCTCGAGGATTCCGTCGCGCCTCCCGCCAAGTCCGCCGCTCGCGCGACCGCCGCCGCGTTCTTGCGCGAGGCGCGCCGGCGCGCGCCCCGCCCTCGCCTCATCGTGCGCGTCAATCCCATCGGCGGCGGTCTCACGGACGCGGATCTCGACGCCGTCATGCCCGAGGCGCCGGACGCGATCCTGCTGCCCAACAGCCTCGGCGGCGCCAGCGTGCAGCAACTCGGCGCGAAACTCGCGGTTCATGAAGCCGAACATGGCCTCGCCGACGGCGCGACGCGCATTCTCACCATCGCCGCCGAGAGCGCGCGAGCCCTGTTCGGCTTCGCCAGCTATATCGGATGCAGCCGCCGGCTCGAAGGCCTCGCCTGGGACGGCGAGCATTTGAGCGCCGATCTCGGCGCGGAGGCCAATCGCCTCGCCGACGGCGCCTATGCCGCGCCTTATCGGCTCGCGCGCGCGCTGACGCTGATCGGCGCCGCGGCGGCGAACGTGAGCGCGATCGATTCGGTCTTCGCCGATTTCCGCGACGCCGAGGGCCTGCGCGCCGAAACGCTCGCCGCGCGCCGCGACGGTTTTGCCGCAAAAATGGCGATCCATCCCGCGCAAGTCCCGATCATCAACGAAGTCTTCACGCCCTCGGCGGAGGCGATCGCGCGCGCGCGAGCCGTGATCGCCGCCTTCGCCGCCGCGCCCGGCGCCGGCGTCGTCTCCCTCGACGGCGAAATGCTAGATCTGACGCATTGGACGCGGGCCAAGAAGACGCTGGCGCGGGCGGGGCTGGAATAGGCGGCTCGCGGCGATTGACATTGGCGCGCGATCGAACTCACCTTTCGCCTGTTCGTCGACACGGAGTCGGGTCATGCGCCGCAAGGCGCCCAAACGAGCGGAGACGTCCATGCTGAAATTCTACTTCAACGGATCGCCCAATCCGACGAAGGTCGCCCTGTTTCTGGAAGAAGCCGGGCTGCCATACGACCCGATTCCCGTGGACACGCGCAAGGGCGAGCAATTCGCGCCGGACTATCTGAAGGTGAATCCCAACGGCAAAGTTCCCGCCATCGTCGACGGCGAGACGATCGTCTTCGACAGCAACGCGATCCTGCTCTACCTCGCCGAAAAGACCGGAACGTTTCTGCCTCCGGCGAGCCTATCCGCTCGCGGCGAACTGCTGTCGTGGCTGATGTTCGTCGCCAGCGGCGTCGGCCCGTTCTGCGGTCAGGCGATCCATTTCAAGTATTACGCGAAGGAGAAAATCCCTTACGCCAACGACCGCTATCAATACGAGGCGCGGCGCCATTTTTCCCTGCTCGACGACCGCCTGGCCAATCGCCGCTACATGCTCGGCGACGTCTACACGATCGTCGACATGGACGTGTGGGGCTGGGCGCGTTTGGCGCCCCGCATTCTCGGCGACGACGCCTGGGCGAGCTTTCCCCATCTCAAGCGGCTGCACGACGAGATCGACGCGCGCCCCGCGGCTTCGCGCGCCAAGAGCTTGAAGGATCGCTTCGCCTTCAAGACCGAGATGGACGACGAAGCGCGCCGACACATGTTCAAGCACGTCGCCGCCTGATCGCGGGCGTGCGCGTCGCCGGCGGCGACGCGGTTCTTTCCGATTTGTTCGCAACAGCGACAACCGATTCGGCGTCTCGATGAACGCGGCCGATTTGCCTCGTCGTCGCAAGCAGCGCGGCGCGCTGCGCTGTCATTTCCGCGACATGAGAATCTGCGCAAGGGAACTGGCGATCATCCGTTCAGGCGCGACCGACGAGGCTCACTTGGCCAAATCAGACGACACGATCCGACGTTACCGCACGATCTTCATCTCCGATCTGCACCTGGGCACGCGGGGTTGCCAGGCCGAATTGGTGTTGGATTTCCTGCGCCACAACGACGCGGACACCTTCTTTCTCGTCGGCGACATCGTCGACGGGTGGCGGCTGCGCTCCGGCTGGTATTGGCCGCAGGCGCACAACGACGTCATCCAGAAACTGTTGCGCAAGGTGCGCCATGGCGCGCGCATGATCTTCGTGCCGGGCAATCATGACGAATTCGCGCGCCAATTCGTCGGTCTGACCTTCGGCGGCATCGAGATCGTACGCAACGCGATGCACGTCGCGGCCGACGGAAAGCGCTATCTCGTCACGCACGGCGACGAGTTCGACGTCGTGGTGCGCCATTCCAAATGGCTCGCCCATTTCGGCGATTGGGCGTACGACACGGCGCTGTTCGTCAACACGCGCTTCAATGCGATCCGGCGATTTCTCGGCTTCGGCTATTGGTCGTTTTCGGCCTGGGCCAAACTCAAGGTGAAGAACGCTGTCAATTTCATCGGCTCGTTCGAACGCGAACTCGCCGGGGAAGCGAAGCGGCGCGGCGCCGACGGCGTCGTGTGCGGACATATCCACTATCCCACGATCCGCGAAATCGGCGGCGTGACCTACGTGAACACCGGCGATTTCGTCGAATCCTGCTCGCTCGTCGTCGAACGCGGCGACGGCGCCCTCGAAGTCATGACCTGGTCGAAGTCCTTCGCGCAGCTCCAGCGCGAACGGGCTGCGGCGGCGCGCGCCGACCAACCGGGGGAGGCGCAGGCGGAAGCGGCTTGATGCGCATATTGGTCGCAACCGACGCATGGCGGCCGCAAGTCAACGGCGTCGTCCACACGCTCGAGCGGATGTCGGCGGCGGCGCGCGAACTGCAAGCGGATTTCATCTTCCTGACGCCGCAGGGATTTCCCTCCCTGCCGATGCCGACCTATTCCGACATTCGTCTGGCGCTGGCCTCGCCCTGGGAAGTGGCGCGGCGCATCGAAGCGGCCGGCGCGGATCATATCCACATCGCCACCGAAGGCCCGATCGGCTGGGCCGCGCGGCGCTATTGCCGCAAGCGCGGCAAGCTGTTCACCACCAGCTATCATACGCGCTTTCCCGAATATATCGCCGCGCGCACGCGCCTTCCCGAAGTCGTCAGCTACGCCGCGCTACGCCGGTTTCACGCGCCGGCGGCGGCCACCTTGGCGCCGACGAAGTCGATCAGGAACGAACTGATCCGGCGCGGATTCGATCGCGTCAAGGTGTGGACCCGCGGGGTCGATCACGCTCTCTACCGCCCGCGGCGGGCCGACGCGGTCGACTTGCCGCGTCCGATCTTTCTCTCCGTCGGCCGCGTCGCGGTCGAAAAAAACCTCGAAGCGCTGCTCGAATTGAAGCTGCCGGGCTCGGTCGTCGTCGTCGGCGACGGCCCGGCGCGCTCGACGCTCGAGCGCCGCTATCCCCACGCGCATTTTCTCGGCGCGCTCTACGGCGAAGCGCTGGCGCGCGTTTACGCCAGCGCCGACGTTTTCGTCTTCGCGTCGAAAACCGACACCTTCGGCATCGTCCTCGTCGAGGCGTTGGCGAGCGGCCTGCCGGTCGCGGCGTTCCCCGTCGCCGGGCCGCTCGACGTGATCGGAGAAAGCGGCGCCGGCATGCTCGACCACGATCTTCACGCCGCGTGCCTGGCCGCCCTCGATATTCCCCGCGAACGCGCGCACGAACATTCGCTGCGCTTCACCTGGCTGGAATGCGCGCGGCAGTTTCTCCACCATATCGAAGCAAGCCGGGCCGGCGGCGACCGGGGGCTCGGCCAAACCGCTTGAGCCGTCAGGCCCGGGCGTTCGAGGCCGCAGAGCGCGGCGCCCGGCCGAGCGGCTGCGACTTTCGGCCAGGCGCCGCGCGTCTCACTATCGCCACATCCTTGGCCGATGAGCGGCGCGAATGTCGCGCGGGCGCCGGGCGCGGCGCGAAGGACGGCGGTCCGCGATCGCGTCGGCAAATCAGGGAATTCGAGGTCATGGCCGCGGCGAAGCGCAGCGCGAGAAGGCATTTCGTCGACTTCGTCCGCCTCGGTCTCTTCGTCGCGCTCGGGTTCGCCCTCTCCGGCTGCGCCGCAACCGACCTCCAAGGCGCGGCCAATTATGTCGGCTCGCTCGGCGGCAGGCCGACGGCGGCGGCGCCCAAGGCGCGCCCGGTGCAGGTTTTCATCGCCTCGACGCGCAAGGGCGAGAGCGGCGCGGCGGCGCAAGCAGCCTCGACCGACGGCGCGCATTACGCGCTCGCCACCATGACGATTCCGCCCGGTCATCGCGCGGGCTCCATCGAAGAGCCGATGTGGGGCGCCGCCAACGCCAAGGATCACATCGTCGTCGCCGGCGAGCGTGAACTCGACGGCGACGAGTTCCGCGCCGAACTGGCTTCGCACATTTCCGGCCGCATCGGCGTCAACCGCGACGTTCTGGTGTTCGTGCACGGCTTCAACACCAGCTTCGCAGAGGCGCGCGCGCGCGCCGCGCAGATCACCGCCGACAGCCGCTTCGGCGGCGTCGCGGTGCTGTTCACCTGGCCGACGAAGCACGAATTGTTCGGCTATGTCTCCGACAAGGACAGCGCGATGGCTTCGCGCGACGCGTTGCAGGATCTGCTGCAGGACCTCGCGGCGACGCCGGGCGTCGGCAAGATCCATGTCCTCGCCCATTCCATGGGCGGCTGGCTGGCGATGGAGGCCTTGAGTCAGGCCTCGATCGGCGGCAATCGCGACCTCGGCGGCCATCTCGGCGAAGTGATGCTCGCCTCGCCCGACATCGACATGGACGTTTTCGCCGGGCAGATGAGGCATATCCGGCCCGCCAAAGTGACCGTCTTCGCCACGGCGAACGATCGCGCGCTGTCGCTCTCCAGCGCGATCGCCCAGTCGCGCCGACGCGTCGGCGGCATCGATCCGTCCAAACCGGAGGATCGTCAGGCGCTGGAAGACCTCGGCGCCAAGGTCTACGACCTCTCCAGCTATTCCGACGGTTTCATCGACCATGCGGCCTACGCCGACACGCCCGACGTGCTGCACGCGATCGGCGCGCAAATGGCGACGCCGCGCGCGCAGGACGCCAACACGATGTCGATCATCGACGCCAGCGGTTTTGTCGATCCGGCGGCGCCGGCCGCCGCGCCGACGTCGCCGAACTGACCTCAAGGGCGATCGTGGCGCGCCGGAGCGGGCGCGACCTTGCGCGCGCCGCGGTCGCATCGCATATATTCTAGCCAACTATGGAGCCTCGCCGTGCCGAGCAAACTGGATCAATTGCGCGCCATGACCACGGTCGTCGCCGACACCGGCGACATCGACTCGATTCGCATCTTCAAGCCGATCGATTCGACCACCAATCCGACGCTCATTCTGAAGGCGGCGCAATTGCCGGCCTATGCGCATCTCCTCGACGAGGCGGTCGCTTGGGCGCGCAAAGCCGGGGCTCCGGTCGGCGCGGCCACCGATCGCCTCGCGATCGATTTCGGCGCCGAGCTGACGCGGATCGTTCCCGGCCGGGTCTCGACCGAAGTCGACGCCGATCTCTCCTTCGATTCCGCCGGCACGATCGCCAAGGCCAAGGCGCTGATCGCCGCTTACGAAGCGCGCCGCGTCGGGCGCGAGCGCATTCTCATCAAGGTCGCCGCGACCTGGGAAGGCGCGCAAGCCGCCGCCGCGCTGCAGCGCGAGGGGATCGATTGCAATATGACGCTGATCTTCTCGCTCGCCCAAGCGATCGCCTGCGCCGACGCCGGGGCTTTCCTCGTCTCGCCGTTCGTCGGCCGCATCCTCGATTGGCACGTCAAGGCGGGCGGCGGACCGTATACGGGCGAGACCGATCCGGGCGTCCAGTCGGTGCGCGCGATCTACGCCTATTACAAGACCTACGGCGTCAAGACGGTGGTGATGGGCGCCTCGTTCCGCAACGCCGGCGAAATCGAAGCGCTCGCGGGCTGCGACCGGCTGACCATCTCGCCCCACTTGCTCGACGAACTCGCCCACGACCAAGGGCCGCTCGCGCGCGCGATGTCGCCGGACGCGCCGGGCCTCGCGCCGGCCCGCGTCGCCATGGACGAAAAGCGCTTCCGCTGGATGCTCAACGAGGACGCGATGGCGACGGAAAAACTCGCCGAGGGCGTCCGCGTTTTCGCCCGCGATCTCACGGCCCTGCGCGACCTGGTCGGAAGGCGGCTGGCGCTGGCGACGTGAAGGCCAGCCTTCCCCCTTCCCCCCTCGCGGGGAAGGTGGCCGGCGGAGCCGGCCGGAAGGGGGGCGCGCGAGAAGCGCGGCTGATCCCCGGGCGATCGGCTCGCCTTACGCTCGCGAAATGCCGACGCTTCTCCCTCGTTCCCTCATGCAACTCTTCGCGCGCGAACAGCGCGCCAACGCGGCGCCAGCCCAGGCCCTCATTTGGCGCGCTGTCCGCAATCGAGCGAGGCGGTGTGAAAACTCTGGCGAGTCGTGGGCCATGCCGATTTTCGTCAGTTTTTCGAGCATTCTGAGCGATCAGAGGCGCGCCAATCGTCAAAAATCGTGTTGAGCGCGGTCGTTTTCAGGCGAAGGCCGAGTTTTCACACAGCCTAGACCCAAAGCGGACCTCCGCGAGTCGCGTTTGCAAGTGAGTGCAGTGGCCGGGAGTTCGCCGCACATTGGCTAGACGTCACCGATATCTTCAATATCGGGTTCGATCGTCACCGTCAGACGCGAGTTCAACTGCTGCCACGACTCCGCAATAACACGCTAACGTGGCCAATACCGTAATGGTGACGCAAGCGACGCCGTTGCAGATAAGTGTGTGCGACGGCGTGTTTGCTATTGACGCCCGCGAAGCAGGCCGTAACTTAGAGTCCGTCCGGAGACTTCATGAGGGATTACAGAGTTTTCTGAGCATGAGGCGGATGGAGGCAAGGCGGAGGAAGGCGAGGGCGTTGTGGTTGCGGTTTTCCCAGTCCTTGGCGAGGC
>JBEKAL010000146.1:0-9789 GCA_050015935.1 Roseiarcus sp.
CTCGCCGCCGCCGAAACCCGAACCGCAGCCGACCCTGTTCGAATTCGCAACGCTCGCGACGCGAGCCTCTCGCCGGCGCCGCGCAAGCCGCGCTCACGCCGCGATGGCGAGGGCGGCATGAACGCACAATCCGTGCCCGACAGCCGTGGGCTTGTCCCGGCCATGACGGCGGTCGGCGTTTCGGGCCATTGGTGTGAGATCGGGGCTGTAGGAGGCCCGCGCGAATGGCGAATCACGTCTCGCCCGATTCAGGCGCCCGCGATCGATTCTTACTGTTCCGGAACCGGTCTAGAACGGGTTCCAGGTCGCGCGAGGCGTGAATTTGAGGTAGCTGAGGTTCACGCCCAAGCGGGCGCCGATGCCGGAGCGGATCGGCACGACGATCACGTTGTCGGCGCCGAGCGCGGTGAAGCCGAAGCCGCCGACGAAATACGCCGAGCCGTCGATGCCGCCGAAGCGGCGGAAAATGGCGTTGACCGCGGGCAGGTTGTAGACCAGCATCATCGTTCGGTCGCCGTCGGCGCCGGCGTCGAAGCCGACCGACGGACCCTGCCAAAAGATCTTCTCGTCGCCTGCGTTGCGCGTATACATCTTCCCTTCGCCGTAACGCAGGCCGCCGACGAAGGCGGCCGACGCTTCCTGGCCGAGGATATAGCCGTTGGGCAAACCCCACCGCCGGGCCGCCTCCTGCACGACCTCGGCGAGCCCGCGCGAGACGGCGCCGAAAAAATGATGGCCGCTCTCGATGACTTCATCGAGGGAGAAAGGAGCGGGCGTATCGGCCAGAGCGGAACGGGACAAGACAATGGCGCTCGCCGCGACGGCGCCGCCCAGCAATTTCCGGCGCGTCAAACTCGACATCGCTGTTCTCCCCCTGTGCCCGTCGTCGGCTCGGCCGCAACCGCACGAGATCAGCCTTTCCGGCAAAAGTGTCGCCTTGATGGCGAATCGCCCGGCCGTACGGCGTCCTCGGCGACTATCGCCGGGGCCGATTGACGCTTTATTAACGATGCGCGAATCGCGCCGCCAGACGCGGGTCGCCCCAGGCGACGAAGCCGCCGTTGCGCAATCCGGCGCCGACCTTGCCATAGCGGAGCGGGCCGCCCTCGACCGCGAGCACGACGCCGCCGGCGGCGCGAAGCACCGCGTCGCCTGCCGCGGTGTCCCACTCCATCGTCGGGGCGAAGCGCGGATAGACGTCGCCGTCTCCTTCGGCGATGACGCAAAACTTCAGCGACGACCCCGCCGAGCGGCGCTCGCGGATTGGCAGACGCGCGAGGAAGGCTTCGGTGGCCGGATCGCCGTGCGACCGGCTCGCCAAGGCGATGAGGGATTCGGGGGCCGGCCGCGCGCGCAAAGTCCGCCACGACGCGACGTCCGGCAGGCCGGCGCCGACCGGCGCCGGACAAGCAAAGGCGGTCTCCCCGCCGAACCACAGACGTTCGAGCGTGGGAGCGTAAACCGCGCCGGCGATGGGAACGCCGGCGGCGACGAGCGCGACATTGATCGTGAACTCGCCGTTGCGAGCGACGAATTCCCGAGTTCCGTCGAGCGGATCGATCAAGACGAAACGTTCGCCGATCTCGATCGCCTGGCCCGCGGACGTCGCCTCCTCGGCGACGATCGGAATCCGCGTCGCCAACCGGATCAACCGGTCGCGGATGATCGCTTCGGCCCGTTCGTCGGCCGCGGTCACAGGGCTGCCGTCCCGCTTGGCGCGCGCCTTGGCGCCGCGCCGATATTCCTCCATGACCGCCGGCCCGGCCGCCAGCGCGATCGAAGCGAGAAAGCGCGCGATGGCGTCGCGTGATTCGCTCGCCAGATCGAACGGCCTCGCGGTCTCGCCTGAGCTCATCGACAATCCGTTCTTCGCATCAACGACTTCATTGCGCAGTCGCGGGGCGCCGGCGAATCCGATACGATCGCGCATGCGCCCGCTCGCGTGATTCGCTGCGCCGACGGCGGCTATGACCACAGGATAAGCCCAATGACAATTGTCGCCCTCGCACCGATGGACCTCGCCGCTCTGCTTTGCTCGCGCGTCTGCCACGACGCGATCAGCCCGGTCGGCGCGATCGTCAACGGTCTTGAAGTTCTCGAAGACGAAAAAGACCCGGAAATGCGCGCTGTTGCGATCGAGCTGATCAAGAAGAGCGCCGCGTCGGCGTCGGCGCTGCTGCAATTCTGCCGATTGGCCTTCGGCGCCGCCGGCTCGATCGGCGCCGCCGTCGACACCGGCGACGCCGAATCGGTGACGCGCGGCCTCATCGCCAACGAGCGCGTCAGCCTCGTTTGGAACCCGACGCGCCAATACGCGGCCAAGAGCAAGGTCAAATTGCTGCTCAACCTCAACCTCATCGCCTTGTCGGCCATCCCGCGCGGCGGCGTCGTCACGGTCGATCTCACCGGCCAGGACGAAACGCTCGCCATCCGCGTCGAGGCCAAAGGGCCCAAAGCCCGGCTCGCCCACGGCGTCGTCGAACTCCTCGCCGGGCGCGCGGAGAGCGGCGCGGTCGACGCGCATACGATCCAGCCGTTTTTCGCCGGACTCGTCGCCCGCGATTGCGGCATGGAGGTCGCGATCGTCGCCGGGCCGGAGACGGTGACGCTCGAAGCTCGGCCGGCGAAGGCGGTCGCGGCGTGACGAATTGTCGAGCATTGCCTTTCAACGCTTCTTAACGAGAGCAAGGCATGATCGCGGCGTTGTCGCGGGGCCGAGTCGGGTCGGGCTGGAGGCGAATGGACGAATTCACCAAGGGATTTTCCACCCGGCCAGTGAATTCCGCCTCGCGCAGGACGGCCCCGATCCAACGGGCGACGACGGCGCGCAATCGGCGAAAACGGGAAGAAGGAAATGAAACAGGTGCTCGTGGTCGACGATTCCCCGGTGATCCGGAAAATCGCGCGCCGTATTCTCGAGCGCATGCATTTGAGCGCGTCCGAGGCGGGCGACGGCCGGCAGGCGCTGGCGGCCTGTTCGTTCTTCATGCCCGACGCGGTTCTCGTCGACGGCTCCATGCCGGTCCTCGACGGCTATGAATTCCTCAGGGAGCTTCGCGCCATGCCGGGCGGCGACAAGCCGAAAGTCGTGTTTTGCACCAGCGAATACGATGTCGCGCAGATCGCCCGCGCGCTGCACGCCGGCGCCGACGATTTTCTCATGAAACCGTTCGATCGCGAACACGTTCAATCGAAGTTCGAAGGCCTCGGCGTTTGCTGATCCGAATCGTCGTCGAGGGCGATTCCGGGCTGCTCCCGCCGGGTCATTCCGAGATCGGCGTCTCGTCCGCGTCGACCGGCGAGTCGGCGCCCTCGTCGCCCGGGTCCTCGGCGGCGTGGAAGCCGTAAGGCGAGCGTAAGCGCCGCCGCCGACCGCGGCCGGGAAAGCGCCCATCCGCCGACGGCTCGGCGTGAGGCGCGCCGGATTCGGCCGCTGCGCCTGCTTCGGCGCCGTTTTCGACCATCGGCGCTGGCTGGGCCTCGCCGGCGTCCTCGGGTCCGACGATGCGCGGCGCCGCGGTGATGAACGAGGGCAGAGCCGACGGCGCTCCCGGCACCTCGACGGGAACCGAGGCTTCGCGCGGAAGCGCCGGTTCGCGGTAGGGACGGAAATCGCGCGGCCGTCCGTCGCGCCCGCCGCGATTGTCGCGAAGCACCCCCTGGCGATCTTGCCGATCCGCGAACGGACGGTCGGGCCGAGGGCCGCGATCCTGATGACGGTTGTTCGGGCGATCCTGACGGCCTTGATACGCGCCGCGATCGGCCTGGCCCTGGCGGTCGTTCTCGTTGGGCGCCCGCTCGGCGTAGGGTTGGCTCGCGAGCGGAGCGATTGGGCCGGGCGGCGGCGGGTAAGGCTGCGGCGGCGGCGCGTAGGGAACGGGGACGCGCTCCGAGGGCGAGGCGAAACGGTCGGACATGCCGCCAAAGTCGTCTTCGTCTTCGATTTCGTCGGCCTCGCCTTCGCCCGGCGGGCGAGCGCCGCCGCCCTGCGCATGAAGCTGCGCCGCCTGGGCGGCCGCGATTAGACGAAAGTAATGCTCGGCGTGCTGAAGATAGTTTTCCGCCGCAACCGGATCGCCGCCCGTATGCGCGTCGCGCGCCAACTGCAAATATTTCTCGGCGACGTGATGCGCGTTGCCGCGAATCTTAACGTCCGGCCCGTTGGACTCGTAAGAACGCGTCAACGGATTGGGGCCGCGCCGGTTGTTCGACGGGCGACCGCGCATCCGTTTGCTCTGACCAGGTCTCATCGCGTATCCTTAAAATTGACCTTGACTCTGAATTGGTTCGAACGGCGGTCGCGCGCCCCACGCCCCGCGCGATTCAATCGCACGGCGTGGCGAAACCTGGAACGGCCCATTTCATCATCGGCGGATTGGGTTCTCGCAGGATCGCCCTGCCCGTCCTCGCCGCGTCCGCGCGTCGATCGCCCCATTGATCGACCGCTTGGCGGTCCATGCAAAATACGGCTGTTTTGGCTTCACAGCCCGTCGCCGGTCGCGAACCTCTACTGGTTGCGTCCGCAAGTTCGGCTCACTCTGGAAACCGAGCGTCGCCGACTCTGACAGTTCGACGACAACTCTAATATGATACTAGCTCCTTTTCGACCCCTCGCCAAGAGGCAAACTTGCCCGCGGGGGTCGTTCGCGGCGGAAAGTCGCCCGCCGGCGGCGGCGAAGCGGACAAGACGCGGATCCCGCGCCCCGATCATGCCGTTTTCGGCCAACGCGTCCCCGTCGACCGCTTTGCCCCCATAGACTTCATCGACGAGCGCGCGACGCGCCCCCTTCCTGCGCGGCTTGCTCCCGCCGTGCCACACCGCAACCGGGGCCACGACCGCCACGCCATCGAGAAGTCGAACCCGACCTCGTCGCGGCGTTTGGCGGAAGGTCGAGGAAATGGTGGGCGCGGTTCAGCGCCTGCCGGTTCCCAGGTCGTCCGAATACCCGGCCTTCAGGCGAGACCATTGGGCGGTGGGACGTCCATCGGTACGGATTTGCTCCTTGCCTTTCCACCGTTGCGGCCAGCCGGTCGGCGAGTCCTCCCACATCTCTTGCCGCCCGTAAACGGTCAAATCGAGCAACCGGTAGCTGTTGTCCATCGCCTCGACGCCGCGCCTCGTCGTCCAGTAGGTCTCGAAGACATTGGATCCTTGTCGCAGGTAGCAAACGATGTGCATCATGCCCACCCGGCGTCCAACCAAGAGAGTGTCGAGCGAGTCCTGGGCCGAGTACCAAGGCATCTCCCAGCCCATGAAGTTGCGGTACAAGACGCTCTCTTCGTACGGGCCTTGGCAAAACGTGGCGTAGGTGACGTCGCGAGAATGAATATAGGACAGCTCGCGGACCTGCGATGTAACCCAGGTGCACCCCTCGCACTGCTCCGGCGCCGGGTGGCCGGTGCGCCACATGAAGTAGTAGGCGATGAGCAGCCGGCGTCCCTCAAACACATCCAACAGCGTCACCGCCCCATGTTCGCCAATGAGCGGTGTGGCGCCATCCACCTCGACCATGGGGAGCCGTCGGCGGGCGGCTGCAATGGCGTCGCCTTCTCTTGTGTGAGCCTTTTCTCGAACCCGCAATGCGTCCAGCTCCGCCTGGAAGGCGCTCCGATCGACTACCTTAGGGGCTCCGAGTTCATCTCTCATGGAGTCTTTCACCGTTCTCTTCGTTAGCCTCCTCGCTCGTGTCCTTAATGAACACGCTGATACCCTGCTCGTCCCCTGGACGTTTAGCGGAATGGATCGCGCCCATTGGCGTGGTGTAGCTCTTGGGCTTTGACCACGACGATTTCCGGCATCTGCCGGATCTGTCAGATGGCCACAGCGGGCAATCCGACAAGGGGATCGTCGCCCAATCCATTGCGCGAGTTCGACGGTTCCGGAGCCCCGGCCTACTTGTCGATGCGCACGCCGACCCCCTCGACGGGCTCGCGATAGCCCTTCGGCGGGTCCGTCAACCAGCCGCGGTCGGGCTCGGGCCCGAGCACCGTCGGCGCCTTCTTCTCCAAACCGACCCAGGTGAGCGGGTTCCAATTGATTGAAGGGGCCATGTTCGTCTGGCACGCGGCGCCGGGACCGCTGTTGCACGGCCGCTGGCCCGGGCCCTGGCCCGCCGTCGCGCTCATCGTAACGACGTTGTCGCCGGTCGTAGGCGGAGGGATCCTGATCATCCTCCCATTCGAACTGAAAACACGGACAGGTTTGTCCGCTTCCGCTTTTTCTTTCTTGGCTCTCTCCACGTCCGGGTCGCGGGGCCAGGAAGCGCTTCCTTGCGTCGGCGAAGCGACGGGCGGCGGCAGCTCGACCTTGGGCGGCACCACCAGCTTGGCGCGGTCCCGGTATTCGATCGGGGGGGTCTTGTCTTGGCCCGTGAAGCCGAAGAAGGACCCCAGGCCGATGGTCGACCCGATGCCTTCCCAGATCGGCGCCTCGCCGTCGTCGCCGGCGCGCGCGGGCGCCGCGGCGAGGCCGAGCCCCAAAGCGCAAGCGGCGGAAATCGCCAGGCCGCTGCGGCGAACTCCTCCAAGCGTCAGCGACGGCATGGCCGAAAACCCCTTATTCCATTCGTCACGACTCGCCCCCGGCGCGGCAGGACCACGAACCCTGCCCATTCGTTCACGCGACAATTCGGCGATTCGATGGCGAACCCCGCATCGCGACGCCAGATGTGACGTTCATGGGCTCAGCGAATTGCAGTTCTCTAGCATGAAAAACCGAAAAGGGGGACTCCTCCCTCGCCGGTCAAGACCGCTCCGCGCGGCTCGGACCGGGCGCGCTCGGCCGGCCCGAGCCGAACAGGCCGTCGAAAATCAGCAACGCGACCCCGACGTTGATCGCGGCGTCGGCGAGATTGAAAACGAAGAAATGCCGCCCGAACGCGTGCAGATCGAGAAAATCGGCGACAGCGCCGTAGGCCAGGCGATCGTAGCCGTTGCCGAGCGCGCCGCCGATGACGGCGCCCAGGCCGAGGCCGACCAGAGGCGCGCGCGCGCGCCACAGCCACAAGCCGAGCGCCGCCGTCACCGCGAGCGTCAGCGCCAGCAGCAGCCAACGGCCGCCCACCGAATCTTGGGCGAACAGGCTGAAGGAAATGCCGCGGTTCCAGCGCAGCGCAAAATCGAGAAAGGGCGTACGAGCGAACGGCGCGCCGCCATCGGCGTCGAAATAACGCACGACCGCGAATTTCGACGCCTGGTCGAGGGCGAGAACGCCTGCAATCGCCAAGCCGCCCAGCGTTCGCGCCCGCATCAGAGCCGCCGCGCCGCGTTCAATTCGCGCAGCGCCGCGGCGTCGCGCGGGGAGACGTCGGGAAATTCAGGATCGGCCGTCGCGGGATCGAAATAGCGCCACGAGCGCGCGCATTTGATTCCCTTGGCGCGATCGACCACGACCGCGACGCCGGGCGCATCGGCCAGGCGAAACGCGCCCTCGGGCGCGCTCGCGCTCCGTTCGATCGCGATGTCCGAAGTGATGCAGACTTCGGCGAAATCGACGCCGTCGAGCGCCGCGGCGAGCGCGCTGTCGGAAATATAGACGCGCGGGCTCGCCTCCAGCGAGGAGCCGATTCGCTTGTCGGCGCGCGCGATTTCGATCGCGCCGGTGACGACGAAACGGATGCGGCGAATCGTCTCCCATTTCGCCGCCAGCGCATCGTCGCGCCAGGCCGCGGGAATGAGCGGGAATTGTTCGAGATGCACGGATCGCGTTTCGGCGCCGCGCGCGGCCCAGGCTTCCTCGGCAGTGAAGACGAGAATCGGCGCCAGCCACAGCGTGACGGCGCGAAAGATGTGATCGATCGCCTCCAGCGCGCCGCGCCGCTTCACGCTCGAGGGCGCCTCGCAATAGAGCGCGTCCTTGCGGATGTCGAAATAGAACGCGGAGAGATCGGCGTTCATGAACGCCGAAAGCGCGGCGACGACGCGGGCGTAGTCGAATTGAGCGTAAGATTCGCGCACCTTGGCGTCGAGTTCGGCCAGGCGATGCAGCGTCAGCCGCTCCAATTCGCCCATCGCCGCCAAGCCGACGGCCTCGCCCTTCCGATAATGGGCCAGCGTGCCGAGCATCCAGCGGATGGTGTTGCGCAATTTGCGGTAGTTGTCGCCGACAGTTTTCAGGATTTCCGGGCCGATGCGCTGATCGTCGGAATAGTCGACGCTCGCCGCCCACAGCCTGAGGATGTCGGCGCCGGAGGCCTTGATGACGTCCTGCGGGAAGGTCTGGTTGCCGAGCGACTTCGACATCTTGCGGCCCTTCTCGTCGAGCGTGAAGCCGTGGGTCAGCACGACGTCGAACGGCGCGCGGCCGCGGGTGCCGCAGCTTTCCAAGAGCGAGGACTGGAACCAGCCGCGATGCTGGTCGGAGCCTTCGAGGTACATCACCTCGTCGACGCCGCCGTCCCTCTCGCGTCTGATGCCGGCCAGGCCGGGGAAATGAACGGGGTCCTCGAGCACGTAAGAGTGAGTCGAACCCGAGTCGAACCAGACGTCGAGGATGTCGTCGATCTTTTCGAAATCGGCGGGATCGTATTCGGGCGCGAGGAAGCGCGCCGCCGCGCCCTCGGTGTACCAGGCGTCGGCGCCTTCTTTCTCGAAGGCCTCGGCGATGCGCGCGTTGACGCGATCGTCGATCAGGATTTCGTCGCCGCCTTTTCTCACGAACACCGCGATCGGCACGCCCCAGGCGCGCTGGCGGCTCATCACCCAGTCGGGCTTGGCGCCGACCATGCCGCGGATGCGGTTCTCGCCCGCGGCGGGCACCCAGCGCGTCTCGCCGATCGCCTTCAGCGCCCGATTTCGAAGCGTATCCAGTGTCGCGAGATAGGCCTCTTCCCCCATAGCGGCACGCCGAGCTACGTGGTCCGGCCATATCACTGGCCCTGTTATCGGTCGGTCCATCGCGATGAACCATTGGGGCGTGTTGCGGAAGAGGATTGGCTTCTTTGAGCGCCACGAATGCGGATATTGGTGCCTAAGTTTGCCGCGCGCGACGAGATTTCCCGCCTCTAACAGTGCCTTTATGACCGCTTCGTTGGCGTCGCCTTTTTCGCCTTTGTCGTTGAAGACCCGCCTGCCTTCGAATCCTGGCGCTTTTGCGGTAAAGGCCCCGTTTTCGTCAACGGTGTACGGGATGCGTGATTCAATTCCCCGCTTTTCAAGCAGCGGCCAATTTGTGGCCCATACGTCGAAGTCTTCCCGGCCATGGCCGGGCGCGGTGTGTACGAAGCCCGTTCCGGTATCGTCGGTTACGTGATCGCCAGGCAGCAACGGCACCATAAATTCGTAGCCGGGGAGATGCCCAGCCAAAGGGTGCGCGCAAACCACGTTTTCTAAGCCGGAGATTGGGTGTCCGAATGCGACCTTCCATTCGACAACCTTCGCCTCCTTCATCATTCCGCGAACAAGGCTATTCTCTTCCTTCCCGACAATCTCCGCCGCCATCAAAAATCTGGCCCCAGGCGTAAGTAGACTATCAGGTTGGACGGCAACCACCTCATAAAGAACGTAAAAAATGTTTTCGGAAAAGATAATCGCCCTGTTGCCTGGGATCGTCCAGGGCGTAGTGGTCCATATAACCACTTTAGCGCCGCGAAGAGGACTCTGCTCTGAGAGAGGTTCCAGCTTGTCGTCTTTTATCACCCCAATGATAGGAAACGCGACGAACACCGTATCGCTGACGTGGTCCTCGTACTCCACCTCGGCTTCCGCGAGCGCGGTCTTCTCCACCACGCTCCACATCACCGGCTTGGAGCCGCGGTAGAGCAGGCCGTTGGCGGCGAATTTCATGATCTC
>JBEKAL010000147.1:0-9787 GCA_050015935.1 Roseiarcus sp.
GGGTCGGCGGCTGGTCGGCCGCCTGGCCGAAATCGCGCGTGGTGTAGCAGACTTCCTTGCCCGAGCCCTGGTCCTTGCCGCAAATCTTCGTCCACGGCGCCTGCATGGCGATCAGCTCGAGCTTCACCGGGCCGTTGGGCGGCGCGGCGGGCGCCGAGGCCGCCGGCGTCGGAGTCGCCGGCGCCGCCGTCGGCTTCGTCGCCTGCGCGAACGCGCCGCGCGCAATTCGAACAGCACGACAACCTGGGGAAGGCACATTTCGCACCTTTCCCGATCGATCGCCGCCGACGATCGCGCCGAGAAGCCCCGCTGATTCGTTCGGCCGATTGCCCTGCCATCCGGCCAGGGGAATCGCATTTGGAATTTGCGACGGGCCGGCAAGCCGCAAAATCCTTCTACCGCTTGCGGGAGAAGGTGACCTTCGCCTCGGAGAAATCCGGATCAGGGCGATTGGACGGACGGCGCACGGGCTCGCTACCCTTGCATGTTCGCTCACCCAGTTTCTCCCCGCGCAGCGGGGAGAGGGGCGCGAACCCCAAATGCGATAGCCCTGCGATCCGGCGAACGTCCGTTGACACACACTCGTACTGACACTAACCTCTCGTCGACAGGGAGATCTCTTTTGGGAAACTTGGATAGGAGAGGGGGCTCCAAATGTCTGATCTGACAACTGTCCGTCCTTGCCGATTACGAGGCCGTGTTCACGGTGTCCTGATCGTGCTGTTAATGGCGGGTCTGGCCGCACCGGTTCCAACTGTTTACGCGCAAGACGATGCAAAGGCGAGTGCTGATGCGGCAAAACAGGCTGAGGAGTTCGGGCATCAAAAAATTGATATTATTGCGAAATTAAAGGAGCTCAAAAGCAGAATCGATGCCGCCAGTCAGTCGATCACTGCACAGGCCAACGCGCCACAGGTCGCGCAAGATGCGATTGAGGAGCTCAGAGGCGTCGTTATGCCGTTGCTTGCAGCAGTTGCCGATAACGGAGAAGTTGCGCAGTTGGGACGGAAAGCTCTCAATAACGCCAACGCTAGGAAGAAAGCTTTAGCGAGCAATCCCCAACTGACGGAAGAACAGAGACAACTCCTCACAGACGCGTGGGAACTGCGAATAAAGGCGACCACAGCGGCGGTGGCCGATCTTGAGAAAGAACGCATGAAGTTCCTTCAACTAATGACATATCTTCAGAACCAAGAACTATTTATCGCTGAGCTAGCCGCAATTCAACAACAAGATGAGGTTATAAAGACCATCAAAGAACTTGCAAAGGCTTTGAGCGAAACCTCTGACGATGTAAGCAACATCATGGCATCGTTTAATAAGCCCGGAGTTTAACGTCAAGAATATAGGAAAAGTCCGATGCTGAGGGTCATAGTTGCGATCTTTTGCCTCGCGCTCAGCTGCGTAATTGTCTCATGCGGTCGGTCGGGGTCCGTAGGTGCAGTCGCAATCATCATCGGCCGTGGGTTTGCGGCTCCGCGTCTTACAATTCAGCGCAACACAATGTTTTCGGGTGATCCCATAACTATTGCGGCAAACAGTAACGGGGAGACTTTTGTAATCCAGAGGGAGCCGGGTCCTTTTACCCTTCTTTATGAAACGTCCGACGGACATTGGAAGAAAGCTTGTGGTTTTGAAATAAAGCAAAACCGAGTTGTCACTGTCACTGTGACCACTGTAACGGGGGAGGCAACATGTCAAAGCGTTGTCGGATAACTAATCTAAAAACTCTAAAGCTATATTAATCGATGAGTTGTCCTGTTCCCGTAGTGCTAACCTGAAAGCGATATATGTTGATGTCACCTCGAAAGTAGTCTATAATTGATATCACCTCGGAAGTAGTTTATAAATAGTGTCTGGGTCATTGTAATCCCCGGCGTCGACGTTGATTCTCCTTCGACGTAAATCGAGTGCTCCATCTTGTCAGTCCTTTGGCGGCGCTATTTTGGATAAATCGGGCTTCGACGCGGCTGGCGCGGGCGAAGCGGGGGCCGATGCGGCGGGCGCAGGCGAAGCGGGGGTCGGCGCGCTGGACTGCTGTTGCTGCTCGAGCTTCTCGCGCTGCTGGCGCGCCCTCTCCTCGAGCTGCTTCTGCAATTCCTGGTTCTGCTGCTCGAGCACCTTCGGATCGACCGCCGGGCCGTCGAACGCGGTGGCGAAATCCTTCATCGGCAAATCGAAGGTGACTTCGATATTGGCTTGGTTGCGCACGGTCACGCTGGCCGTCTGCGCCTTCTTCAAGGCGCCCAAGGTGGCGTTGTTGAGATCCGCCTCGGCGAAGCAGCCGTTGGGGAAGCAGATCGCGAACTTGCCGTCGATCGGCTCGCCCTTGTCGATCACCAGACGGAAACCGGGCCTCAGCAACAGGCCGACCGGCAGCAGAAAACGGGCGATGCGCCTTTCCTCGTTGGCCATCTGATAGACGGCGATCGCGAGGGTCGGCGGCTGGTCGGCCGCCTGACCGAAATCGCGCGTGGTGTAGCAGACTTCCTTGCCCGTGCCCTGGTCCTTGCCGCAAATCTTCGTCCACGGCGCCTGCATGGGGATCAACTCGAGCTTCACCGGGCCGCTGGGCGGCGCGGCGGGAGCCGGGGTCGCCGGCGCCGGAGCCGGACCCGCCGGAGCTGGAGCCGGGGCGGCCGGAGCGGCGGGCTTCGTCGCCTGCGCGAACGCGCCGCCCGGCGCCAAGACCAGCCCGGCGGCCAAAGTCAACGCGCCGAAGCGCACGAACAGGGAGGTCATGAATCGTCCTTTCGATCGGTGATCAGAAGCTCTTGCCACGCTCGACGCGGCGCCCGCGACCCTTGTCGCGACAATACGGCGACAAAGGGGCGTGTTCCGCGATCGCGTTGTCCGCGACCTCTTTCCATATTCGCGCTGACAATCCAACAAGAATTTCGCGTCTGCGGCATCTTCGCGAACGAGAGGGGACGCGAAAGCCCCGCCCATTCGTCGAGCCGCGCGCTTGTCCCGACCGAACCCCGTTGCGCCCAAGGCGGTGACGCGTCGGCGCCCCTTCTCTAAGATAGGCGTATGAGACGCTCGCCGATTCTCCTTTTCCTGGCTGCCCTGGTCGCGGCGGCGGCGCCGAGCGGGACGGCGCGCGCCGACGAGCCGCCGCCGACCCATGCGATCGCCATGCACGGCGCCCCGGCGCTGGGACCGGACTTCGCGCATCTGCCCTATGTCAATCCCGACGCGCCGAAGGGCGGGCGCCTGGCGCTGGCCTATCTCGGCGCGTTCGACAGCCTCAATCCCTACAACGTCAAGGCCTTGTCGACAGCGCAAGGCCTTGTCGGCAACGTCTATCAATCGCTGATGATGCGCTCGGCCGACGAGCCCTTCACGCTTTACGGCCTCATCGCGCGCTCCATCGAGACCGACGAGGCGCGCGATCGCGTCGCCTTCCACATCGACCCGGCCGCCCATTTTTCCGACGGTGAGAGGATCACCGCGGCCGACGTCGTCTTTTCCTTCAACCTGCTCAAGACAAAAGGGCTCCCGTCGCAACGGGCCGCCTACGCTCTGGTCAGACAAGTCGACACGCCCGACGACTTGACCGTTGGGTTCGATCTCTCCGGCGCCAACGATCGCGAACTGCCGCTGATTCTGGCGATGATGCCGGTGCTCTCGCGCGAGCATACCGACGCCGAGCATTTCGAAGATCAGACGTTGCAGATTCCCGTCGCCTCCGGCCCCTATCGGGTCGAAGAGGTCAAGCCCGGCCAGCGCGTCGCGCTACGGCGCGACCCCAACTACTGGGCGCGCGATCTGCCGATCAATCGCGGGCTTTACAATTTCGACGAGATCCGCATCGACTATTACCGCGACGCCTCGGCGATGTTCGAAGCCTTCAAGGCCGGGCTCTACGATTTCCGCATCGAGGACGATCCGACGCGCTGGCTCCACGCCTATGATTTTCCCGCCGCGCGCGACGGGCGCATCGTCAAGGCGGCCATTCCCTATGGCTTGCCCAAGGGCATGTCCGGCTTCGCCTTCAACACGCGGCGCGCGATTTTTTCCGACCCGCGGGTGCGCGAGGCGCTGGCGACGATGTTCGATTTCGAATGGATCAACGCCAATCTCTATGACGGCGTCTACAAGCGCTCGCTGAGCTTCTTCGACGACAGCGAACTCTCCTCGGCCGGGAGGCCGGCTTCGGCAATCGAGCGCGCGCTGCTCGCGCCCTTCCCCGGCGCCGTGCGCGACGACGTCATGGAGGGGCGGTGGGCCCCGCCGGCCTCCGACGGTTCGGGACGAGACCGGGCGCTGGCGCGTCGCGCCCTCGACCTCCTGAGGCAAGCCGGCTATTCCTTGAGCGGCGGCGCGTTGTCGAACGCGCGCGGCGAGCCCCTCGCCTTCGAAATCCTGGTCAAGACGCGGCAGGAGGAGCGCCTCTCCCTCGCCTTTTCGCGCAGCCTCGCCCGCATCGGCGTCGAGGCGAACGTGCGCCTCGTCGACGAAGTGCAGTATCAGCGCCGCCGCGCGCGGTTCGACTTCGACATGATGATCGGCTCCTGGATCGCCTCGCCCTCGCCGGGCAACGAACAACGCGGCCGATGGAGTTCGGCGGCGGCCTCGATGGAGGGCTCCTACAACATCTGCGGCGCGGCCTCGCCGGCGATCGACGCGATGATCGGCGCGGTCGTCGCCGCGCGCGGCCACGACGAATTCGTCGCCGCGGTGCGCGCGCTCGACCGCGCGCTGCTGTCGGGCTTCTATATCGTGCCGCTGTTCTACGCGCCGGACCAATGGATCGCCTATTCGTCGGCGCTTCGCCGCCCCGAGAAGACGCCGATGTTCGGCGTCGCCATCGAATCCTGGTGGCGCGCCGCGCCGTGATTCTTGCGCCGCGGGGTTGCGGCCGGTGCGGTCGGGCGATCATAGTGGCGCTTTGGAGGCCGAAATGAGCGAAGGCGATCAGCCGTTGACCATCGACGTCGTCAGCGACGTCGTTTGTCCCTGGTGCTATCTCGGCAAGCGGCGGCTGGCGCTGGCGCTCGCCGAGGCCGACGGCGGACCAATCGCGGTGCGCTGGCGGCCCTATCAGCTCGACCCGACGATTCCCGCCGACGGCATGGACCGGCGCGCCTATCTCAGGAACAAGTTCGGCGACGTTTCGCGGCTCGACGAAATCCACGCCCGCCTGACCGCGCTCGGCGCCGAAGTCGGCGTCGCTTACCACTTCGACGCCATCTCCCGCGCGCCCAACACGCTCGACGCGCATCGGCTGATCCGCTGGGCCTTGGCCGCGGACGCGCAGGACAGAATCGTCGAGCGGCTGTTCCAGCTCTATTTCGAGCAAGGCCGCGACATCGGCGAGCGCGCGCTGCTCGTCGAAGTCGCGCGCGAATGCGGCATGGACGGCGAAGTCGTGGCGAAATTGCTCGCCGACGGCCACGACGGCGAGGCGGTGCAGGCGGAGATCGCTCAGGCGCAATCGATCGGCGTGACCGGCGTGCCGTTTTTCATCTTCGCCTCGCGCCTCGCCGTGCCCGGCGCGCAGAGCGCCGACGTGCTCGCCACGGCGATCGCGCAGGCGCGCGCCAGTCTGGCGGGCGTGGAGGTCGCGTGAGGGCTGGGTGGTGAAGGTCGGGCGCTTGGCGGCGGCCGAACCGACCGAAGGGGGCGCCGTTTTCGTACGCGATGGTTTGTTTTCAATGGCCTGCGTGATGATTTTCCGCCGCCTCGCCGCGCCGCGAGGGCTTCGCTCGCCAGCCGACGCCGGCCCATTGGGGGTTGAGTAAGCTGCTACCGTAATCGAATCGGCATCGCCTACCACTTCGACAGGATCGCCCGCGCGCCCAACGCGCTCGACGCGCATCGGCTGATCCGCTGGGCCTTGGCCGCGGACGCGCAGGACAGGGTCGTCGAGCGCCTGTTCCAGCTCTATTTCGAGCAAGGACGCGACATCGGCGAGCGCGCCCTTCTCGTCGAAGTCGCGCGCGAATGCGGCATGGACGGCGAGGTCGTGGAGAAAATGTTCGCCGACGGCCGCGACGTCGAGGCGGTGCGGGCGGAGATCGCTCAGGCGCAATCGCTCGGGGTGACCGGCGTGCCGTTCTTCATCTTCGCCTCGCGCTTCGTCGTGCCCGGCGCGCAGAGCGCCGAAGTGCTCGCCAAGGCGATCGCGCAGGCGCGCGCCAGTCTCGCCGGCGTCGAGGTGGCGTAGGCGCGTAGGGGTGAGAATCTGGCGCTTGGCGGCGGCGGGTTCGCGGCAACGAGCGTCATCAAGACGAATTGCAAGCCGACGAGCGCGCCCGCCGCCGAGCCGACGATCGCGTAGAAACCGTCCCATTCGGCCGGCTCTTGCACGACGGCGGTCAGCCTGCGAAGCGCTCGAAGCGATAGGCGAGTTCCGGGCCGCCTTCTCCCTCGTAGGCGAGCTGGCCGACGAGCAGCGCAAACGGCTCGGTGTAGCGCGCGATCCGAAGAGGCCCTGCGTCCACGGGATCGAAGCCCACGTCGCGGATCAGCTCGGCGGCGACCCTTTTGCCGTCCGCGTCGTCGCCGCAGTAGACGAGGGTGGGCCTCACAGGTTTGCGGCGCGCCTCGAAGACGCCGAATAGCGCCTCGCTCGGCACGGTGTTGAACGCGCAGACGACCTTGGCCTTCGGGACTTTCTTCGCCAGGGCCTCGGCGGCCGACGAAGTGTGGCCGATGACGAGTTCGGTATTGGCCGCGTTCATCGGCAGGCAGCAGGTGATGACGACCTTGCCGGCGAGGTCGCCCGCCTGACGCAAGACGTCGTCGACGCGCGACCAATGCACGGCGATGAGGACGGCGTCGGCGTCCTCAGCCGCCTCGCGCGGCGCGCCCGCCCGCGCGTTCGGTCCGGCCTCGCGCGCGAGCCTCTTCAGCTTCTCCACGCTGCGGGCGTAGCTGAACGCCACCTCGTGCCCGGCGCGCGCGAAGAGCGTCCCGAGTTTGGCGCCCATCAATCCCGACCCCAGAATGCCGATGCGCATTGGTTGTCCTCCTCGATCCGCCGGAGAGATTGCCCGTCGAAGGCGCGGCCGCGCCTGCCGGTCAGCGTCCGACCCTTGCTTGCAGGTGAGGCGGATACCGATCCCCTTGCACCGTGATCTTGGCAAGAGCGCCATCGATCTCGCGGAGATCGTCGGGAGTCAGCGCCACTTCGGCCGCGCCGACGTTCTCTTCCAGGCGATGCAGCTTGGTGGTGCCGGGGATGGGAACGATCCACGGCTTCTGGGCCAGCAGCCAGGCCAGCGCGATCTGCGCCGAGGTCGCCTTCTTCCGGGCGGCGATCCGGCCGAGGAGATCGACAAGAGCCTGGTTCGCCTTGCGAGCCTCCGCCGTGAAGCGGGGGACGATGTTGCGGAAGTCGGCGCTGTCGAACTTGGTGTTCTCGTCGATGGCGCCGGTGAGGAAACCCTTGCCCAGCGGACTGAAGGGGACGAAACCGATCCCGAGTTCTTCGAGGGTCGGCAGGATCTCCTTTTCGGGCTCCCGCCACCATAGCGAATACTCGCTCTGCAGGGCGGTGACCGGCTGGACCGCGTGCGCGCGCCGGATCGTCTGCACGCCAGCCTCGGACAGGCCGAAGCACCTGACCTTGCCTTGGCGGATCAGCTCCTTGACCGTTCCCGCGACGTCTTCGATCGGCACGTTCGGGTCGACGCGGTGCTGGTAGAAGAGATCGATGACGTCGGTCTTCAGCCGCTTCAGCGAGGCCTCGGCGACCTCCCTGATGTGCTCGGGCCGGCTGTCCATGCCGCTCTGCCCGCCTTTTGCGTCGAATGTGAAGCCGAACTTGGTGGCGATCACGACCTCTCTGCGAATGGGGGCGAGCGCTTCGCCGACGACCTCCTCGTTCTTGAACGGGCCATAGGCTTCGGCGGTGTCGAAGAAGGTGACGCCGCGCTCGAAGGCCATACGGATCAGCTTGATCGCCTCCTGCGTGTCCGTCGCCGGGCCATAGGCAAAGCTGAGGCCCATGCAACCGAGGCCAAGGGCCGATACTTCCAGGTTGCTCTTGCCGAGTTTGCGCTTCTGCATTTCGTTCTCCTTCCCCGCGCTTCCGAGTGGGCGGTCAGCCCCAATACTGTTCGTCGCTGACCTTCTCCATCCAGTCCACGGCCTTGCCGTCGAGCGCCTCCTGAATGGCGATGTGGGTCATGGCGGTCATCGGCGCGGCGCCGTGCCAGTGCTTCTCGCCCGGCGCGAATGAGACGACGTCGCCGGGGCGGATTTCCTCGACGCGGCCGCCTTCGCGTTGGACGCGCCCGCAGCCCGCGGTGACGATGAGGATCTGGCCGAGCGGATGGGTGTGCCACGCGGTGCGCGCGCCGGGCTCGAAAGTGACCGCATTGCCGGCCGCGCGCGCCGGCGCCGTCACGGGGAATAGCGGATCGATGCGCACCGTTCCAGTGAACCATTCCGCCGGTCCTTTGGCGGAGGGTTGCGAACCGCTTCGTTTGATTTCCATGGGGTTTCTCCCGGGGCTGTCGAAGGCGTCGCCGCCATGGGAACGCTGTCCGAGGCCCGTAGGATCTAGCAGGCGCCGCTTTGGACGATTAGATGCTAAAATGCGCATGCGGTTATGAATAGGATTCATGAATGTCCCGAGGAACCTTCAACGACGTCCTCGCGTTTCTCGCCGTGGCGCGGGAGCGGAGCTTCACCAAGGCGGCGGCGAAACTCGGCGTTTCGCAGTCGGCGCTCAGCCATGCCATCCGCGAACTGGAGACGCGTCTCGGGCTTCGACTTCTCGCCCGCACCACGCGCAGCGTCGCGCCTACCGAGGCAGGCGAGCGTCTGCTCAACGCCGTCGGCCACAAGTTCGACGAGATCGACGCCGAACTGGCGGCGCTGAGCGAACTGCGCGAGAAGCTCGCCGGCGCGATCCGCATCACGGCGGGCGAGCACGCCGCCGAGTCGATCCTCTGGCCTGCCGTGGCGAGGCTGGCGCCGGACTACCCCGACATCAGGATCGAGATCGTCGTCGACCAGGGTCTGACCGACATCGTCGCCGAGCGCTACGACGCCGGCGTTCGCTTGGGCGAGCAGGTCGCGAAAGACATGATCGCCGTGCGCATCGGTCCCGACATGCGGATGGCGGTCGTCGGCGCGCCTTCCTATTTCGCCAAACGGCGTAAGCCGCGCACGCCGCACGACCTTACAGAGCACAATTGCATCAATCTGCGGCTGCCGACCTATGGCGGCCTTTACGCCTGGGAGTTCGAGAAGGGCGGCCGGGAGCTGAAGGCGCCGGTCGAAGGGCAGTTGGTCTTCAACACCATCGGCCTGAGACTCGAGGCGGCGCTCGCCGGGCTTGGCCTCGCTTACCTGCCGGAGGAGCGCGTGCATGCGCGGCTCGAAAGCGGCGAACTGATCCGGGCGCTGGCGGATTGGTGCCCGCCGTTTCCCGGCTATCATCTCTACTATCCGAGCCGTCGCCAGCCGACGCCGGCCTTTGCAGTGCTGTTGAACGCGTTGCGTTACCGAGGTTGAGGAGGAGCGGTCGGCGCGGAAGCTAAATAGGGAAAGAGGTGCGTGTCACCGTAATTGGTAATTGTGCGCCTGCACTGAGTTGTAGGCGGCGATGAATAGCATCAGCCGGGCTTAAGCGGCGCGCGGCTTTTCTATGTCGCGTTTAGCCGAGCCACGCACCGGCCGACGATGGTCACCGACATAGGCTCATCCCCTGCCTATCCGGTTGACGCAGACACCCACCAGGGCTAGCATCTGCCCGTTATGGCGGCTATGGACATCCACCAGCGCGACGATCTGGCTTTGCCCCGATCGCTCCCTGAGTTTCAACAGT
>JBEKAL010000148.1:0-9765 GCA_050015935.1 Roseiarcus sp.
GGCCGCACGTGCACGCGCCCGCGGCTATCGCAACACCACCACCTTCGTCACCATCATCTACCTGCTCGCCGCCCCGCTCCCAGACATCCTCAAATCCACTTGAAACGTCGAAGAGCCAAAGAAACCAGCCCCAGAGGTTATCAACTGTCCCGTTCATGGTCATTCTTGGGACGGTCCAACCCGCTCATTCCAGGCGTTCTGGCTTGCGAGTTTTGAAGCCGGGGTCGTCATGTCCGGCGCAGCGGGACCACTTCAGTTGCCAGGAACCCCCAAGTGTCGCAGAGTGGGCTTGAGCTGACGGCGATCTGGAGAATGTCGGCTAAGACGATGAAGCGTGTGGGAATGGAGGGGCAGCTATGCGTAAATGGGTTGTTCTTGCAGTGGCGGCCGCTTTGGTCGCGCCGGTCCCGGCGGCTTGGGCGAATGGCGCGCTGGCCGTAGGCGGAGGAACTTTTGCGTTTTCGCGCAATCATCAAAGCATGTGGCACGCAGAGGAGTTGGCGCTACATGATTGCGGCAACTCCGAATGCCGCATCGTGACGACCTTCGCGAATGCGTGCGCTGCCTACGCCCATGCGTCCAACGGAGCCTGGGGGTGGGCTTTTCGCCCGGATGAGCAGGCCGCCCGTGATCGCGCCATGGAGAACTGCTTTGCGAAGGGCGGCCGCGACTGCGTGGTGCAGACCAACCGAGGTTACGAGTGTGACGGGCTCTGAACCGGGGTTGAGTATTCTACGCGAGATATCTTGACCGGCGTCCGCCGGATGACGGCGTCGCCGAAGCATCGATGGTCCTTTTGGACGGTTCTCGGCAATGCCAGACCGTCCAGAGGATGGCTCTTGCGCATGAAGTGGTCCCCGAATTTGGGACCACTTCAGTCGCCATCCCAAGAAATCTGTTCGCCGACATTCTGCGGCTGATTGCGGCGTTGCGGTCACCGCCGCTCCTGTCGACGGCGTAAAGCGTTCGGTTGTCGCGCGTTCGATGAAAAACTGCGGGAGACGTGCGTCTTGTTGACAACAGAACTCCCATTCTCGGCGCGCCGCTCTCTGTCGGCGTGTTCCAACACCTGTCGCGAGCATGTTGGCGGCGATCCGAGGTTGCCAGAAACCCCCAAACGTCGCAGAGTGGGCTTGAGCCGGCGGCCATCTGGAGAATGTCGGATTACATCTAGGGTCGCTTGAGCCAACGAGGTAAGGCTCCAGGATAGCGCCGGTTCGAAAACAAAGGGGAATTTCATGTTCACACGTGTTCTAACAGGCGGAGCCGTGGCGGCTCTAGCGGGCGTCGCGATGCTGGCGATTTCGGCGAGTTCGGCTTCGGCCTTCACGCTGTCCTCGCCGTCGCTGGAACAGCCGATGGCGTCCTCGCACATCGACCGCGTCTGGTGGGATCGTTGGGGCCACTGGCATCCCGATCATCCGCATTGGGGTGGTGGTCCGGGCTGGGGTCCGGGTCCCGGTTGGGGCTGGCACCACCGTCATTGCTGGCAGGGCCAGTACCATTGGCACTGCGACTGACGAAGAACTTTCTCGGGCCGGCTCCTTCGTATTGAAGCTGGCCCGCTAGGCAACTCCATAAGCGTGGGGGGGGGGGACAAATGAACAAGGCGGCGATTGCTCTGATCGTATCCAGCATGTCGGCGATGATTGCAAGCGGGCCGTTGCATGCTTGCGAAGGTAAGACAACGGTCTTTGAAGATAGCTTTGCAGACGAGCAGGGTGGATGGAATTTGAATGCGACCAACGCACGAATTGAGAACTCGGCGCTTGTGATCTCTACAGAATCCAAGCACCACTGGCTAGTATTCAATGCTGTAAATACTTTGGATGAGGGAGATGTATGTGCAGATGCTGTCTTTCCGGCGGCCGATCCCACAGCGAAGGCGGGGTTGATCGCTTGGGCGTCTGACTTTGAGAATTTCTATTTGTTAGAGATTGCGCCCAATGGTTTAGTCGGGATATCTCGTATGCACCATAACCAGTGGATGAATGTGCGCGACGGCGCGGTCGACAGCAGCGTAAAGCAGGGGAAAGACCAGGTGAATACTCTTCGTATACGCGCAACGAAGAATTCTCTTGCGTTTTTTGTGAATGGGTCGAAAATTCGCGAAATAAGCGGGAAGGGTCCCGGCGCGGACTGGTACTTTGGGCTGTTTGGACAAAGCGACGAGCGCCCGACGGAGGTGATATTCAAGACGGTCAAAGTAACGACCGTCGACTGAACCGGACGAGACAGGAATCCGGCGCGGGGCGCGCGGAATTACGATGATGGGGTGAACGGCGCCCCGACAGCATCGAGCGCGACAAGATGGTCGTTGTTGCGGATTCCGACGAAGCCGGCCACGCATTCCAATAGGAAGCCGGCCGGATGGCGTCGGAATTCGCACGCTTGCCGAAATTCTTGATCTAAATCAAGGACAGACCGCACCCGCAGTGTACAAAATTAAACATAGAAACAAAGGAGGGATCAATGGACTTTGACAGACGAACTTTCTTCCTCGGGGTGGCGGGGACCTTGGTTGCGTCGCGTGCGCGAGCGCAGGGCGATGGTTTGGGTTTCGAATGGTTCGTCCATGAGGAACTGCCGGACGGGAGCTTCTGGGAAGGTGTGTGGCGGCGTCGCGGCATGTCAAACGTGTTCGACGCGGAGTGGCGAGCGGGAGGCACAGGAGGGGTTGTGCGGGACGTAATCGAATTGCGCACCCAGAACGGCAGCTCGGTCACCCTCTATCGATATGGGAATAATGGTACTTATTTTGGCCAATTGTCGCCCAGCGGCAGGCACATCCGTGGCACAGCGAGTTGGTACCCAGCCGGCGCGTTCTGGACGGCTCGGATCAGAAGTTGAGGCGGACACCCGCGCAACGCTTCGGCGCGAGCGCCCAAACGCGCCGGCGAAAGAGGCCTCGCCCGCGTCCTCGAAAGGCTTCGCGAGCCTTTTGCGCCTAATGAAGGTTGGAGCTGACCTCGGCGAACTCGCTGCTCAAACTGGTGCCGAGAGCGGCCAAGGCGCCGATGATGAAGACGGCGATCAACGAAGTGAGCAATGCGTATTCGATCGCGGTCGCGCCCGACTCGTCGGCGACGAAGATGAGGAGGGACTTGATCATGACTTTGCACCCGCTTGAGGAATTTAGCCTCACTATGGCCTGTCGATGACGAACCCTTGGGAATAGCGCCACACTAGTTGCGAACTGTTTCGGCCGCGTTAATCCGATTGCACAAAAGCGAGGGCATTCGCGTCGGCGCGCCCGGCGCGGAACCGGTCGGCCGCCTTCCCACGGGCGCGGCGCGCGCGCAGGGTTCGGCGTGCGCGAGCGAATAAAGGCCGACGTCGACGGAGCCGACGCGAAACCCCGCCTCGCAATAACAGAGATAGTATTCCCACAAGCGCTTGAACGACCCGCTAAATCCCAACATCTCGATTTTCGGCCAGGCGTCGAGAAAACGGCGGCGCCACTCGCGCAGGGTCAGCGCGTAACTGTCGCCGAACGTTTCGGCGGCGACGAGCCTCAGGCCCGTTCGTTCGATCGTTTCGCGCAGCAGCGACTTGGACGGCAGGAACCCGCCGGGAAATATGAAGCGTTGAATGAAATCCGGCCTGCGGCAGTAGTCCGCGAATCGATCTTCCGCGATGGTGATCGCCTGCAGCACGCAAAGCCCCCCCGGCTTCAAGCGGTCGCGTATCGTTTCGAAATATCTGGGAATGAATTCCCGCCCGACCGCTTCGATCATTTCGATCGAGACGATGCGATCGAACCGGCCTTCGACATCGCGATAGTCCTGCAATTTGAATTCCACGCGCTCGTCGAGCGCCTCTTCGCGCACCAGGGCGCGAGCCCGCGACAGTTGCGCCGGCGAAATCGTGACGCCCGTGACCCGCGCCGCCCCCGCCCTGGCGATCGAAGCCGCGAGCCCGCCCCAGCCCCTGCCGATTTCCAGCACGGTCGAGGCGCGAGACAGCTTCAACGCCTCGACAATGCGCGCGAGCTTGGTTTGCTGAGCCTGTTCGAGCGTCGCGTCCGCGCGCGGAAAGATTGCCGACGAATAGATCTTGCGCGCGTCGAGCCAGAGCTGGTAGAACTCGTTGCCCAGATCGTAGTGCGCTTCGATATTTCGCCGGCTGCCCGAGGGCGTGTTGGCGTTGCGCCGATGCGCGAGCCGATTGACGAGACGAAACGGCGCTAGGCCGCCCAGGGCGTTCATCAGGCGCCGGCCGTTGCGCGCGCCGAGCTCGATCAGCGCCTCGATGTCCGAACTCGCCCAATCCGCGTCGAAATAGCTCGCCGCCAAGCCCACGTCGCCCTGGGTGAACAGGCGCCGTACGCCGCGCCAACTGCGGAACGAGATGTCTGCGCTGGGACCGGGCAGGGCGCCTACGCGTTCGACGCGCTCGCCGGACGGCAACTCGACCTCGAGGCGACCGACCTCGATGACCGAAAGAATCTTCTTCAGCGCGAAGCCGGCGACGCTCGACGGCCAGGCGCGCGCGCTTTTTCCGCTCGGGCGGCTTGCCGGAAAACGCGCCAATCCCATGTTCCCCCTGTTTGACCTTCCGATCGGCTCGGGCGCAGGAAATGAGCCGGCGGATCGGATCGGCGGGCGCGCCCGCGGCAAGGGGATTGGCCGCCGGACGCCGCCGCGCACGAATAGTGGCGCCGCTCCGCGAGCGAAACAAGACCCGTCGAAGGCCGGTTTGGTCCGAGAGGGCCGAGCCGCGGTTCACCACGCGGCGAGGTCGAGCCAGCAGCGGCCCGCGCGATCCTCGACCTCGATCAGCCAGAGGTCGGGATCGAAGGCGATCTCCCGCGCCATTCGCGCTTCCACGAAATCGGCTTCGACCCATTCCGCCTTGTGCGCGCGGGCCCACAGCCGCTCCACGCCTCGATCGGCGACTTCCGACTGCGGCGCCGGCTCGAACAGCGCGGCGCGCCCGTCGAGCCGATCGATCTTGACGTAGATCGCGCCCGCCTCGGCGGCGCCGCGACGGCGCAAGACCGCGACCGCGCCTTCGACCGCCACGCGCCTGAGATAGGCGGCGACCCAAATGTCCGACCGCAGGCGCACCGGCTTAACGCCCGGAAGCGTTGGCGGCGGCCGTCAGCAGCTTGAGCAGGCGCGGCGTGACCTCCGTCGACAGGGGAAGCGAGTGCGCGCGCTCGAAATCGCGCAGCGCCGCCGATGTCGCCGCGCCTGGGGATCCGTCCGCCCTGAGGGAATAGCCGAGCTTGATCAGCGCGTTCTGCGCCGCGAGGATCTGCTTTTGGGCGTCCTTGCCGGAATCCGCGCGCAGGATGTCGCCGATCGCGTCGACGCCGTGGGCGCTCGGCGCGGGTTCGACGCCGCCTGGACCGGAATCCGCGCGCAAGATGTCGCCGATCGCATCGACGCCGCGGGCGCTCGGCGCGGGTTCGACGCCGCCTAGATCGGCTGGCCGCGCCGGCGGCAGCACCGCGACGATCGTCGAATCGTCCGCCCTCGCCGCTTGGGGCGGCGGCGCGGCGGACGAGGGCGGGGCGCCGAGGGCCGGCGGACGAGCGGCGAAGAACGGGGCGGGATGGCGTTCATGTTGGAGGGTCAAGGCGTTGACCACGATTCCGGTGAGCACGGCCGCCAACGCGGCGCCGGCGTATCCGCGCGCGGGCAGGGAGCGCAGGCGTCGGAACGTCGCGGCGACGAAGCCGGCATGTCCCGTCCGCGGCCCAGAACGCGCCGGCCCGGAGAGAACCGAATCATGGCGCATGCGCGCTGACGCCTCAGGCAATCTTTTTCTCCTGAATCGAGCCGGACTCGAGCGGCGCGCCGCAATGGCCGAAGTTGGAGGCGGTCTCCAGGCGCGCCGCCGCGGCGCGGCCGGGCTTCTCTTCAGGGCGGCAAACGAGGGGCAACCGCACGGTCACGCGCGTCCCGACGCCGGGGACGCTTTCGAGCCGCAAGACGCCGCCGTGCAGTCCGACCAGACCGCGCACCAGCGACAGTCCCAGTCCGGCCCCCTCGAAACAGCGGTCGTAGTCGGCGCGAACCTGAAAGAACGGATCGCCGAGCCGCGGCAGACATTCGGCGGGGATGCCGATCCCGGTGTCCGTGACATGAATATGCATCCCGTCGCCGACGATGTCGGCGCCGACGGTGACCCGGCCGCCCGGCTCGGTGAACTTCACCGCGTTGCATAGGAGATTGAGCAGGATCTGGCGACAGGCGCGCTTGTCGGCGATCAATTCGCCCGCGCCGTTCATCGGCGCGCGAAGGAGCTCGACCTTGCCGGCTTCGGCTCTGAGCCGAAGCATGTCGCAGCAATCGGCGATCAGCGGCGCGATGTCGAAGGGCTCGGGCAGGATCCGAAACTTGCCCGCCGCTATTTTCGACGTGTCGAGGATGAGATTGACCATCGAGAGAAGGTATTCGGCGGAAGCGTGGATGATTTTCGCGTATTCGCGTTGCTTGGCGGGCTCGCGCGGCGCCAGCTCGCCATCGCCGAGCATTTCCGAGAATCCGAGGATCGCGTTGAGCGGCGTGCGCAATTCATGGCTGACGTTGGCCAGAAGTCGGTCTTTCCAGGAATTGGCGAGTTCGGCTTCGGCGCGCGCCGCCTCGAGCCTCTGCTCGGCGGTCTTGGCGTCGGTGACGTTGCGCACCACGGACATCGCGGCGGCGCCGTCGCCATCCTGGCGGCCAGTCGAGTCGGGGCTGAATCGATGAACGCGGATTTCCGCCCACGCAAAAAACGGTTCGCCGCAGCCGGCCGCCGAACTCGCCGCTTCGCCGGTGCGAAGCCGCACCGCCGCGGTCATCGTTTCATCGCGCCGCGCCGCCGCGCCGATCGTGTGCAGGAATGTGGGACGGTCGGCGACATGGATCCGATTGAAGAAGCCTCGACCGAGCAGGCCGTCGGTGGCGAGGCCGAACAAGCCCGGCGCGTCGCCGCTCGCCGATATCACGCCGCCGGCGGCGTCGTGGCGCATGACCAGATCGCCGATCGCGTCCGAGAGAACCTGATAACGCTTCGCATTGGCGATTTCGACGCGGTGGCGCGCTTCGCGCATCTTGCGCCCACCCAACAAGTGCAGCGCCGCGTAAGCGCCGGTCGGCGCGGCGAGCGCGGCCGCGCCGGCCGCGCTCATGGCCGTCGCGCCGCCGATCAGTCCGGCGCTTTGCGCGCCCGCCAGGGCGAGCAGGACCGCGATCGCAAGAAGGCTTGCGAACCGCAACATCGACGACGAGCCGGAAATCGCGGCTTCGAGCGGAAGCAGCATCAACCATCCCAAACTCAGCTCGGGCGACAGTCCCGCGCCGACGGTCACGATGAGGGCGAGCAATATCAACCCGAACAGCGAAATGAGCTGGGCCTCGATCAGGTCTCCGGTGCGCGCGAGATGGACGATCGCGGCCAACGGCAGGATCAGCCAAGCGACCGCGCCGACCTGCCAAATCGCGCTCGCTCCGACCAGAGCGAGATAGCGCGGAACGAAAATGGCGACGAAAACGAGGGTCGCCAAACGCGCGAATATGAACAACTCATGGCGCGCGCGTTCGACCCGGGAGACGCGCGCGTCCGGATGGACGAGCTCCTCGATGCGCCGCCGTGCGATGGGAAAAAGGAACACGAACCTCGGCCCCCATGACCTCCGGGGTCGATTCGACCGCCCCCCGAACGATCCCAGTCCCCCCTTAAATCAAACCTAAAACCGGCTGCGCCCGCGCCGCCCGAGGCCGCTTTGAGGGCCGGCGGCGACAATTGCCTGCCATCGTGGTTTATAGATCGTTGCCGTGCCGCCGGCCGGGGTTGCCGCCGGGTTAATCCAAGCGGTCGAATGCGCGGCTTTCCGGGCACGAGAGTTCAAGTCCGACGCGCTATGGTGGATCTCGCCGCCATTTTGTCCGGCGACGGTTCTGGCCTCGAAGCACGCTCATGGGTTTCCTCTTGCGATCCGCCTTTTGGCTCGGCCTGGCATTCAACGCGATGCCTTGGGGCGAAGCGCGATGGAGCGACGCCGTTCCCGACGCGCGGGACGCGCTCGCCGCCAGCGTGGCGACGCAGGTTCACGACGGAGAAACGGCCTCGGCGATCGCGCGCGCCCTCGTCCGCACGGCGCTCGAGCCGCGGCCGGCAAGCGCCGGCAAGGCCGCCGCGCGCGCCGAACCCTTGGCCAAGACGAGGCGCGCCTCGGTCGATACGCTCTCTTCCGCCGATCGCCTCGCGCCCTGGCGCGGCCCCGGCGCCCACGCCGCGCCTTAAAGCGCGGCGAGGGTAGCGGGTCCATTTGAATTTCGGGTTTCGACCCTCCTGAGACATTCGACGGCGGATCGCCTCATGATCGGAGTTGGCCGAGAGCGGACTGGCGGCTTTGGGCGATCGAAATGTCGAAGCGAACGTTCGCTCCTGCGTAGCGTCGTGGCGACTCTCGACCCGGAGCGGATGTTGTTGCATGGCTGTGCATGTGCTCTGGGAGCCAACGGCGCCGCCTTGAACACTTCCGCTGCGTCACGAGGCCTATCGCCGTCAGGACTCCTCGCCAATACTCCTGCGTCATCGTGTAGCGGCGATGCGTTCGGGGTCTGCGTTGACGCTGACATGGCGGAGTTGTACGCTGCCAAAAAATTGGGGCCAGAGCCTCTTACAAGAAACAAAACAAGGAGGCCGTCATGTTCCCGATACTCCGGGCAAGCGTTGTTTTAGCCACGATCGGAGTCGCTGGGGCCGCTATAGCGTGGGCTCAAACTGCTGCGGCGCAGGGCGACGTCGTCTTGACGAACAACTGGAACAAGGATGCCTGCGCCGTTACCGATACAGCTGTTCTCGAACTGGCTAATCCGGCCACGGTGTCGCGGATTGATTTGTGGTTCCATTGGAACGCGGACGAGAGCTCGGTCGGTTATTCGATGAGCGCTAACGGGCAAGTCGTCGCGACCGGCGCGCTGACGCGGGCCGAATGCGATCCGATTCAGAAAACGTGGTGTGTGGCGCGCGTCGAGCCAAATCTTCAACTGCAGCCGGGTCGCTACGTCTTCGTCACGTCGCGTCCCGGCGTTTGCCAGAATGGGGGCAGCGCGGGCGGCGGCTTTATCAGGGCCTTTGGGCATTGACGATCAAGCCTTAGGAGCGTCGGACAAAGGGCGGTTGAGACGCGCAGACTGCGTCTGTGCGCGTTGCTGTTTGTCGCGCAGGCGACGGATCAGAGAATGAACGGGTGAACGTCAATTGAACTTGGACGCGACGGGGCTGCGTCATGAAGACATCTAAGCCAAAATCCGTATCACGAGTTTTCGTTCGTCTGTTCGCCTTGCTGTCCATAGCGGCCGCCGGGCCGATGATCGGCTCGCCGCTTCATGCCGAGGAAGCGACGATTGAAATAGCGCAAGTCGGCAAACCTAACGGCGCCTCGTGCTTCAGCGCCGCCGAATGCGCCTCGAACGTTTGTGTTGGCAACGTTTGCGGCGGGCCGCGCAAGCCCGACGGCGCCTCGTGCGCCAGCGCCACCGAATGCGCCTCGAACGTTTGCGTCAACAACATCTGCGGCGGGCCGAAGAAGCCCAACGGCGCCTCATGCGCCAGCGCCACCGAATGCGCCGTGAACGTTTGTGTTGACAACATCTGCGGCGGGCCGCAGCGACCCGATGGCGCGGCATGTTCGACGGCCGCGGAATGCGCCTCGAACGTTTGCGTCAACAACATCTGCGGCGGGCCGAAGAAGCCCAACGGCGCCTCATGCGCCAGCGCCACCGAATGCGCCTCGAATGTTTGCGTCAACAACATCTGCGGCGG
>JBEKAL010000149.1:0-9730 GCA_050015935.1 Roseiarcus sp.
TCTGACGCAACAATAAGAAGTGAACGGGATGAAATCTGCCCTGATGAGCGGCAAGCGCGGCCTCGTGATGGGCGTCGCCAATGACCATTCGATCGCCTGGGGAATCGCCCAAGCCCTCGCCGCCGAAGGCGCCGAGCTCGCCTTCACCTATCAAGGCGAGATTCTGGGCAAACGCGTGCGGCCGCTCGCCGAGAGTCTCGGCTCAAGCCTTTCGCTGCCCTGCGACGTCGAGGACGTCGCCTCACTCGAGGCGGTTTTCGCCGCCATCGAGCGGAACTGGGGAACGCTGGACTTCGTCGTCCATTGCATCGGCTTTTCCGACCGCAACGAGCTCAAGGGCCGCTACGCCGACACGACGCGCGAAAACTTCGTCCGCACCATGGTCGTTTCGGCGTTTTCCTTCACCGAAATCGCCAAGCGCGCCGCCCTGCTGATGCCGAGCGGCGGCGCGATGCTGACGCTGACCTTCGGCGGCGCGACGCGCGTGATGCCCAACTACAACGTCATGGGCGTCGCCAAGGCGGCGTTGGAGGCGAGTGTGAGGTATCTGGCCGCCGATTTCGGCCCCGCGGGCATCCGCGTCAACGCCATTTCCGCAGGACCGGTCCGCACTCTCGCCGGCGCCGGCATCGCCGACGCGCGATTCATGTTCAATTTCCAACGCCACCATTCCCCGCTCCGGCGCACCGTGACGATCGCGGACATCGGCGGATCGGCGCTCTATCTCCTGTCGGGCCTTTCGGCCGGGGTCACGGGCGAGGTGCATTTCGTCGATTCCGGCTACAACATCATTTCGATGCCGCGCCCGGACGACATTAAGGGCGGGGGCTGAGCAGCCGGCCGCCGGCATGGTTTATTTTTTCGCAACGGCTCGCCGCTATGCTCCTTTTAAGCGTCTTCGCGCGATCGAGAGGCCATGACGACGTTCGCTCCGATCCCTCCACATGCCCCCCGCGCGCGCTGGCCGTGGCTGCCCGGGTTCGTCGCGGCGCTGCTGGCGATTGCCCTGGCGGCGGCGCTCGCTTTCCATCCGGCCCCTTCGCGCGCCGCCGCCGCCGAGCCGAGCGAACAGGCGTTTCGACAATTCCTCGCCGATCTGTGGCCGCTCGCCGAGGCGCGCGGCGTCTCGCGCTCGACCTTCGAGGCCGCCTTCAGCGGCGTGACTTTCGACCCGAAAGTCGTCGCGCACACCCTCACTCAGGCCGAATTCGTCACGCCGGTCTGGCGATATCTGGCCAGCGCCGTCTCCGGCGCGCGCATCGAGCGCGGCCGGGCCAAGGCCGCCGAGGAGCGCCCCTGGCTCGCCAAAGCCGAGGCGGCCTACGGCGTCGACCCGTCCGTCGTCATGGGCGTGTGGGGCATGGAGACCGAATTCGGCGCCTTCGCGGGTTCGGACAACGTCATCCGCGCGCTCGCCAGCCTCGCCTTCGTCCGCTATGGCGGCGACTATTGTCGCTCCGAGCTGATCGCCGCCCTCGCCATCCTCGAAAACGGCGACGTCGACCGCCGCGAAATGCGCGGCTCGTGGGCCGGCGCGATGGGCCAGACCCAGTTCATGCCGTCGAGCTTCCTCGATTACGCGGTCGATTTCGAGGGCCACGGTCGCCGCGACATTTGGAACAGCGCGCCCGACGCGATCGGCTCGATCGCCAATTATCTCGCCAAACACGGCTGGATCGCCGGCGCGCCTTGGGGTTTCGAGGTTCGCCTTCCCCACGGATTCAAGCTCGCCGACGCCGACTCCTCGCGCCTCGCGCCGTTCCAATCGTTCGCCGAGCGGGGAGTCGCGCGCGGCGACGGCGGCGCGTTGCCGCGCTCGGGCGAGGCGCGTCTGCTGATCCCCGCCGGCCTCGGCGGTCCGATCTTTCTCGTCACCGCCAATTTCTGGACCATCAAGAGCTACAACGACTCGACCGCCTACGCGCTCGGCGACGCGCTGCTCGGCGACGCGATCATGGGACGCGGGGGCGTTCGGGCGCGCTGGCCGGTTCACGATTACACGCTGAGCGAGCCCGAGATTCGCGACTTGCAGACAAGGCTGCGCAAATTGGGCTATCATGTCGGCGACGTCGACGGCCGGGTCGGCGAAACCCTGCGCGCCGCTTTGCGCGCCTATCAAGAATCGATCGGGGCGCCGCCGGACGGCTACCCGACCCTCGCGTTGTTGCGAAAAATAAGGGGGCGCGGCTAGTCGCGGCGTCGTGGAATGGTCAGAGATGAAGCTGGCGGTTGATCGTCGATTGGTCGTGCGTCTGGCGCGCCTTGCCGCGATCGCGGTCTTTTGCGCCGCATTGGGCGGGCCTGCGGTTCGAGCCCAGGGCGGAGGGCTCGGCGATTTCCTTTCGCATCTGTTCGGAGCCCCGCAGGCAAAGACGCCGGACGCCGCGCCGCGCCACCCGCGTAAACGCGTGCGCGATTTCGTGCCGGCGACGACGACGCGCGTGCCGGGAACGCCAGGAGGGGCGCCGGTTCAGCCGACCTTCTTCATCGACGTCCTCGGCGACAGTCTCGGCGTTCTCGCCGCCGACGGCCTGACCCAGGCTTTCGCCGACAAGCCGGAAATCGCGATCGCCAACAAGTCGCGGGAAGCCTCCGGCCTGGTGCGCGACGATTATTACGACTGGCCGAAGGCGGCGCGAGTTCTGGCGACCGGCAAGGATCGCATCGACTTCGTCGTGGTCATCCTCGGCATCAACGATCTGCAGGCGCTGCACGACGGCGCCGACTCGCTCGATCCCTTGAGCGATCGCTGGCGCACGCTTTATGGACAACGAGTCGAGGCCGTCGTGGCGCCGTTCCAGGCCGCGCATATTCCGGTCGCCTGGGTCGGCCTGCCGCCGATGCGCGCCGATCGCCTCGACGCCCAGGTGGTCAAGCTCAACGAGATCTACAAGGAACACGCGGAAAACGCGGGCGCCAAATACATCGACATCTGGGACGCTTTCACCGACCAGAACGGCCAGTACGCCGCCTACGGGCCGAACGTCGACGGTCAGAACGTGAAATTGCGCACCGACGACGGCAACTTCTTCACCAAGGCCGGTTCGCGCAAGATCGCGCATTTCCTCGAGGCCGAGATCAAGCGCGTCTTCGACAAGGACAGGCCGCAGAACGAAACCGCGACCCTGCCGCCCGACATCGAGCAGGCCGCCGGCGACATCAACGCGCAGATCCGCCGCGAAATGGGCGCGCCCGAGGAACCCGCCGCCCCCGGATCGCCTGCGCCGCTCGAACCGCCCAAGCCGCTGGCCGGGCCGATCCTGTCGCTGACGGCGCGGCCGATTTCGCCGGGCGGAGCGCTGGCGGAGCGCGAAGCGACGCCGGCCGGCGAACCCGATGCGGTCGCGCGCGTGCTTCGCCTCGGCGAGCCGGTCGATCCACGCACGGGACGCGCCGACGATTTTTCCTGGCCGCGTCTTTAGAGCGGAACCGTCGTGAGCGGGGAGTGCGGGCTCTCGCCAAAATCGCGGCGCCGTTCTTGTTCGCCGGACGGCCTCGTGTTAGGCGACGCGCGGGGCGAGAGACCGGCTTCGCGTCGGGTCTTTCGAATGGGGCCCGCGTGCGCAAAGGCGCGGCGGCGCAGATTGAACGCCCCTAGCGGGCGAGGAGAGACCAGATGGCCGAGCAAAACAGCAACGGCGCAGCCGAGCCGGGGGCCGCGGCGCCGCGATTTTCCGTCTTCGCGCAATACATCAAGGACTTCTCCTTCGAGAACCCCAACGCCCCGCGCACCTTCGGGCCGCAGCAGGGCTCCAACATGAGCCTGCAAATCAACGTCAACGTGCGCAAGATCGCACCGAGCGACTACGAAGTCAGCCTGATGCTCGAAGGCGGCGCCGGCGAGGGAGCCGCGGCGCTGTTCAAGTTCGAACTCAACTACGCCGGCGTGTTCCGCGTCGAAAATATTCCTGCCGAGCAGATCCAGCCGCTGGTCATGATCGAGGCGCCGAGACTGTTGTTCCCGTTCGCGCGGCAAATTGTCGCCGAGGCGGTGCGCGGCGGCGGCTATCCCGCGCTGTACCTCGACCCGATCGACTTTCACAGTCTGTACGTGCAGCGCATCGCCGCCGCGGCGAACGCGCCCGCGGCGCAAGCTTAAGCGTCTTCCCCGTCGCCCTCGGGCGTCGCGTAGCGGCGCCAGACCGCCGCGTCGCCGAGCGTGGCGACGAGCGCGCGATGAGCGCGCCGCTCCGCTTCGCTCAGTCGCGGCGCGAGCGGGACGGGGCGCGTCGTGCGCGCCGCGCCGGCGGGGCCGGCGTCGCGGCGCCCGCTCTCGATCGCCGCGAAAGACAGCGAGCGTTGCCGCCCGCCCGTCAATTCGCCGTAGACCTCGACCAGGATTTCCGCATCGAGCAGCGCGCCGTGCCGGATCCGACGCGAACGGTCGATGCGATAGCGGTCGCACAGCGCGTCGAGGTTGTTGGGCGCGCCGGGGTGCTTGCGTCGCGCTAGCGCGAGCGTGTCGACAACCCGCTCGGCCGCGATGGGCGCGCGCCCGACCGCATTCAGTTCGGCGTTGATGAACCGGATGTCGAACTCGGCGTTGTGGATCACCAGCCGATCCTCGCCGACGAAAGCGAGAAATTCGTCGACGATCGCCGCGAAGACCGGCTTGTCGCGCAGGAACGCCGTCGAATGGCCGTGAATGCGGAAAGCCTCGTCGGGAACGTCGCGCTCGGGGTTGATCAGCGCCTGGAACACCGCGCCCGTTGCGATCTGATTGACCATTTCCACCGCGCCGATCTCGACCACACGGTGGCCCTGCGCCGGATCGAGGCCGGTCGTTTCGACATCGAGCACGATTTCACGCATCGGTGCGCCTCCCGTCCGGCATGCCGGCGATTGCGCGCAACACGCCGGCCGCCTGCGCGCGCGTTTGCTCGAGAGTTCCGTTCGTGTCGATGACGCAATGGGCGAAGCGTCGCTTTTCCCGATCGGGCGTCTGGCGGGCCAGGATCGCCTCGAACTTGGCCGCGGTCATGCCTGGACGCGCGAGCGCGCGAGCGCGCTGCGCGCCTTCGCCCGCGCTGACGACGAGGACGAGATCGACCGACATGGTTTGCGCGGTCTCGACGAGCAGCGGCGCGTCGTCGACGACGACGCGACGGCCTTGCGCGGCGGCCCGTTCGAGAAAGGATTGGCGCAGCCGCGCCACCTCGGGATGAACGATGGCTTCCAGGCGCTTCAGCGCCTGCGGATCGGCGAGGGTCGACGCGGCGAGTTTCTCCCGGTTCACTTCGCCGCCCTCGATCACGCCGGGAAAGGCCGCCTCCACCGCCTCGGCTCCCGGCGAGCGATAAAATTCGCGCACGGCCGAATCGGCGTCGAACACGGGAGCGCCGAGCGCCGCGAACATCTTGGCGACGGTGGTCTTGCCCATCGCGATCGAACCCGTCAGTCCCACGACGATCACGAGAGTCCCTTCTGCGCGGCGAGGATGTCGGCTTCGACGAGCGCGCGCAACTCCGGCGTCACCGTCGGGCGCACGCCGAACCAGCGCTCGAAGCCCGGCGCCGCCTGATGCAACAACATTCCGAGACCTTCGACGGCCCGTAGATCGCGGCGCCGCGCGGCCTCGATCAGCGGCGTCGCCAGGGGAACATACACGATGTCGGCCACGACGGCGGTTTTCTTCATCGGCGCGAGGTCGATTTCTAGCGGGCCCTGTCCGGCCATGCCGAGCGTGGTCGTATTGACGAGGAGATCGGCTCGTTCGAGCCATTCCGGCAGCTCGCGCCAAGACGCGGCCGTCGTCCCGCGGCCGTATCGCGCAGCCAGAGCCGCGGCGCGCCCCGGCGTGCGATTGAGAATCGCGACGCGCTCGAGGCCGCGCGAGAGCAAAGCATGGACGATCGCGCGCGCCGCGCCGCCGGCGCCCACAACGACCGCGGTCCCCGCTTCGCGGCACCAGTTCGGGGCGCCGGCGTCGAGATTGGCGAGAAAGCCCGCGACGTCGGTGTTGTCGCCGCACAGGACGCCGTCTTCGCGCCACAGGGTGTTGACGGCGCCCGAGCCTCGGGCGTCCGCGGCGAGCCGGTCGCACGCCGCGAAAGCCGCCTCCTTGTGCGGGGCGGTGACATTGGCGCCGACGAGGCCGTCGACGCCGATCGAGGCGGCGAAGGCGGGAAACTCGCCCGGCGGCGTGGCGAACCGCTCATAGGCGCCCTCGATCCCGAGGGTTCTCAGCCAATATCCGTGAATCATCGGCGAGCGGGAATGCGCGACCGGCCAGCCGCAGACGCCGGCGCGCGGCGGGCGTGCGGCGCTCATAGCCCGAGCATCCCTTCGCCGCGAAGGCAGGCGAGAAGCTTCAGCATCGGCAACCCGAGGATCGTCGCATGGTCGCCTTCGATCGCGTCGAACAGGTGCACGCCGAGTCCTTCGATCTGATAGACGCCGACGCTCGCCAGGACGCCGGGTCCGGCGCAAGCGAGATAGAGAGCGATTTGCCGGGAGTCGAGCGCCCGCATGGTCAGATCGGCGCGCTCTTGGTCTTCGTGCAGGATTCGTCCCTCGCGCGCGATCGCAAACGCGGAAGTCAGCCGATGCGTGCGACCGCAGAGCGAGCGAAGCGTTCGCACAGCCGATTCCAGCGTTTCCGATTTGTGCAGCAGCCGCCCCTCGAGGGTCAAGATCTGATCGGCGCCGATGCACAGCGCGCCGGGCCGACGGGCGCTGACTTCGAGCGCCTTGGCGCGCGCCAAGGCGAGCGCGAGCGCTTCGCTGGCCCCGCCGCGGGCAAAAAACTCGCTCTCGAACGCGCGTTCGTCGACATCGGCGGCCTCGACTTCCAATGGCAAGCCAGCGTTTTCGAGCAAATGCCGGCGGCTGGCGCTCTTGGAGGCCAGGACCAGCTTTTCCCGGCCGATCCAAAGGGAGGGAGGGCGCGACATGAACGGGCGTCGACTTCAGGCCTGAGGGATGAACTTGAGGCGATGTTCGCGATAGAGATCGAGAATCGCGGCGGCGGTTTCTTCGATCGAGCGGCGGGTGACGTCAATGGTCGGCCAGTTCCGTTCCGCGAACAGGCGACGCGAACTGGCAACTTCGTGGGCCACCGCGACGCGGTCGACATATTCCGTCTGCGAATCCGCGTTAAGGGCGAGGAGGCGATTCCGCCGTATCTCGACGATCCGCTCCGGCGACGCGACCAAGCCGACGATCAGCGGGCCGCGCAGATCATCCAGGGCGGCCGGCAAGGGAATGTTCGGAACGATCGGGATGTTGGCGGTCTTATAGCCGCGGTTGGCCAGATAGATGCTCGTCGGCGTCTTCGAGGTGCGGCTCACCCCGAGTAGCGCTATGTCGGCGCGCTCGAGATTTTCCAGCAATTGGCCATCGTCGCTCATCATCGTGAAATTGAGCGCGTCGATTCGTTTGAAATACTCGGGGCTGAGCATGTGTTGCGCCCCGGCGCGCGGCGTCGAACTTTGCCCGAGATACGATTGGAACAACGCGAGGATCGGGCTGAGCACCGACAGGCACGGCGAGCCGGACGCTTCGCAAGCTTCTTCCAGGCGGCGCGACAAGTCGGGATCGACCAGCGTAAAAAGCACGATTCCCGGCGCATTGTCGAATGCCCCAATGACTCGATCGAGTTGCGAGCGCGTACGCACGAGCGGATAGACGTGCTCGATCGACGTCACGCCCTGATATTGAGCGGCGGCGGCGCGCGAAGCCGCAATCAGCGTCTCGCCGGTCGAGTCGGACACGAGATGAAGGTGAAAATAACTGCGCCCCATGGGCGACCTCCGAGGGCTCGACATCCCGTTATAACCAGGGTTGGCCGCTGTGGACAGACGTGGACAAACGTCGCGCGTGAGACCCTCGACGGTTCGCCGCGCGGCGCGCGTCGTTTTCCGTCAACAGCCGAGCCTCGCGCGCGAGCCTCGCCGACCAGTTCCGATGTTACCGGGAATTACGGGGAAGCGGCCTTGTCTCTTCACAGCCACGAACAATCCCCGATCGTTGAAATAGTTAACATTCCCGTAATTTGTCCTCAGCCTCGGCCAAGGGCCTCAACGAATCGGGAGTCAATCGGTCGCCGACGCCTCGGCTGGGGACGAAATTGCATTCGTGCGTTTGCCTCGCTTAACAAGAATTAATAAGAGTCGTTATCCCTAAAGTGTTTTATCGCGTTCCCTCGTGTGCGACAGAGCCGCCGCAAGACGCTGCGCTTCGGCCCGACCACCGGACGTGCGCGAAGCTTTGATCGGTCGATGTCGCCATGGTAAGGCTCCGACCTCATGCGGCTCAGTCCGCTTTCACGCCGATTCGACCGATCTGACCGATGCAATCGCCCGATCTCTGGCTCAAGACGCTGCACATCCTCGCCGTCATATCGTGGATGGCTGGGATGCTCTATTTACCTAGGCTTTTCGTGTATCATGCCGACGCCAAGGTCGGGTCCGAGCTTTCGGAGACCTTCAAAGTCATGGAGCGAAGACTGCTCAATGGGATCGTCAACCCGGCAATGGTCGTGGTCTGGCTGACCGGTGCCGTGCTCGCGTACCGGCTCGATTATTTCCGAGCGCCGTGGCTGGACGCCAAGTTGGTTGCGTCTCTCGCACTGTTAGGGATCAACGGCTATCTGGCGGCGACGGTCTGGACGTTCGCCAAGGACCGCAATCGCCGATCGGCGCTTTTCTATCGCGTTCTCAACGAAACGCCGACCGTTTTAATGATTGTCATCGTCATTCTCGTGGTGTTCAAGCCATTGTAGGCTACGGTGCGGAGTCTCACGCGAAAGACCGTTGAAAGATTCGGAAAACCCGATTAAGGACGAGTCCTCACCTTCAGCGGGGCTTTCGAAGGCAAGCGGATTTTGTCGGTCCGCGGTGGCCTTCGGCGGCCGAGGCGACTAGCAGCTTCGTTTCCTATCCGCGCCGTCCGCTTTTCAACTCCGTCGCCGACGCCCCGAGGCGCGAGCGAGTTTCAAGGACGCCCTGATGCGGGAAATCAAACTCAAGGACCTCAAGAAAAAATCGCCGACCGAGCTTCTCGCATTGGCCGAAGAGAACGAGGTCGAAAACGCCTCGATCATGCGCAAGCAAGAGCTGATGTTCGCCATTCTCAAGCAGTTGGCGAGCGTCGAGGTGGAGATCATCGGCGAGGGCGTCGTCGAAATCCTGCAGGACGGTTTCGGTTTTCTGCGCTCGGCGGACGCCAATTACCTCGCTGGGCCGGACGACATCTACGTGTCGCCGTCGCAAATTCGGCGCCTCGGCCTACGCACGGGCGACACGATCGAGGGGGTGATTCGCAGCCCGAAGGAGGGCGAACGCTATTTCGCCCTGCTCAAGTGCAACGCGATCAATTTCGAGGACCCGGAAAAGACGCGCCATAAGGTGCATTTCGACAATTTGACCCCGCTCTATCCGGACGAGCGGCTTCGCCTCGAAATCGACGATCCGACGCGGAAGGACTTGTCCGTGCGGGTGATCGACATCGTCTCGCCGATCGGCAAGGGCCAGCGCGCGCTGATCGTCTCGCCGCCGCGCACCGGCAAGACGGTGCTGCTGCAGAACATCGCGCAATCCGTGACCGCCAATCATCCCGAATGCTTTCTCATCGTGCTGCTGATCGACGAGCGGCCGGAGGAAGTCACGGACATGCAGCGCTCGGTGAAGGGCGAAGTCGTCTCCTCGACCTTCGACGAGCCGGCGGTGCGTCACGTCCAGGTCGCGGAAATGGTGATCGAGAAGGCCAAGCGCCTGGTGGAGCACGGGCG
>JBEKAL010000150.1:0-9706 GCA_050015935.1 Roseiarcus sp.
TGCGCGCCGACGAACTTAGGGAGGTGATGGACAACCCGGAATTGTGACCCTCGAAGCCGTCAAGGACCGCAAAATCGGTCACGAGCCAGCGCGCTCCGTGATTTGTTCGGGAATTGTGGATGCAATAGCCCGTTGACGCCTTGGTTTGATTGATGTAGTAAGCCGGCCGTTCGGGAATGGCCCCGCACGATCACGAGAGTTGCGCAATGCTGGGACGCTGCGAACAGATCGCGACAAGCTTCAACGGCAATTCGCCGTCGAAGGGCGCGCGCGCGACTCCTGGGGGCGATCTCATCTGACATGAGATCGACAATCCGTTCCGACGGACCCTCCCGAGCCGCCGCTCCGGAGGTTTTTTTATGCTCCGGCGCCCCTTTCGAATTCTTCCGGCTCACGCCGGAACGGGAGACCCGGATCCCGGGGCTCGCGCGAAAGCGCGCGCCTCAAGCGCGGGGCCTGCTCGGAGGGAACGAGGCGAAAGCCGGACACCGATGGCAGGGCGAACCGAATAGGGTTCGCTAGGCGGCGCGCCCATGCCTGAGCGCCGCGACATCGCAATTGTTTGCATTCGCCGCGCGTCGCGCGGTGCCCCGTTCCGGGTGGTGAGGCGCCTCGTTACTTCGCTTACCGCCGAAGGCCTAACGGCCAACGAAGCGCCATCGTTCCCCCGGAAACTCCGGCCGCTTCCAAGCGGCTTCCCTCGTCAACCGGCGAAACCGTCGGTTGGCGAACTTCGCTGGTGGTGAAGACCTCGGTTGCTTCGCATGCTTGGGAAAAGCGGGTTCGATTCCCGCCTCCAAGAGCCCGCGCCGACGAATTGGCCTCAAAAGGGCTGACGCGCCGCGAGTCGGTCGCCTGTCGCCGAGACAGGCTCCGACACTCCCCTTGGTGAAACCGAGGTCGACGTTCCCCGGCGATCGTCACATCCGCAGCGCGCCAATTCGTGGTTCTCAATCGCCGCTTCCGCCGCGGCCCCTGTTTCGGGTGGTGACGATCCTCGCTACTTCGCTGGAACCGAAGGCCTTAGGGCCGCGAGGATCACTTATTCCCCCGAAAGCCGGGGCCGCGGCGACGCGGCTTCTGCAACCATCGCTCCGGGCATGATGGAGAGCGCCGTTCTCCTTGGTTGAAACCTTTCGCTGGTGGTGAAGATTTCGGATCCTTCGCAGCCATGGTGAAGCGGGTTCGAATCCCGCCTCTCGAGGGATCGCGCCGTGGAATCGGCCATGCGCGGCCGGTGCGTCGCGGGTCCCGAGGCCTTCGCTAACAAGGCCTCCGCGTATCCCTCGGTGACCCCCGAAATCGCCCGTTCCCCAGCGATTCTCCTACCCCGCGTCGTCCGACGCGGGCCCAAACCGTTTGTCGGTGGTGAAGAGACCTGTTGCATCGCAATCGCAAGGTCGGAGGTTCGAATCCTCCCGGAACGGCTTAGGCCGATCCGTAGCTCAGCGGAGAGAGCGGGCGACGCCCGAAAGGGCTGTGCAGTCTCGAAAGTTCCCCGACGCACCCAACGATCCGTGGTGAAGAGGTCCGTTACTTCGCCTGTTAAGCGGGCGGGCGGGTTCGATTCCCGCGGGGCTCAATCCCCAAGCTCATGGCGAGCGCCTTGCCGATGAACGCTTGCGCGTTCGTTGGCGTCTCGGTCTCGACTGTTCCCGGATCGTGCACAACCGCCGGTGGTGAAATCGTCCGTTTCTTCTGTTGGCGGAAGGCGGGGCCTTAAGCCCGCGCGCCGTCGGCGCGAAAGCGCCGTTTCGGACGGTGATTGTTCCCCGGCTCTGTGCCAATATTCCCATGCCAAGGAGGTCGTCATGTCGACGCTCAACAAGCTCAAGCGCATTTTCACCCGCGAAGGCGGGCCGGCTCGCGCGTTCACCCCCGAGGGCGAACTGAAGCGCGCGGTGATGAACTGCCTCCTCTGGGAGGATCAGTTCTACGAGGACGGCGTCTCGATCGCCGATCGCATCAAGGCGCTCGTTCCCGCCGTCGCGCCCGAACGCGCCGCCGCGCTCGCGATCCAGGCGCGCGAAGAGATGAAGCTGCGCCATGCGCCGCTGCTGGTCATTCGCGAGATGGCGCGGCATGCGACGCATCGCGGCCTCGTCGCCGACACGCTGGCGCGCGTGATCCAGCGGCCCGACGAGATGACCGAGCTATTGGCGATCTACTGGGCCGACGCGCTCGGGCCGATGCAGCAGCGCAAGCGCCAGCCGATCTCGGCGCAGGTCAAGAAGGGCTTGGCGCGCGCGCTGACCAAGTTCGACGCTTATCAGCTCGCCAAGTACGATCGCGACGGCGCGGTCAGAATCCGGGACGTGCTGTTCCTGGTTCACGCCAAGCCGAAGGACCCCGACCAGGAGAAGGTATGGAAGCAGCTGGTCGACGGCGTGTTGCCCTCGCCCGACACCTGGGAGGTTTCCCTTTCGGCGGGCGCCGACAAGCGCGAGGCGTTCGAGCGGCTGATCGCCGAGAAGAAGCTCGGCGGCCTGGCGCTGCTGCGCAATTTGCGATTGATGCAGAAGGCGGAAGTTCCTCGCGATGTGATCGCCCGCGCGATCGACGCCATGCGCGTCGATCGCATTCTGCCCTACCGCTTCATCACCGCGGCGCGCTACGCTCCTGATTTCGAGACTGAGCTCGAAGGCGCGATGCTGAAGTCGATCAAGGAATATCCGCGCCTCAAGGGGCGGACGCGGTTGCTGATCGACGTTTCGGGATCGATGGACGCATCGCTCTCCGGGCAGTCGGAGATGACGCGGCTCGAGGCGGCGTGCGGTCTAGCGATCCTGGCGCGCGAGGTCTGCGAATCGGTCGAGACCTTCACCTTCTCGAATGGTGTGAAAAAGGTCCCGCCGCGGCGCGGCTTCGCGTTGCGCGACGCCATCGCGGCGAGCCAGCCGCACGGCGGAACGTTCCTCGGCAAGGCGATGACCGAAGTCAACCAGAGGGGCTATCGTCTCGTCGTCTTCACCGACGAGCAGTCCCACGACAAGGTCGAGGCGCCCAAGGGCCTCGGCTACATGGTCAACGTCGCCTCATACCAGCACGGCGTTGGCGCCGGGCCGTGGCGGCGCGTCGACGGGTTCTCCGAAGCGGTGATCGCCTGGATCGCCGCATCGGAGGAGCCGGCGTAGCGCCCCTGCCGCCGAAGTGCAAAGACGGCCCGGACGCCTTTGGGGCGCCCGGGCCACCTAAGCGATCGCGGCGGCACCGTAAGGAGCTCGGCGTCAGCGCGCGACCTCCTCACGCCGCCACTCCCGCTCCCCCACCCGCAGCGCCTCGACCTTCAGCTCGCCTTTCGGCTCGAACAGGTCGTCGGCGACGCCGAGTTCGCCGTTCGTCAGCGAAATCCCCAGCATCGCATAGGCCGCCGACAGCATGCGCGCGGCGCAGCCGGTGTACCAGGACCAGCCGCCGCGGCCGCCGTGGCCGTAGCCGTCGTAGATGTCGGCGGGCTGCTGGATCGGGATGAGGCCGTAAGCCGCGATGCGCTCGGGATCGGTCTTCTTCAGCGGCGAGATTTTCTCGAAAATCGCGAAGGCGCGCGCGACCAGCCTTTGCGCCTCGTCGACCTCGCCCTTGGCGCGCGCCTCGCCGGCGAGCCTGAGGAAGCCGTCGACGATCCACGACGCCCCGTGGCTGTATTGGCCGGCGTTCTCGCGCACCCCCGGCGGATAATCGGCGATGCGGCCGGGATAGGGCTGGCTGTGCTCGAAGAACGGAGTCTGCAACAGCAGGATTCGATCCGGCCGCTCGATCGCCTTCAGCCCGCCTTCGAGCGCTGCGAGCGCGCGGTCGAAACCGAGCGCGCCGGAAAGAGCCGCCCAGCCGGTGGTCAAGGCGCTGGCCATTTCGATCGCGCGGCCGTCGTCGGCAAAATCCAGCGCGTAATGATCGCCGCGCCAGGCGGTCTCCAACGCGGGCCGCAACGCTTCTCGCGCCGTTTCGCAGCGTTCGGCGAAGCCTTCGTCGCGCTTCAGCCGCGCCAGCGGAATGAAGCCGCTCAACACGTCGAAGAGGAAGAAACCCATCCAGACGCTGGTTCCCTTGCCATGGTGGCCGATGGCGTCGATGCCGTCGTTCCAATCGCCGGCGCCCAGCAAGGGCAAGCCGTTCGCGCCGATCCGGCGCAGCGTGTATTCGATGGCGCGGCGGCAATGTTCGTAGACGTCGCCGCTCTCGCGCGAGGGACGCGGCATGACGATCAACGTGTCCTCATGCTCGGGCATGAGCGGCGCCTCGAGATAGGGCGCGACCTCGTCGAGCACGCTCGCGTCGCCCGATTCGCGGACATAGCGCGCGAGCACGTAGGGCAGCCACAAATGCGGGTCGCTCGCCTTGGTGCGCTGGGCGAGGCCGGTCGAGCCGTTGGGCGCGCGATGCCACCATTTCAGCACATCGCCTTCCAGGAATTGCTGGCTGGCGTGAAGCAGAATCTGCGCTCGCGCGAGCCGGGGCTCGATCAGGACCAGAGGCAGCACGTCCTGCAACTGGTCGCGGAAGCCGAAGGCGCCGCTGCGCTGATTGGCGCCGACGCGCCCGAACAGGCGCGAGGCGTAGAGCTGATAGGGCAGCCACGCGTTGACCAGCCGGTCGAAATCGGGCCGGTTGGTGGCGACGCGCACTTTGCCGAGCCGCGCAGCCCAGGCGGCGCGCGTCGCCGCGAGTTCCGCCTCCACCGTCTCGACCTTCGCCGCGTCGGCCGCGGCGAGCGCCCGCGCGCGGGTTCCGGCCTGGCCGAATACGATGGCGATCTTCGCCTGCGCGCCCGGCGCGAGTTCGATTTCCCCGACGAAAGCGGCGACGCGGCGGCCGTCGTCGCGCTGCGAAGCGTCGCTCGCTCCGGTTTCGACCAGCGCGGGAGTCCGGATGTTGCGGCCCGCGCCGCCGAAAAAACGCGCACGGATGGTCTGGGTCGCGACAACGGCGAGGCTGGTCGCCGCGAAAGCGATCCCACGCTGAAAATCGTTGCGCGGATTTTCGAACAGCAGCGCGCCGTCGACGGTCTCGTCGCGCAGTTTGCCCGCGCTTTGCTCCGCGGTTTCGGCAAGCGCGATGTCGAAGAACGGCGCGACCCGCAGACGCAGCGCCTTCGCGCCATGATTGACGAGCGTCAGCAAGCGCATATCGCCCGGGAAATCCGGCGGAACGAACACGACATAGGTCGTCTCGAGCTCCCCGCGCGTCTTGGCGAATGTCGCCACGCCCGGCTCGTACGTCACATCGTAGCGCGCGTCTTCGCGCTGGAACGGGGCGAATCCCGGCGCGTCGGTCTCCTTGGTTTCGAGATCGCGGATGTAAACGATCTGGCCCGGCTGCGGCACGGTCGCACTATCGAACCGGAACGGCGTCAGGCCGTTTTGTTGCGCGTTGCCGAAGGCCGAATAGACCTCGCCGTCGTTGGAGACGACGAGCGAGGCGCCGAGTTCGTTGGCCATGACGTGCGCCCACGGGCGCGGCGTGCGATGGGTGAGACGCAACGCCTTCCCGTCGACCGAGAAGGCGAACGGCCAGCGATCGGGAAGCGCCGGCGACGGCTCGACGGCGCGCGTTTCGTAGAGGCGCCTCTGCAGTTCGGCTTCCGCAAGCGGCGGCAGGCCGAGCCGCCGCGCGATCAGCTCCGACGCCCAGACCGCGTTGTCGGAGCGCCCGACGATGAACTCCGCTTCGGCATGGCCCCCGGCCGCCAGTTCGACTTCGAGCGCGAAGCTCGCGGCGGGATCGAAGGGCCAGAGCTTGCCCTCGTCGTCGAGTTTTCGCGCGCGGTAAGGTTCGCAGCCGGTCGGCCTGGCGAGCGATCCTTCGCCCAGAAAGCGCGTGCGCGAATCCTCATAGCCGACGAGCGAAACGCCGGCGCCCGGCTTCACCGCGAAGAACGAAGTCTCGCCGCGATCGGCCCGCGCCGAGCGCAACAGGCGATTGCGCGCGAGGATCGCGTTGAGGGCGCGAACGAAGATCGTCTCGACATGCATGCCGGCGAAATCGAGGTCTCGCGCATAGGCGCCGGTCTCATGGCCGGCGATTTCGCAGAAGCTGACGAGGCTGAGGCGGCGCGCCCGGCCGGCGAGGTCTTCGAGGCGGATGCGCCAGCTGAGAATCGCGCCCTCGGCGTCCGGCGCCGCCTCCATGATCGCGCGCACGCCCTGAAACGTGTTGGCGATGACGAGTCGATTGAAGCCGACCCGTTCGACCCGATATTCGCCGGCGCGGCGTGCGGGCTCGTAGCCGATCGACCACGGCGCCTCGCCGTCTTCGCTCAGATAGAAGAAATGCCCGCGCGCTTGCAGCGGATCGAGCGGACGGCGGGTGATGTCGATCGGAAAGCCGCCGCGCTCGTCGGCCATGACATGAGCCGCGCCGCGCCCGTCGCGCAGGAGATCGAGGCCGACCGCGCCGTTGTTGAAGGCGAAGGCGCGCGGCGGATCGTTCAACGCCGCCGGAGCGCCGGCGAGCGCGGGCGCCGCCGCGCCGAGCTTCTCGCGCGCGCGGGCGGCGATGACGAGCGCCGTCAGGGCCATGGCGGCGCCGGCGATTCCATAGGCGATCGCCAGCGCCTTGACCGCGCCGGGCATCGGCCCGCCCCTGGCGAGCGCCTCCGCGCCGGTCCAAGCCTTGTCCCAATCCGCGCCGCGCGGGATGTAAAAGGGAATGAGCAGCGGCGCCCACGTGCCAAAACGCCTGATGGGGTCGGGGATGACGCGGGTGCGGGCGCCGTGGCCGAGAAATCGCGCCGCCGCTTCGTCGAGGCGATCGGCGCCGATGAACGTAAGATTGACCAGCGTCGCCACGCGCAGGCCCATGTGATCGAACCAGATGAGCACGCGCAGCCAGTCATAGGCGAGCAGGCCGATGAACATCGTCACGCTGAAATCGCGAAAATCGCCGGGCGAGAGGCCGATGTCGCCGATGGTCGCCACGAGCGTGCGCACGGCGCCGTCCTGGTTGTACCACGAGGGTTCGCCGGACTGGCGCAGGAACGTGTTGATGATCGGCGCCATCCACAGGCCCCAGCGCAACACGCGCACGCCCAGGTCGACGAGGCTCTGCACCCCCGCCCCGCTCAAAAGGCCCTTGATGGGCGCCAGACTGCGATCCAGCAATGCGGCGAGCAACACGGCGTTGATCGCAAACAGCGGCGCGGCGAGCGACCAGTTGATGACGCCGGAAATCGATTCCGCGTAGAACAGACGCACGCCGCCGGCGACTTCGCCCAGGTTCATCATGCCGTATTTGTTGAAGAGGGGGTAGGTGACGAAATCGGCGAGCGAGCGTCCGCTGAGACGATAATTGATGTCGGCGTAGGCCCAGAACTTGTTCACCACGACGGCGAGTTGCGGCGCGTCGAAGTACCAGCCGAGGGCGCCCGCGACGAAGCCGCCGAGCCCGACGCCGAGCGCATAGAGGCGCCAGGTCTGCAGCTTGCGCCGCTCGCCGGCGGCGATGCGCGCCGCGTCGAAGAGCATATCGACGCCCGCGTAGGCGAACGCGCCGACGATGGCCGTCGAGAGGAAGCGCACGTTGGGGCTCGCATGACCGAGGCCGGTCGCGTAGGCCCAGGCGCAGCCGGAGCCGACGACGACGCCGCGGGCCATCGTGCGCGGGTCGCGATAAGCGCTGACGAGACGGCCGAAGAAGGGCGGCGTTCCGTCGGCGCTGCCGACGAGGGTCTTGGCGAGAGGAAAGGCGATCGCGCCCACGAGCGGCGCCGCGAGATGGGCGTAGCCCTTGACGAAGGCGACAACGTCCGGATTGCGCAGAGGCGCCGCGACGGCGAGCACGATGAACATGAACATGCCGCCGTAGATCGCGCCCCTCACCAGGCCGCTGCGCCAATTGCCGAAGGCCGAGACGAAGCTCGGCGGCCTCGCCGAGAGCGCGTCGAGCGCGAGGCCGGTGATGAAATAGACCAGCCCCCACAGACCGGCCTGCGCGAGCGCGGCGAACAACGCGCTGAACCCGATCGCCGCCACCGGCGCGGCGACGCTCTGGGCGAAATTGGCCAGAAGCGGCGTCAGCGCGCCGAACGCCGCGATTGCGAGTAGGAGCCCGTGCAGCTTCGGCGTTCGCGCGAGGCGGCCGACCAGCGTCAGCGAAAGGATTTCCAGCCCGATTTCGCTCGCGAAGAAAAGAACCAGGGCGCGGCCGACGAAAACCTGGGCTTGAAACGGTGCCGCGACGCCCGCCGTCGCCAGCGCGCCCAATTCCGCCATATGCCAATCCGCGCCCAAGGTGACGACGAGATTGAGGAGAAACGGGATCGCGACGAGGCCGATCGTCTCGATCGGACGCAGCGCGCGATCGGCCTCGATTAGCGCCGCGAGCGCGCCGAGGAGATAAATGGCGTAGGCGATCGCCGCGCCCGCGACGTTGAAACGCGGCACGTCGGCCCAGGGCCCCGCCAATTGCCAGAAGGCGAGGGAATCATTGCGCTGAAGAGCGAAGATCGCGAACGCCGCCGCGTCGAGGAGAATCGGCGTCGCCGGCCAATCGCCGAGCAGCGCCCGCCGCCAGAGCGCCACGCCCGCCGCGCCCGCGAGGCCCGCGACGATCCAATTTCGCGCGCTCAGCGAAACAAAGATCGCGGCCGCGACGAAGAGCGCGCCGATCAGCGCGAACGCCAGCGCCGAGCGTTGCGCGCGCGCGGCCGTCGGGTTCATCGTCATCGCTTCCGTTCCGCCTCGCGCATCGGGCTTTCGCCTGCGACTCATCGCGCCGTCGCGCTATGAGTCGCAGGCGGCCGCCGATGCGTCAACCCGCCTCCGGCGGCGGTTTTCGAGCGGCGGGTTGTCGCGTGCGACGGGAGGGCTTAACCTTGCCGTCGCGCCGGCAAGACGGCGCTCGGAGGTCTCGCGTGAAGCTCGCCATTGCGCTTCTGTTGGGTTCGGCGGCCGCCGTTTCGGCGGCGACCGGCGCGGGCGCGGCCGAACTGCCCTCGCGCAACGCGACGCCGCCCGCCGCGAAGGCCGAGACCTGCTCCGTCGACGGCGCCCCCGGCGTCCGGCTGCCCGGCGGCCAAACCTGCGTGAGGATCAGCGGCGCCATCAGCGCGGGGGTCTCGGCCGGTTCGTTGTCGCGACAACGGCACGGCGGCGAACCCTAGCGCGCCGCCGCCCGGCTCACTGCTTCCCTTCGCGAGCGATGAGGCGCTGCACCGCGCTCAGCGTCGACTTCAGCGACGCCACGACGATGCTGGGGTCCATGCCGACGCCGTGCAGGATCCGGCCGCTCGCGTCCTGGATTTCGACATAGCAGGCGGCGGTCGCGTCGGCGCCGCGTCCGACCGCGTGCTCGTGATAATCGAGGAAGGAAAACTCGACGCCGAACGCGCGCTGGAGCGCGTCGACGAAGGCGTCGATCGGGCCGTTGCCGGCCCCCTCGATCGTCAGGGTCGAGCCGTCGGCGCGTCGCAAGGTCGCCGACAGTTCGCGATTGTCCGGGCTGGTGGGGATCATCTGCTGCTTGACGAGAACCAACGGCGCGTCGGTCAGGAGATAGGTCCGCTGAAACAGCGCCCACAATTCCGGCGAGGTCAGCTCCTTGCCTTCGCGGTCCATCAGCGCCTGCGCGATCTTGGAGAATTCGATCTGCAGCGAGCGCGGCAGATCGAGCCCGTGATCGGCGCGCAGGACATAGGCGATGCCGCCCTTGCCCGACTGGCTGTTGATGCGGATCACCGCCTCGTAATCGCGCCCGACGTCCTTGGGGT
>JBEKAL010000151.1:0-9681 GCA_050015935.1 Roseiarcus sp.
GAGAACATCGTCCTGCCGCAGATGATCCGCGGCCTGAGCCGGGCCGAGGCGACGGCGCGCGCGCGCGAACTGCTCGCCTATCTCGGCCTCGGGGGGCGCGAAAAGCATCGCCCGGCGGAACTCTCCGGCGGCGAGCAGCAGCGCGTCGCCATCGCCAGAGCCGTCGCCAACGCGCCGCGCATCGTGCTCGCCGACGAGCCGACCGGCAACCTCGACCCCAAGACCGCCGACCACGTCTTCGACACTCTGACCGCGTTGGTCGAGGCGAGCCGCGTCGCCGCGCTGGTCGCCACCCACAACCTGGACCTGGCGGCGCGGATGGACAGGCGGGTGACGCTGAGGGAGGGGCGGGTGGAGGAGATGGGGTAGGGGCGCGGGCGGCTACGGGCGAGGCGGTAATTTATTCAGTGGATTACCGGCTGGAACTCGGCGGCTAATTCCGTCCCATGACCGACTGCGGAGAGAAGTCCTCGAAACGCGCGCGCCTGATGCAATCTGAGCGCGCCGTCACCCCCTTCCCAGCCGCTGGGATTGCCGTCTCCGGAACGCGAGCTTGACGCGCAGGCGTATGTTCGAGGCGGCGATGTCGCGAAAAAAGCCTCGGTTCCTCCGAATTGGCGTTGTCTTTGGCGAAAGGCGCAGCCCGATATTTTGCTTGCTGAACGTTGGCGTTTCGAGAAAATCTCCGCGATTTGACTCTGAAACGCCAAGACCGAGATTGCGGGTGTGGGATTCGTATGGCAGAATTGCGGCGAGAGCTAAGTCCGATTGGACTAACGAAGAAGGCTCTTAAGGCTGTTAACGCTATTTTTGCGCTAAGCCGCCCGATGACGAAACTCGGATGCGGATTTGGAAGATAAGCCCGTCGTTTTCGAAGTATGTCACACTGAGCAGTAGGTTGAAGCGTTAGAGTCCCCATAGTGGCGGCGCTCGGGGCGGACGGCTGAATCAGACCTCGACGAGGCAAGGCAAGAGTCTGGTGACACCCACAATTGCAGCGGGGGGTCGTTATGATTTCCGCTTTCCCGATATTCAAGGAACTGGGAATTTTTGCGCGGCTGTCGCGCCTCGCCGCGCTCGCGGCGCCATCGATTCTTATCGCTCCGACGTTCGGCGCGCCAGCGGCACCCCCGAAGGTGGAACCGAAAATAGAGTGGGAAGTTTATAATCGGTTTCGGTACTACAAAGACGCGGAAATTTTCAGAAGATATCTTGACCAAGCCCGACAAACTGCGAACAAGGATCCCGAGAACTGGATATTGAATACCGAACATTTTCTCCAGGAAAAGTACGATAGAGATGGTTGGGCGGCCGCGAATATAAGAAACACCGACGACTTGTGTTTCAACAGAAAAACGCGCGATTACGGAAATTGTAAGGACTACGTCAATCCTAAGTCGCACGCTATTTTAGTAGGCGTAAACGGGATTCAGGGGGTTGACGGAGCGAAATGCGAATGGACTCTGCTGACGAATGCCGGCGCAGCGCCGCAAGAGCAGGCGAACGGGGCGTGCACGGGGGTGAAAATCGACGCCCCTTATGAACCCGGGGAGAATACGCGGATTTCCGTGACCGTGTCCTCCGCATCCGGGCCGCTGCCGCCAATAAGCCCGGTCCCTGTCGACGTGCGCGATTTCTTGATCGTCGGGATGGGCGATTCGTTCGGCGCCGGCGTCGGCAACCCGGACAAGCCCGCGCAAATCGATTCCCGGCACAGTGAAATCGTCGATTACGGCAATCGCGTATGGAAGTCGAACGTGGATTCGGAAGGGCGCGACAGGGACTACCTTCCGACAAGGCCAGGCGCGCGGAAAGGAAACCCGAAAGACCGGCAGGATTTCAATGACGCGGCGGGTGCGTGGCTGGACATGCCGTGCTTCCGCTCGCAATACGGACCGCAATTCCGCGCCGCCTTGCATTTGGGCGTCGCGATGCCGCACGCCGCGGTCACCTATCTCGATTATTCCTGCGATGGGGCGAGAGTGCTCGAGGGGCTGCTGTCTCGCAAGAAGTTGGACCCGAGTTTTGGCGTGAACCAAACTACTACGCCCGCCCAGCTCGAGCAAGTGACGAAAACTGTGTGCGCCGAGCAAAACACGAAATTTGATGTTAAGGTGAAGCTCAGCCCTTACCTGCCTTCATATTGTCTCGGAGATAAATTGGCTTCAGAGCAGAAAGTTATTTGCGAATTTAACAATGAAAAATATCAGGACGACCCAGATATTACCAATGCGCCGATCGTGCTGGAGGGATGCGCCTCCGGCGGCTCGCAGCGCCAAATAGATTATATTTTTCTAAGCATAGGCGGAAATGACATCGGATTTGCGCCTTTGGTCGCTGATGCTGCGTCAAGACAAGATACAATAGATTTGGATTTTATCGGTAAAATGGAGCAAAGAATCGGGATCTCGGAGACCTGGCATGTCGCTCTCGATCGCTTGAAGTATTTGCCGGCGAAATACTACCATTTGAGCCGGGCGTTCGAAGCTTTGCTCCCTATTCGCGGCGGCGATCAAACCCGCGTTTTTCTCATGGGTTATCCGATGCCGGAGGGATATCCGCAGGGGGACGACAAGTACGACATTTGCGGAGTGAATCACGAAAAGAAGGTTGACCAGACGAGCGCAAATTACGCCGATGAATCAATGGATGGGGTCAATTTCCTTGGCGGATTCACCGACGACGACAAGCCAGAGAAGGCTTTGCACGTTCACGACGCCGTCTGCGCGCTAAATCGCGAGCGAATGTATTGGACGAGTGGCAACATCGATGACCAGTCCTACGAGGTCAAGGAAAGGCCCGACGAAAAGTCATGGCTATTGGGGGGTGTTTGCAAGGACGAGATTTCATTGGATGGGACAACCAACCTCTCGCCTTTCCCAGACGGAAAAAAACTTCAATGGCGATACATTACGAATTTCATCGATAAATCCTGGGCGCACGGATTTTGCGCGAGAGTCGGAAATGACGAATGCGGAAATGACCCGTACTCCGCCGATTGTGTTGCAGACGCCTTGACGATGCCGGGGTTCCAAAAAGGCGAAAATGGCCCAACGTCGCCCTATGACGTCGCAAAATATCGCCCTTACGCTGAACGCGCGCGGTGGTTCCGCACGTTCAACGACGCCTATTTGACGACGAACTGGCAAGACCCCTCCAAAGACATTAACGACCTCGACAACGCGATAGACGCTTTTACGACGAGCGCCATTCATCCGACCGCCGAGGGGTACGCCGCCATGGCGGATTCGTTGTTTCGCGCGATCCGCGCCGATTTGTGCGTTCGCGGGGAACTTGACGACTCCGCGAACAGCGTTGTCGATCTGAAGGCGTGCGCCGCGCCGGGACACAAGTAGCGAGCAAGTAATTCGACGCCAGGATAATTACGACCGACTCTTGACGCGATGTCGACTCTATCCGCCTCAAATCTGCTCCACCCCCTTGACCACGTCCGGCAGAAAATGTCGCAGCAAATTCTCGATCCCGTGCTTCAGCGTCGCGGTCGAGGAGGGGCACCCCGAACAGGCGCCTTTCATGGCGAGATAGACGACGCCGTCGCGAAAACCCTTGAAGGTGATGTCGCCGCCGTCGCCGGCCACCGCGGGCCTGACGCGGGTTTCGATCAGTTCCTTGATCGTCTCGACGGTCTCGGCGTCGTCGGCATGGAAGAATTCTTCGCCCACGGCTTCGGCGGGGCCGCTCAGCGCCGGCGCGCCGGAAAGGAAGAATTCGGTGACGACGCCGAGCACCGCGGGGCGAAGGTGTCGCCATTCGCCCTCGGTCTTGGTCACCGAGATGAAATCGGGCGCGAGGAACACGCCGCCGACGCCGGGCAGCTCCATCAGCGCCTTGGCGAGCGGCGAGCGCTCGGCTTCGGCGAGGTCCCGCGCTTCGAACGTACCGGCGTCGATGACGGGGCGGCCGGGCAGGAATTTCAGCGTCGCGGGGTTGGGCGTCGCTTCGGTCTGGATGAACAAGGCCGGCTCCTGGAACAGGTGGTTCGCTCAGCTAGATAGGCGCGCGATCGGGTCCGCGCAATCCCCTTGCCCGCGAAGCGCGAGACGGGATCGCACATTCAAATTCGATATTTTGCGCATCCCGCTCGGCGGGAGTGCGCGCGCCGCCTTCTCCGGCTCGGCGGGAGAGAGATTTGCGCCGCCGCCTCATTTTCTCGCGTCGGCCGGTCGAAAAGCGGTTTCCTCTTCGCCTCTCTTGCCGTTAGAGTGGAATCCGAAGCAAGGGATCATCATGACCGATCCAACAGACGGCGGGGCTCCGGGCGCGGGGCGAGGGGCGACGAGCGGCGGGTTCCGGCTGAGCGAAGGCGGACGCGTCGATCGCGCCAAGCCCATCCATTTCACCTTCGACGGCAAAGCTTATGTCGGCTGCGCGGGCGACACCCTCGCCTCGGCGCTCCTCGCCAACGGTGTGCATCTCATCGCCCGATCGTTCAAATATCACCGCCCGCGCGGAATCCTGTCGCTCGGCGCCGACGACGCCAACGGGCTCGTCACGCTCGACGCCGGCAAGGGCCGCGTCACGCCGAACCTCCGCGCGACGCAGATCGAGCTTTACCAGGGTTTGCGCGCGTTCAGCCAGAACGCCTGGCCGTCGCTCGAATGGGACGCCCTCGCCGTCAACGGCCTCGTCTCCGCGTTCATGCCCGCCGGCTTCTACAACAAGACCTTCATGCAGCCGAAGGGCGCGTGGACGAGCGTCTACGAGCCGATCATCCGTCGCACGGCGGGCATGGGCAAAGCGCCGAGCGAAGCCGATCGAGACCACTACGCCTTCGAATACGCGCATTGCGACGTCGCCGTCGTCGGCGCCGGTCCCGCCGGCCTCGCGGCCGCCCTCACGGCGAGCCGCGCCGGCGCGCGCGTCATGCTGTTCGACGAACAGGCCGAATTCGGCGGTTCCTTGCTCGCCGACAGGAGCGCTGCGATCGACGGCGCCAGCGCGGCCGATTGGCTCGTCGCGACGCTCGGCGAACTCGCCTCTTCGCCTCGCGTGAAAATGCTGCCGCGCACGCAGATCTTCGGCTATTACGCGCAGAACTTCCTTGCCGGACAACAGCGCCTGACCGATCATCTCGCCGATCCCGACCCCAGGATTCCTCGCGAGCGGCTGTGGCAGGCGCGCGCCAAGCAGGTCGTGCTGGCGACGGGGGCGCACGAGCGAGCGCTGGTCTTTGCCGACAACGACCGTCCGGGAATCATGCTCGCCGAGGCGGCGCGCGCCCTGGCGACGCGGTACGGCGTCAGGCCGGGGGCGCGCATCGTCGTCGCGACCGCGCACGATTCGGCCTATCGCGCCGCGCTGGATCTGGCCGAAGCCGGCTGCGAAATCGCCGTGCTCATCGATCTGCGCGCCGCGGCCGACGGTCCGCTCCCCGAGGCGGCGCGCCGCGCCGGCCTGCGCGTCGAGGCGGGCGCCACGATCCTAGGCTCTCACGGGGGCGGGCGCGTGACCCATGCGCTCGTCGCCAAGCGCTGGGGCGACGGGACGCCGGGCAAGGGCGAACCGATCGCCTGCGACGTGATCGCGATGAGCGGCGGCTGGACGCCGAACGTCAGCCTTTATTCGCAATCGCGCGGCAGGCTCGTTTTCGACGAAGCGACGCAGAATTTTCTTCCCGGCGCCGCCGCGCCCGATCAGCGCTCGGCGGGCGCGTGCCGGGGAATTTTCGATCTCGGGGCCGCGCTCGCCGACGGGGTGAGCGCGGGCGCCGCGGCGGCTGGCGTCGCGCCGCCGGCGCCGCCGCGCGTCGAGGGCGCCGTTGCGGCGTTCGGCGGCGCGCTCGGGCTCGTCGCCGGCGCGAGCGAGAAGGAAGGCGCCAAGGCTTTCGTCGATTTTCAAAACGACGTCACCGTCCGCGACATCCAATTGGCGACGCGCGAGGGCATGCGCTCGATCGAGCACATCAAACGCTACACCACCGCCGGCATGGCGACCGATCAGGGCAAGAACTCCAACATGAACGCGCTCGCCATCGCCGCTCAGGCGCTGGGCAAGCCGATCGCCGAAGTCGGCCTGACGACGTTCCGCCCGCCTTACACGCCGGTGACCTTCGCGACGTTCGCCGGCCTTGCGCGCCGCGACGTGTTCGACCCCATCCGCGAGACGCCGCTGCACGCCTGGTCGGCTCGCCAAGGCGCCAAATTCGAGGATGTGGGCTTATGGAAGCGCGCCTCTTTTTTCGCCGGGAGCGGCGAGAGCCTCGAAGAGGCGGTGCGGCGCGAATGCCTGGCGACGCGCGCCGGCGCCGGAATCATGGACGCTTCGACGCTCGGCAAGATCGAAGTCGTCGGCCCCGACGCGGCCGAATTCCTCAATCGCCTTTACGTCAATTCCCTCGCCAAGCTCGCCGTCGGGCGCTGCCGCTACGCCCTGATGCTGACCGAGGACGGCTATATCGCCGACGACGGCGTCGTCATGCGCCTGGCGAGCGATCGCTTCCACGTCACCACCACGAGTTCGGGCGCCGCGCGCGTGTTCGCCGTGATGGAAGACTATTTTCAGACCGAATGGAGCGATCTGAAGGTCTGGTTCACGTCCATCACCGAACAGTACGCCACCATCGCGATCAACGGCCCCAACGCGCGCCGAATTCTCGAGCCGCTGACGGCCGGGATCGATCTCTCCAGAGACGCGTTCCCGCATATGAGCGTGCGCGAAGGTTTGATTTGCGGCGCGCCGACGCGGCTGGCGCGCGTCAGTTACACGGGCGAACTGGGCTTTGAGGTCAACGCGCCCGCCGATTTCGGCGAGAGCGTCCTCGAAGCGATCTGGGCGGAGGGGCAAAAGAACGGCGCCGTGCTCTACGGCATGGAGACGCTGCACGTCTTACGCGCCGAGAAGGGCTTCATCATCGTCGGCCTGGAGACCGACGGCACGGTGACGCCCGACGACGTCGGCATGGGCAGGATGGTCGCGTTCGCCAAACCCGATTTCATCGGCAAGCGCTCGCTGACGCTGCCCGACCTCAGGCGCGAGGGCCGCAAGCAGCTCGTCGGCCTGCTGCCGGTCGACCCCAACTTCAAGCCGGAGGAGGGCGCGCAGATCGTCGCCGACGCGGCGCCGCCGACGGGAACGCCCGCGCTCGGCCATGTCTCGTCCTCCTATATGAGCGCGACGCTGGGCCGCGGCTTCGCGCTCGCGCTCATCGCGAGCGGCCGCGCGCGGCTCGGAGAGACGCTTTTCGCGACGACGCGCGACGGCACGGCGCCGGTCACGCTCGTCGAACCGATATTTTACGATAGGGAAGGCCAGCGCCTTGACGTCTGAATCCAATCCGCCGCAAGCCGAGCGCCGCTCGGTTCTCCAAGGACGCGCTCTGCCCGACAACGGCAAGGTCAAAGCCGTCGCCTCGCCCTTCGCGACGCGCTTCGTCTTGCGCGGCGGGCCGGATGTCGTTGGGCCGGTCGGCGCCGCTTTCGGCGCGTCGCCGCCGGTGCAGCCGCTGCGCGCGACGGCCGAGGGCGCGCGCGCGGCGCTGTGGATGGGCCCGGACGAATGGCTGCTGATCGCCGAGGATGCGGAGCCGGGGATCGGCGCGAAGCTCGAAGCGGCGCTGGCGGGCGTTCCTCACGCTCTGGTCGACGTCTCGCATCGGCAATGCGCGATCGAGGTCAGCGGCGCCGGCGCGGCGCGACTCGTCAACGCCGGGGCGCCGCTCGATCTCGACCTTGCCGCCTTCCCCGTCGGCATGGCGGCGCGGACGCTCATGCTCAAGGCCGAAATCGTGCTGTGGCGCCTCGAGGCGGAACGCTTCCGCATCGAGATTCAACGCTCGTTCGCTCCCTATGTCGCCGCCGTGCTCTTTTCTTCGGCGCGCGATCAGGAGTTGTGTTGACCAAGCGTGAGCGAGCGAGGCGCCGCGCGCGCTTGTCGCCGCTCGCAGGGAGTCGCCGCCGGCGTCGCCGACAATGGGGGTCAATCGAGCGGGATCGCTCGCCCCCGCTCCACGCGCGTCCAGCCGTCGAGGCCGAGCCGCTCCTGCGGCAGATAGGCGGCCTTGTAGGCCATTTTCCTCGACCCCTCGACCCAATAGCCGAGATAGACATGCGCTAGGCCGAGGCGGCGCGCCTTGTCGATATGATCGAGGATCATGAAGGCGCCGAGCGAGCGCCGCGACTCCTCCGGGGCGAAAAACGAATAGACCAGCGAAAGCCCGTCGGCGAGCTGGTCGGTGAGGCAGGCGCCGAGCAGCGCTCCCTCGCCGTGCGCGGCGATGAACGAATCGGGGCCGCGCTGACGATATTCGGTGAATAAGGTGTCGACGTGACTATCCTCGACCATCATGGAGTAATCGAGCATCGACATATCGGCCATGCCGCCGTCGGGATGGCGGGCGTCGAGATAGGCGCGAAACAGCGAATATTGCTCGCCGGTCGGTTTGGCCAGCGTCATCTCTCCCACGATGTCGGCGTTGGCGCGCAGGATGCGGCGCTGGCTCGCGCTGGGCTCGAAGTCGTCGACGACGACCCGCACGGAAACGCAGGCGCGGCAATTCTCGCACGCCGGACGGTAGGCGATGGTCTGCGAGCGGCGGAAACCGGTATGGGTCAGCGTGTCGTTGAGCGCGATCGCGCGCTTGCCGACGAGATGCGTGAACACCTTGCGCTCCAGCATGCCCGGCAGATAGGGGCATGGCGAGGGAGCGGTCAGATAGAACTGGGGGGCGTCCCGCAATTCTCGCGTCACGCTTTGCCACTCCTTGAGACGTCGCAAGAATGCGCAAGGCTAATTCGGATCGCGCCCGACGGGAATGGCCGGGCGCAAAAATTCCTGCGGAAAATTACAGCCTGCGGACCAGCACCACGCCGGCGAGGATGTCGTGCAGGCAGCGTTTCTCCGCATCGACCAGGGAAACGAGGAAAACCGGCGGGAAAAACCAGCTGAGATAGAAAAACAACGCCTGCGCGGCGGCGTTGACGAAGGGAACGCGCGCGCCGGTTTCGTGCATGCGCATTTCCAGATCCATCGCCCGCATGCCCGGCGTCGCCATTTTCGCGCCGGACACCGTGAGGCCGTTGTAGAAGAACGCGACGAGCGGAAAGATCGGCGGCAGGAACAACAACGACAGGCCCAGCGTCAGGATCAACAGGGCGAGCCAAACGAGCCCCGCGAGCAACGTGACCAGGATCAAATCCAGCGCCAGCGCGAGGATGCGGCGCGTGCGCACGCCCGAAAAGACGTCGGCGCGCAGCGTCGGGGCGCTCAAAACGTCGGTCATGGCGGGCCTCCTCCGCGCCTATTTCGTAAGCTCGACCTCGACCATGTGGGGCGCGCTCAGGCCAAGTCAAGGGCGTGCGCCCAGGAGGCCGGCAGGCCGCAGCACGAGGACGATCGCCAGCAGGCTGAACGTCGCGACGTCGCGATAATCGACGGCGAAATAGCTCGACCAGACCGCCTCGAAGGCGCCGACGAGAAAGCCGCCGACGAAGGCGCCGGGGATCGAGCCGACGCCGCCGAGAACGGCGGCGATCAGCGCCTTGAGCCCGAGCGCCGTCGCCGCGCCATAGCCGACCGAGCCGTAATACATCGTCATGACGAAACCGGCGAGGCCGGCGAAGGCGCTCGCCAGCGCGAAGGTCTCGGCGAAGATCGCGCGCGGGCTGACGCCGAACAGTCTCGCCGCGAGGGAATCGTCGGCGTAGGCGCGCCAGCGGCGCCCGA
>JBEKAL010000152.1:0-9656 GCA_050015935.1 Roseiarcus sp.
AACGAAAACGCGCACCCTGGCCCCAACGAAATCCTCAAACACCCATAGGGCGCCGCATCCGGCCCGCGGGTTCGTTCCTCGGCGACTTTCCGACGCCTGACGGCGTCCGAAACTCTTCACGAAACCGGGCCGTCCGTTCTCGATCACGCGGACCAGAAAACCCGACATATGATGTCGGCCAGCAACCGCACAAGCTCTCGACCCAAATCGGTCTGCGAACGACCTTACAGCTGCACGCCAAAGCGCACGCAAAACGAGTGAATGCAATCCGGCATGTGGTAGCTATTTGGCTCTCTTGATAATATGGACCCCTGATGGAATTGGCGAGGAAAGTTTGAGCGGTTCGAGCCCGACTTCAAAGGGACCGGCAGGTGCTCGTTTCGAGGGCCAGGTCGGTGCTCACTACCTCCTCACGATGCTCGCTCATTCGGAGCCGCGGGGCCTTCCCGGCACGACCATCGATCGTGTCGAACTTCAGCGCGCCGACGACGGCTTTCCGCTGGATGATGTGATCCTCCACGCGCACGAAAACACGACTGGCCGTGCAACGACGCTTCAAATTCAAGTCAAGCGGAGCATTGCGTTTTCGCCAGGCGACGTCGTCTTCTAAAAGGTCGTCGAGCAGATCGCGAAAGCTATCAAAGAAACGGACTTCTGGGCCGGGCGGAACGAGCTGGCGATCGCTACTGGCCGCACCTCTCGAAAGATTGATGGCGCGTACCAGGATGCGCTCAAGTGGGCGCGACAGCTCGGCTCGGCCCAGACCTTTTTTGATCGACTGAACAGGTCGGGCACCGGCAATGACGACATGCGGACCTTCGTGGGGACTCTGCGTGATCACCTTCGTGACGCCGGCGCTCCGCACGATGACGAGACAGTTTGGAAGGTGCTTGGGCGCCTTCAGATATTGGTCTTCGACTACACGGCGGTCGGCTCCGTCACCGAAGAGCTTTCGCGTGAACGAGCGGTGCGTGTGCTGCCGCCTGAAGACGCAGCAAATGCGTCGACGCTCTGGAGCGTGCTCACAGACCTCGCAGAAGAGATCGCGGGAGACGGCGGAGATCGCGACCATGCGCGCCTCATTGCGGATATCGTCGGCAAGTCGATCCGCATCGCCGGGGACCGGCGTCTCGCCGATGTGCGGTCTGCTATTGCCGAGGCGTCCAAGCAAGCCCTGGCGGATATGGATGACCGCATCGGCGCAACAACCCTGGCCCGAACCGAGCGGGTCGAAGCGACGAACGAAGCGCTCGACCGTGGACGCTACGTCGAAATCCGAGGCGATGCCGGCGTCGGCAAATCCGGGGTGCTGAAGCACTTTGCTGAACTGTTTGAGGCTGAAGGTCGGATCGTCGTCCTCAGTCCCGGCCGAACCCCGCCCCGCGGTTGGATGACCATGCGCAGTCAGTTGGGGTTCAACGGCACTGCCCGAGAACTCCTGGGCGACCTGGCCTCGGATGGCGGCGCCGCCCTCTTCATCGACAACCTCGACTCCTTTAGCGATGAAGAGCGGAGGACGGTCAACGACCTTCTGCGAGCGGCCTCTGAAGTTCCTGGAATCTCAGTCGTCGTAACCGCCCGCCGCAACTTCGGCGTCGACGAGCCGAGCTGGTTGGCCCCGGATGCTGTTAAGGCTCTGGGGCCCGTTCCTCCGGTCGTGATCGAAAAGCTCAGCGAGGCTGAGGTAGCCGAGCTCAGCGAGGCGGAACTTCGGCTGGCGGGTCTATTGGCGGATGGTCACCCGGCGCGCGACGTCGTTCGCAACCTCTATCGCTTGTCCCGTCTCGCCGCTCTCCCGGCATCAGCTCCGACGCCCACGACTGAATTGGACATGGCCGAGCAATGGTGGACCTCGGCGGACGGCGGTCGTGATGCGAGGCGCCGCGAACGCGCAAGGCTTCTACGGAGCCTCGCGGAGATGGCCCTCGGGGGGCGTTCGCTCTCGACGTCAAAGACAAAGAGCCAGTCCTCATTGATGCGTTGGTCAGGAGCGAGACGCTTCGCGACCTTGGGAATGACCGGGTCGCTTTCCGCCACGACGTGCTGCGGCAGTGGGCGATTGGCAATCTGCTCGCCGTGGATGAGACCGCATTCGAAAAGTTGCCCCTCGACAAACCCGCGTCGGCGATCCTGGGGAGAGGTGTCGAGCTAGCTGCGCGTTTCGCGTTGGAACGAGAACCGAACAGCGACCGCTGGGCGGCGCTTCTCGATCGACTGTCGAAGGACGGTGTTCACGGGTCATGGCGGCGCGCAGCGCTCCTCGCCCTCGTCCATTCGGAAACATCGGGCAAGCTGCTCGACCGGGAGTCTGCGCGGCTCCTCGACAACGATGCCGCTCTTCTTCGTGAACTGATCCGGACGGTAATGGCTGTCGACGTTGAGCCCGCGTCCCAGCTCCTCGTCCAGCTCGGAGTGAACCCCCGCCCAAATCCCGCCAGGAATGTTCGTGCCGACGGGAGCCGCATGGTTTCACCTGATCATCTGGTTGCTGAAGCTCGGGACGAAAGCGCCGGCCCAAGCGCTCGGCGACGTGGCGGAGCTCTACATCAACTGGATGTTCGGCACGTTCGGCCACGGGCCTCTCACACCGAAGCTATTGGCTTGGCTGCACGCCTGGGTGGTTGAGTTGGAGGAGGACGGAAGCCCGGGCGCTCCGCCGCGGACCTACAGCGGCCAATTTGGCTATCGCGAGGGGCGCGGGCTGACCGACAAGCTGCGCGCCGCCTTCCTTATGTTCTGCGACAAGGCGCCCGACCTCGCTGTCGACTATTTGAACCGGGTTCGAGCACACGAACACGGCCGGGGCATCGTCTCCAGCATCATGAAATTACGCGGCACCCTTGCGCAGGCTGCACCCAAGGAGCTCGCGGCTCTGACGGCCGAGGGCCTGATCGGGCGCTGTCAAGTTGCCATGCGGTGAGCGCGAAAGGCCTTCGCCTCGCGGATTGTCAAGCTGCTGCGACTGCCTCGCGCCACGTGTTCATCGCCGCGGCGCGAAGCGTGCGGTGTGTTTGAGCTGAGGTCAGATGGCGTTGGACGTTGAAGGTGTTGTAGACGGCGGCATGGCTTGAGAGGAATTTCTGCGCAGAGCCGACGCTCTTGAAGCGTTGCATGTGTATCGGCGTGGGGCCCGGATGCCGATCGGCGTCGTACCGCTTTGAAAAGATCGATTACGGGAGGGTCAAACTCTGGAGCCGATTCACACCTGATCCCACTCCAGCAATCGAAATGTAGTGCCAAGGCGCTTTTCCAGCGCCGATTTGCGATCGCAATCAATGCCTTGATGATTCCAGGTGTAGAAGATCAGTTTGGCGTTGCGCTTCGTGCCGACCGAACATGCCGTCGGAAGATCGGCCAGCATCGCGGCCAGCGTCATGCCGGCCTGGCGCTCCAGTCGTCGCGGTTCCCTCCGCGGCGCCGCCTCGCCCTTTTTTGGCCGTCCGCGCCTGCGCTCGGGCGCTTTCTTGGACGGCTCGGTCCGCGCCGGTTTCTCGCGCGCCTCGATCGCCGTTGCGTCGCGTGATATGTGCCCGACGAGCCGATCCTTGTGCGTCGCCTTGATCAACGCCTCATGCGCGCGGGTCGGCAACGCGCTTCGCGCGAACTCGGCGAAGGCGCGCGAAAAGAGGCTCTCTCGCGGAACATGAGCCGCGCGTTCCCACCCGCACAACCGACACAGCGTCCCGTCGATACTCAGCCGCTCGATCAACGCGGTCGTCGTCGACAGCCCGAAAACCGCCTTCGCGACAAACGCCCGCGCCAGCGCATGCCTATCCTTGAGGGGACGCCCCGACAGCCCATGCCACATGCTCACGAGCGCCTCGACGCCCGCAACTTCCAGCACGACCACCAGCCGCTCGTGTTGCGCCGTGAACGGCTCGGCCTCTTCCCGCAGCATCGGGAAAAGAAAACCTTGAATGTGATCCCAGGCGTTTGATGGCGTCTCGCACAGAGGCATGTCCGGGCTCTGATTCGGCAAGTAATTCGTCGCGGAAACACCATGCGCGATGTGGCCCGGACGCCTCGATTTATTCCCTCTCAGAGCGAAAAATCAGGCGCGCCGCTGCGGTTTTGCAACGGGCTCGAAAGTTCGAACGAGCGGCCGAAGCCATCATTCGGATCGCCGCCGTCGCGCTTCGCGATGGGCCGCGGGCGGCTGGTCAGATCGAACGGCGCGACGGCCGGAGGGCCGGAAAGGGGCCTTGCCTTCCGGCCCCTGCCATCTGAATGACGCGGCCGCCTTGTTTCTTCGGTTCCGGGCTGAGATGCTCGACGAGAAGACGAACTGGCCGCGGCAAGGAATCGGTATCCCGCACGCAGATTTTCCAATGGCGCGTCGCCCAATGTTCATCCAAAGGGATCGCCACGACACGGCCGGACACAGCGAAACGCTTGGCGCAATACTCAGGGACGAGACCGACCCCGAGTTCCGCTTCGATCATGCTGCACACCGTATCGAATCCGTTCACGCGGATGCGCAGCTTCGGGACCCGATTCAGATCGACGCCGGCGCGCACGATCAGCGATTCGAGGAAGCTGCCCTCTCGCGGGCCGACGAGGTCGTAATCGACCAGATCGGCGAATTTGACCGACGTCCTGTCGCTAAGCGGATGGCCAACCGGCATGATCGTGACGAGGTTGTCGGAGCGATAGGGCAGCACGCGCAGGCCGGGCGTCGGCCAGCAGCCGCCGAAGAAGCCGATATCGCTGGCGTTCTCCGCCACAGCCTGGACGATCTCCCGGCTGGTGCCTTCCTTCAGTTCAATGCGGATCGCCTCATGCGCCGATAGAAAATCCCGCAGATCGCGCGGCAGGTGCTGCACGATCGTCGCCATGCTCGCGTGGATGCGCACTTGGCCGCACACGCCCTTGGCGTGATCGGCGAGCTCGCTTTCCATCTGCGCGATATCGCCCATGAGGACCCGCGCATGGCGCAAAAGGGCGTGCGCCGAGGGCGTCAGCTCAAGCCCCTTGGGGACCCGACGAAATAGCGGCGCCTTCAGCAGGCCTTCGAGGTCCGAGATACGTTTGCTGACCGCCGATGCGGCGATATGCTCACGGTCGGCGGCGCGAGCAATGCTTCGCTCCTCGCAAACCGCCACAAACAACTTGAGCGACAACAGATCGAAACGCATCTCCTTGATTCCAACCCCGACGCTTTTTTTTTTCTTAGCGTCGGGTCGAACGCCCGTCGCAAATCACTTAACACAGGCGGACTCCGCTCGCAACCGGCCAACCAACACCGGCCAAATTCTTGAAGCGGCCCCGGGAAATGGGACCGCCGGCTTCGTTGGAAGACGTCTGCTCGGGATGACGTGCAAGCGAGCGGAGCATGACGAAAGCGAGACGGAAGATCGACGCGGCGCCAGAAGCCTTCGGACATCGGGACGCCCCTCGTCCGATGACCCCATGCCCGCAGGAACAGAAGCCGACGCCCTTGGCGGCGCGATGGATGCGCACAACCCGCAGACGGATTTCCAACTTGGCCGCCGCCGAAACTGATCCCGCCGCGCGGGGTCGGCTTTATCCCTAGGGCTCGTTTATGAACTATCGCTTCGAACTTGGGATTGCGGGTCGATGGTGTAGTTCCAGTCGCTGTGGAATTCGTGGCGACGGATATTGATCGCGGCCATCTCGGCGTCGGCGACTTTGACGCCGGGCGGATAGGCGTTGGGATCGATCTCGCAGCGCACCTTGAGCCCGGTTTCGGTGGTGGTGGCGGCGATCAGTTGGACGATCGCCTGATAGCTGACGAGCGGCCGACCGCGCCAGTTCTGGGTGATGAACAAGAACAGACGATGCTCGATCTTGTTCCATTTGCTGGTTCCGGGCGGGAGATGGCAGACCGTGATGGCGATGGCGAGTTCGTTGGCGAGAGCTTGCAACTCGCGCTTCCACAGCCGGACCCGCGCGCCGTTGCTGCCGCCGCAATCGGCGGTGACGAGAAGCCGCGTGGCTCGCGGGTGGCGCGCGCGTCCCATCGCCTGCCACTAGCGGCGAATGGCGTTGACCGCGAAGCTCGCCGTATCGTGGTCGACACCCAGGCTCACCCAGCCGGCATTGTCGGCGATGTCGTAGACGCGGTAGGGCGCCGCCCGGCCCAGCTCGGGGATCATGAAGTCGTGCACCCGCACCGGCTCGGGCTGCCCCTTCGGCCGGCACTCGCGGCCGGCGTTCTTGAAGTCGCCGTTCAGCTCCTTCTTTTTGGTGTCGACCGAGATCGCCGGCTCGGCCGCCGCCAGCGCCTGCTTCACCTGGGCGTTGGTGTAGCCGAACTGCGGGCGTCGCGATCGGGGTGGTTCGCCCCTTCCAGCGTCTTGCGGTTGGCCTGCAGGTTGTAGCCCATGTCGCGCAGCAGGTCGGCCACGACGTTGTGGCAGATGCGATGGCCGAGGTCGCGAAGCCCGGCCGCCAAGTTGCGCAGGCTCTTGGCCGTCCACAGCAGCGGCACCGTCGGATCGCCGCGGGTCGTGGGCTCGACCAGGCCCTTCAGATCGCCAAGCAAGCTCGGGTCCGTCACGGTCAGCGGCTTGCGCCCGCCGCCTTTCCGGCGCACCCGCTCCGGCGCGGCCTCGGCCGCCGCCTCGCCACGCAGCTCCGCCAACCCGGGATCAGTGGTCAATCACGCCCCGATTCTATAAGCTCGCAACCAACCTGGGAATCCCAGATCGGCGACAAAACCGACACCGAAATCGCTTATTGATCAACGGGCGCTTAGCTCCGACAAGTATCATCGCCCATCATCTTCGTAATGCGCGATGCCAACGTTCCCAAAGACGACTTTTACGATCCGCTTCCCACTTCTATAACGCGGCAATTGCGACTTGTCGTCGCGTCGCGGGCGCAGAGCGCGTCGGGTGGGGCCGCCGCCCGATTCGAACGGAGTTTTACACGCATGGCGCCGCAGACTGTAGCTCAGACGATGTTCGAGAAGGTTTGGGCGCGGCACCGCATCGTCGAGCGGCCGGACGGACAGACGCTTCTCTACGTCGACCGCCACCTCATTCACGACGGCTACGCGCCGGCCTTCGAGTTTCTGAACGCCCGCGGCCTCACGCCGCGAGCGCCGGCGCGCGTCTTCGCCACCCCGGATCATTACGTGCCCACCGACAGCCGCAAGATCGACAGCATCGCCGATCCGGAGCGTCGCAATATGGTCGAATCGCTGCGCCGGGAGACCCGGCGCGCCGGCATTGCAATGTTCGACCTCGACGACCGCCGTCAGGGCATCGTCCATGTCGTCGGGCCGGAGCAGGGCATCAGCCAGCCTGGCATGATCCTCGTTTGCGCCGACAGCCATACCTCGACCCACGGCGCGCTCGGCGCGTTGGCCTTCGGCATCGGCATGACCGAGGCCAATCATGTTCTCGCCACTCAGACACTGTGGCAGCGCAAGCCCAAGACCATGCGCATCACCGTCGAGGGCAAACTCGCCAAGGGCGTCTGCGCCAAGGACATCATTCTCGCCGTGATCGGCTATGTCGGCACCGCCGGGGCCACTGGCTATGTCATCGAATATGCCGGTTCGGCGATCGCAGGCCTGTCGATCGAGGGTCGCTTGACGGTTTGCAATATGTCGATCGAGGCGGGGGCCCGGGCCGGCATGATCGCGCCCGACGAGACGACTTACGCCTATCTGGCGGGTCGGCCCCAGGCACCCGCAGGGGCCGACTGGGCCGCCGCCCTTGCACGCTGGCGACGTCTGCCCTCTGATCCGGGCGCCGTCTTCGATCGTGAGGTGGCCCTTGACGCCGTCGTCGCCCCGATGGTGACCTGGGGCACCAGTCCGCAGGATGTCGCCTCGATAGACGGCTGCGTGCCTGATCCTCGCGAGGCGCCCGACGCCGAGCGGCGCGATAGCATGACCCGCGCGCTCGCCTACATGGACCTCAAGCCCGGAACCAACATGGACGAAATCAGGATCGACCGGGTCTTCATCGGGTCATGCACCAACGGCCGTATCGAGGACCTGCGCAGCGCCGCCGCCGTCGTGGCCGGCAGGACCGTTCAGCAACACGTCCAAGCCTGGGTGGTGCCAGGCTCGGGCCTGGTCAAGCAGCAGGCCGAGGCGGAAGGGCTCGACCTTATCTTCAAGCGCGCTGGCTTCCAGTGGCGCGAGGCGGGTTGTTCGATGTGCCTAGGCACCAACGGCGAAGTCGTGGGGCTGGGCGAGCGCTGCGCCTCCACTTCCAATCGCAATTTCGTCGGCCGTCAGGGCCGCGGCGCCCGCACTCATCTGATGAGTCCCATTATGGCGGCCGCGGCCGCCGTCACCGGTCACATCGCCGATGTGCGCCAGCTTCTAGCCTGAGTCTGAGCATGCAGCGCTTTACCCATATCGCCGCCCTCGCCATGCCGCTGGCGGAGCCCAACATCGACACCGACCAGATCATCCCAGCTCGTTTCCTGCGGAAGCCGCGCAACGGCGGCTTTGGCCAATTTCTCTTCCACGACCGCCGCTTCCGGCCCGATGGAACGGAAAATCCCGATTTCGCCCTCAACCGCGAGCCTTGGCGCGAGGCCCGCATCATTGTGGCCGAGGAGAATTTCGCCTGCGGTTCGTCGCGCGAAAACGCCGTCTGGGCTCTCCATGACTACGGTTTCAGGGTCATCATCGCCCCGAGCTTCGGAGACATCTTCAACAACAACGCCCTCAAGAATGGCTTGCTGCCGGTCAGATTGCCGGCCGAAGTGGTGTCCAGCCTGCTTCCCCGACTCGCGCAGATGTCCGACCAGACCATCGAAGTCGATCTCGCGTCGCAGACCGTCACCTTACGCGACGGTTCGGTTTATCCCTTCGACCTCGATCCATTCGCCAAGCACTGCCTTCTCAACGGCATTGACGAAATCGATTACACGCTCTCCCTCGTCGACGAAATCGCAGCCTTCGAGCAAAGATACGGACGTGAAAACGGCTGAGATTCATGCGTCGGGGGGCGTATGCCGGACAGCGCGGGACCGATGCGAGCACGATCCGCAATTGGCGGCGTTGCATTGGTTGACGGAAGTCACGGGGATCAAGATCGGCACGTGGACTGTTGCCTAAGCGCCGGTGAAGATCAGCGCAACGCCGGCCTATATTGGCGGCCTGCCGGACCTCGGCGCGCCATGTTATGGTGAAGACGACAGGTACGTTCTCGGAGAATTGCTCGGCTATTTGGAAAATGAGATCGGCAATTTCGAGCGGGGCGGACCGGCGTTCTGCCGCAACGGCGTCGCCGCGCGGAAAGGTTGTGCTACGGGTATCGATATTCCGCCGTCGCCAACGCGCAATCGCGCCTCCTGGCCCGCTATCGCAATCCGGAACGTATGCATCCGGCATGCGCCCCGGGTCGCAGACGTCGGCTGACGGGGAACGCGGCCGGCTAAGCGGCGATTACGGCTGAGGCTTGGGCTTGGGCTGCGGCTTCGGCGCGGGCTTTCCAAGCCCAGGGCGTCGACTCGTCAATGCGGTGGGCCGGATGATCGGGCAGCCTTGTGAGGACGTTGGCGAGCCAGGCGCACGGATCGATGTCGTTGCGCTTGCAGGTCGTGATTAGAGCGTATCCCTTTTAGCTGGAACCGTATCCGGCGTTTTTGAAGTAGTTGGAGCATTCGGTTGGCGGGAAATCGTCGATGGCGATGCCGATCGCGTCCCATAGGGCGTCGACGGTTCG
>JBEKAL010000153.1:0-9648 GCA_050015935.1 Roseiarcus sp.
CGCCTGCTCAAATCCAACACGAGCAAACGCCGGACGCATTCGTTGTTCCCTCAGGGTTGTCTGCTCTACGACCTCGTTCCCACCATGCCAGAGCACAGGCCGCATCCCCTCGTGGTCCGTTAGGTCAGCGGCGCGCGGCCGGGCTTGCGCGTCTTGTCGCGCAAAAGGCCCTCCACCCCTTCCTCGCCATAGCGCTGCTGCCAGCGCCAGACCGCCGGTCGGCTGACGCCGGCGCGGCGAGCCACTTCCAGCACCGGCAAACGTTCGGCCGAAAAGAGAATGATCCGCGCGCGCTGAATATGCTTGAGCCGACGACTGCGATCGCTGGCGATGGCGAGCAAACGCTCGCGATCTTCAGCAGGGAGAATGACATTGACGGTCTGGGCCATAACGCCAGACTCGCACACGCCGAACCGTTTGTGAATCCTATGTCCGCGTAAGTGCACTAGGTCGTTATACTTCGAGTAAGACCGTATATCGAAAACCTTCGACAGCATGGTTCGCAGAAGGGTATTGCCGGAGCGCGGATAGCTGGCGAGCCATATGATCACCGCAACACCCCTTCGACCGAGGTTGTACAATGACAACCTCGCCGTCCAATGAAAACCGCCGCAGAACGCTTATTTCCGTTTCTTCCACGTCAAAGGACAGGAAATCGATCAACGTGACGTCAGGATGATATTCCGCAGTGACGTCGTCAAGGGGCCGCGCGGAAACCTCGATCTCTGCAAATCGTGGAAAAAGTCATGCCGCGGGCCGCATAGCCCATCTTATTCACGGCGGCCAGTTTCTGTGGTTGGTGATCGTAGCTTAAGTTTTTTGGAATCGCGTAGGATTTGGTTGCTTACGACAATCCATCGCGCTCTTTCGCGCCCGCCACGGCCGCCATGACCGACGGTGCGATCCCGCTGTTCCCGTTTCCAGCCGTCCAGGGCAAGAAAGTCACAGCCGCTTTCGATGGCGGGCGGATTTCCTCGGACGGCGGCGTGACGCTGCTTTCGATGGTGGAACGGCGGCTGGTCTCAATTGCCGGCCGAGAGCGGTGCGTTCTTTCTGCGCGCCGATCATTGGCGCGCCCTCGGCGGCTGGGTCGAGGGTTTCGTGTCGCCTGGCGGCGGTCTAGTCAATCTTGACACATGGGCCCGCGTCTGCGGGGATCCGCAGTCCGAGTTGATCATGCTGCTGGGTGAGGCCAGATTCCATCAGATGCAAGGAGGCATTGTCACCAACAACCCCGATCCGCCCCGTGCGGCGTTTCACCACGAGTGTATACGCCTGCGCGGTCGGCCCTTTGGGTTGATCGATTGGTGATTGCGTGGCGATCTCCGGGGTCTGATTGGCAACCGCACTCTGCCAGAGCGCCGGTGGCTAACCACCTCCCCACAGGATCTGGTGCGGCGTGACGCGGGTCCGCTATTTCGGGCTCGCGCGCAACAATTGCCGTCTGCAATTCGTCGTCTGCGCGATGAATATGAAACGGGCTCTGGCGCTTCTGGAGGCGGCCTAAGCCGCTCCGCAGGGAGACGCGTGTCCAAATTGGGGAATGAGCCGAAATGAGAGGGTAGACGCGATCAATTCAGGCGCGCCAGAGGGCTGAAATGCCCTGCGCGCCCTTGCGCGCCCCCGCCTCATTCAGCGCAAAGTCGCCAATGGCGATCGCGCAAAATGGCCGCCGATCGCCGAGCGGCCGTGCGAACCGCCGTCGACGCCGCGCGCCCGGCGACCGCGAGTTCTTACCAGACCATCCTGCAAACCATCTCGGCATAAACGCTGGCCCCGGCGAACCTCAGCCGCCGAGCCAACCCCCGAACGCGCGAGCGATTGAGAGGTGGGTAGTTGCCCCGATGGCGACGGAACCGACATTTGTCGGCGCGCAATGTGGCACAATGACGCACCGGGGCCGTTCAAGGCTGGCGGCGACGGTTGGGGCTTGCCGCGAATTCCAAACGCGGCAAGCATGAAGGCGAGACTGGCGAGCGTCTGGACGGGTAACAGGGGCAATTGGCGCCTGTCATCGTAATTCCCGGCATCCACGCGTCGGGGCTGAAGGGGCTCGGCGATAGCGCGATCCTTCGAGCGGCCCCGCAAAAAGCAGCCGGGCGCGAGGCTGGGGGTGCGGATGCCCGCGCGAGGTTCGATCGGCGAATGAGAGCGGGCGTGTTTGGGGATTCGTAACGCCGTAACCGCGGCTTGGCGCGGCCGACGGCAGGAGTAAACTGACCCGGCCAACCCGTCGCTGAGAGGCGCCATGAGGATCGTCGTCATTTCCGCGCTTGCCCTGACGCTCGGAGTCACGTTCGCTGTCGCCGCGCCGCGCCACCGCGTGCTGCGCCACGCCGCGCCGCGCCACGCCGCGAGGGTCGAACAGAAGCCGGCGCCGTTCGACGTCAAGGCGGGGACGGAGCTGACGATCCCGATCGCGATCGTCGACGGCAAGGCCGTCGCCGGCGCCCCGCGCGCGTCGAAACTCGGCGCGGGCCAGCCGAAGGACGGCGAGATCACGGTCGGGCTCGAGCGCGAGCAGGGGACGCTCTACAACCAGATCGCCGTGGTCGAAAAGACCGCGCAGCCGATCAATTTCCTCGTCACCGGGCTCAACGGCGGCGTCAAGATCGACGAAACGGAGATCTGCGGCCGGCTCGACGCGCCGATCGCCGCCCACATCGGCTCCGTGCCGTGGCGGTTCTGGCTCAACGGCTTCGAAGTCGGCAAGGGCGCCGGGAGCTGCGGGTAGGGCGCGACGCTTCGTCAGCTTGGCGGCGGAGGCGGCGGCGCTAAACTCACTTGCATCTGTCATCCCCGGCGAGGCGCCATGGGAACCTTCGTCACTCGCGCCGGCGCCGCGGCGCTCCCGCTTCTCCTTGTCGCGCCGTGCTCGGCGGACAGCCTGCCGCAGAAGCCGACGCCGTTCGACCTCAAGCCGGGTCAGGAGCTGACGATTCCTATCGCTGTCGTCAACGGCCAGGTGGTCGTCGGCGCTCCGCGCCTGTCGAAGCTCGGGACCGCCGCGCCGAAGGACGGCGAGATCACCGTCGGGCTGACGCCGGCGCCGATGGGCTCGTACTACGAGACGGTGACGGCGACGGAGAAGACGGCCGCGCCGATCGACTTCCTCGCCACCGGCGTCAACGCCACCGTCAAGATCGACGAAGCGGTGATCTGCGGCCGTCTCGACGCGCCGGCCTCGGCGCGCATCGCCCTCGCCTTGTGGCGCGTGTGGCTCAACGGGTTCGAGGTCGGCAAGGGCGGGCCGAGCTGCCCGTGAGGGCGAGGCGGCGGCCTTCACCGATTGATCTCCTCCAGCGCCAGTCCCCGCGTGCTCGGGCCGAGCGCGATGGCGACGACGCCGACGGCCATCGCGCCGGCGATGAAGACGGCGACGAAGGGCACCCCGCCGGCCTCTAAAAGCAGGGCGATCACCAGACCGGCGAAGGCGCCGACCAGCCGGCTCCAGGAATAGACGAAGCCGATCGCGCGGGCGCGAATGCGCGTCGGATAGAGCTCCGCCTGGTAGCCGTGGAACGCATAGGACATGACGTTCGCAGCGAGCGTGAAGGCGATGCCGAGCGCGATCAGCGGCGCGGGATCGCTGGCCTGAGAAAACAGCGTCATCGCGACGCCCATCGTGACCAGCGCGGCGACGATCTGCGTCTTGCGCTCGATGCGATCGGCGAACAGCGCGCCGAGGAGCGGTCCGAACGGGTTGGCGATGGCGATGATGAAGGAATACTCGAGGCTCGTGGTGATGTTGACGCCGCGATGCATCAGCAGGGTCGGAACCCAGGCGGCGAAGCCGTAGAAGCCGATGACCTGGGCGGCGTTGAAAATCGACAGGATGATGGCGCGGCCGCGATAGGGCGGGACGAAGGTTTCGGCGAGCGATCCCGCGCCGGCGAGATCTTCGGGCGCGGCCGGCTTCGGCTGGGGCAAAGCCGCGCCGCTCTCGGCGGCGACGCGGCGCTCAAGGTCGGCGACGATCGCCAGCGCCTGATCGCCTTTGCCGTGCCGGGCGAGCCAGCGCGGGCTCTCAGGCAGGCCGCGCCGGAGGAACCAGACGATCAGCGCGCCGGCGGAGCCGATCAGCATGATCGCGCGCCAGTAGTCGAGGCCGAGAGGCGAGGTTCCCTTCAGGCCCCAGGCGAGCAGCGCGCAAGTCGGCACGGCGAGAAACGTGACGACTTGATTGAAGCAAAACGCGCGCCCGCGCGTCTCGGGGGGAACCAGCTCGGAAATATAGGCGTCGATCGTCACCAGTTCGACGCCGATGCCGACGCCCGCGATGAACCGCCAGACGACGAGATCGAAGCCATTGGTCTGAAACGCCATGATCGCGGTGGTGACGGAGTACCAAATCAGCGATCCCGTGAATACGCTGCGGCGCCCGAACCGGTCGGCGACCTGACCGAACGCCAGCGTTCCCACCCACAGCCCGGCGAAGGTCGCGAACACGAAGACGCCGAAGCCGGCGACTTTCAGGGCCGCGAGCGAGGCGAAAACGCCCAGCGAATCCGGATTGAACAGCCCGGAGGCGACCATGCCCGGCGCGACGTAGCCGGTGAAGAACAAGTCGTAATATTCAAAGAAGCCGCCGAGCGAGATCAGCAGCACCAGGCGCCAAACCGCGCGCGTCGGCGGCAGCCGGTCGAGACGCGCCGCGACGTCGGCGTATTGCTGGGCTCGCGCGCCTTGCTGGGCTTGCATCCGATTCCCCCTCGAAAACCCCGCGCGCGATGCGCGGGAAGATTGCATTTTCGCCCGTTATCGCGCCTCGCGACGGGCTCAGCGGGCACCGCCGCAGATTGCGCCCCGCGCCAACAAGATCAGGCTTGCGGCGCCGTCGCCTTTCGGCGTTCTCGCGCTCCTCGGCGCATTGTCGTATATCCTACGGGTCCGCGACGCGGGTCGCATCGAGTTTTCGCCGGCGGCTTGGCGACGGTCCGGCGAGCGGAGGGAATTCGCCATGAGTCGAATCGTCTATGTCTTGAACGGCCCGAACCTCAATCTGCTCGGCGAGCGTGAGCCGGCGATCTACGGCGACGAGACGCTCGCCGACGTCGAGGCCTCCTGCCGGCGCGTCGGCGCCGAATTCAAGCTGGAGATCGAGTTCCGCCAGAGCAATCGGGAATACGAGATCATCGACTGGATTCAAGAGGCCCGAGAGCGGGCGGGCGGCATCGTCATCAATCCCGCCGGTTTCAGCCATACGTCGGTGGCGATCCTCGACGCGCTCGCCACGTTCGAGGGGCCGATCATCGAAGTGCATATCTCGAACATCCACAAGCGCGAGCCCTTCCGCCGTCATTCCTATGTCTCCGGCGTCGCCTCGGGCGTGATCGCCGGCCTCGGCGTTCAGGGCTACGCGCTGGCGTTGCAGCGTCTGGCGCGGCTGTTCGACGAGAACAAGGGCTGAGGCGGAGCCGCGCGATCAGTCCGGGCGCGGCGACGCGCGCCGCCCCGCGAAGAATCGAATTTGGCGCGGCTGCGGCGTGCGTCCGTCGAGCCGCAATCGGAAGGTCTCTTTCGTCGGCGAGCTTACGGCTCCCCCAGACCGAACCGGACGCCGAACCCTTTAGCTAGGGTTTTGCCGCGCAAGGGGATTGACGCCCCGAAGGCGGCGATATGATTTAGCGAGCGTCCGGCGGGCGCGGACGCCGCGCCGCCCGCCGCCAGTCGAGGCCGAGACGGAACAGGCTGAGACCCGGCGCCTCTGGGCTTGGCGAGATGGAGCCGCGCAAGGAATACCGCATCTTTATTTCGTCGCCCTCGGACGTCGTCGCCGAGCGGCGGCGGGTGGAGCGCGTCGTCGATCGTCTCGGCGGCGAAATCGGCGACGCCGCAAAGCTGACGGTCGTCAGGTGGGAATCTTCTTATTATACCGCCGACAAGGACTTTCAGGCGCAGATCGTCGCGCCTTCGCAAACCGACATCGTCCTGTGCATCTTCTGGAAACGTTTGGGTTCGCCGCTGCCCGACGCCTATCGGCGCGACGACGGCTCCGCGCCCACAGGGACGGAATTCGAATTCGAGGACGCCATGAGGGCCGCGCGCGAGCGCGGCGCGCCGGACGTGCTGACCTACCGCAAGACGGCCGAAGTGCTGCTGAGCGCCGAGAGGCTCGACCAGGAGCAGGCGCAGTGGCTCGCGTTCAATCGCTTCTGGAAGCTCTGGTTCGTCGGCGAAGCGGGACATTTCATCGCCGGGTACCATGATTTCGCCACGACTGACGAATTCGAGGCGTTGGTCGAGCAGCACCTGCGGCAATGGCTGGAGCGCCGCGGCGTCCTCGGCGGCGGGGTCGTTTGGCCAATCGAACGGCTGGGCTCGCCGTTTCGCGGTCTGGAGCCGTTTGACGAGGATCACGCCGCGGTGTTTTTCGGCCGCCGACGCGTCGTGGAGCAGCTGCGCGAGCGGTTGAGCGAGGCGGACAGCCCGTTCTTGCTGGTGCTGGGCATGAGCGGCGCGGGCAAGTCGTCGCTCGTCCGGGCGGGGCTCGCGCCGCGTCTTCGCCAACCGGGCGCGATCCCCGGCGTCGACGTCTGGCGGCGCGCGGCGATCAGGCCAACCGAATCCGGGGGCGATCTCATTCTCGGCTTGGGAAACGCGCTCTACGCCCCCGAGGCTCTGGCCGAACTCGGAGCGGGAGACAATGCGACGCCGGCGGAATTCGCCGCTCTGACGAGGGCCGCGCCGATCGCCGCCGCCAACGCGGTCCATCAGTCCTTGAGGCGGATCGCCGCGGCGCGCCAGCGCGCCGAGGGGTTCGACCGGCCGGCGGAAGTTCGGCTGTTGCTGGTCGTCGATCAGCTCGAGGAAATCTTTCAGTTCGCGCGCGAAGACTTCGAAGGCTTCGCCGCGGCGCTGGCGGGCCTCGTTCGGTCCGGCGGCGTTTGGGTCGTGGCGACGATGCGCAGCGACTTCTACGCCGAGTTCCAATCGGTCGCCGAGCTGGTCGCGCTCAACGGCGAGGGCCTTTCGTTCGATCTCGCGCCGCCGAGCCCCGCGGAGATCGAGGAGATCGTCAGGGCGCCGGCCAAGGCGGCCGGCCTGGGTTACGAACGGCGCGCGCAAACCGGCCTCGGCCTCGACGACGAGCTCATCGCCGCGGCGCGCCAGCCCGGATCCTTGCCGCTGCTGCAGTTCACCCTCGACGAGCTGTTCAACGATCGCGACCGCGCCGAGAGCGCGCTGACGATCGCCGCCTACGATCGTCTCGGCGGTCTCGAAGGGGCGATCGAACGGCGCGCCGAAGGGGCGTTCGGCGCGCTCGACGCCGCCGCGAGGGGCGAACTGCCCGCGCTGCTCAGGGAGATGGTGACCTGGGCGGGATTGGAAACCGCGAGCGGCCGCGTCGGTCGGCGCGAACGGCTCGTCAAGCCGGAGGGCCGCGCGCGCCTGCTCGAGGCGTTCGTCGCCGCGCGTCTGCTGATCGCCGACCAGCAGCGCGTCAGCCTCGCGCACGAGGCGTTCATCACCCGCTGGCCGCGCGCCGCCGCGCTGATCGAAGCGGATCGCGAGTTCTTACGCGCGCGGGCGCGCGTCGAGGCGGCCGAGACGCAATGGCGCCAGGAAGGCCGCCGTCCCGAATTTCTGCTGCCGCGCGGGCGCCCGCTCGCCGAGGCGGCCGAAATCCTCGCCCAGCGTCGCGAAGCGCTCGACGGCGAAGCGATCGCGTTCATCGAAGCGTCCCAGGACGCGGAAAACGCCCGGCTCGAAGAGGAGCGGCGGCGCGAGGCGGAACGGCTGCGCGCCGAGGAAGCGGCCAAGCGCAAGCGCCTCGAACGTTTCGCGGTCGTCGTCACCGCTCTGCTCTTGGTCGCCGTCGGCGCGGCGGTCTATGCGCTCGACCAGCGCCGTCTGGCGATCGACCGCGCCGAGCAGGCGGAACACAATTTCGCGCTGGCGCTGGACGCGACGTCCGACCTCGTCGCCAAGGTCCAGGCCGGCGGCATGACCGTCGCCATCTCGCGCAATCTGCTGACCGCCGCCAAAGGGGTCATCGATCGGCTGGAGTCGATCAAGGACGCGCCGGCCGTCGACGAAGCGCGCATTCGATTATTGGACGCATTCGCGCTGCTGCATTTGCGCGAAGGCTTGACGAGCCAAGCGCTCGGCCAGGCGCGCGAAGCCGAGACGATCGCGCGCGCGCTCGCCGCGCAGAGCGCGCCCGATCCGAAGGCGGCGCCGCTGCTCGCCGCCAGCGAGGAAAAAGTGGGCGAGACTCAAATCGCCTCCGGCGCGTTCGCGCAAGCGGCCGTCGAATGGGAACAGGCGCGCGCGTTCGCCGATCCGGCCGCCGCCGCCGATCCCGGCGACGGCGCGCGGCAGGATTTGCGCGCGTCCGTTCACCGCGGCTTGGGCGAAGCGCTCGCCGCCCGGGGCGATATCGGCGGCGCGCTCGAGGAGTTCCAGACCGCGGTGTCGGCGCTCGACCGGCCGACGATCACGGCTTCGGACAACGCGTCTTGGAAGCAGGGCCTCGCCATCGCTCGGATGCGCCTCGCCGAAGCGTTGCTGACGCAGGGCGACCTTGCAAAGGGCGCCGAAACGTACCGTGAGGCTGCGGACGCCATGCAGGCGGTCAGCGATCAGTTTCCGGCCCACGGCGGATACTCGGCGTCCCTCGCTCTCGCGCGCCGCGGTCAAGGCGACGCGCTGGCGCGCGCCGGCGACTGGCCGGGCGCGATCAAGGCCTATCAGACCGCGCTCGCGATCGAGCGGATCGTCGCCGCCAAGGATCCGAGCTCCGCGGCTCATGGCGGCAACTACGCGGTGACGCGCGCGATCCTCGGCGACGCTTTGCGCGAAACGAAGGATCTGACCGCCGCTTTCGATCACTTGCAGGCCGCGATTGCGCTTCTGGCGCCTTTGGTCGCCGCCGATCCGGCGAATGCGATCCGGAAGGCGCAACTCGCCCTCGCGTATCGGCTGCGCGGGCGCACGCGGCTGGAAACGGGCGACGTCGCCGGGGCCGCGCGAGATTTTCAAGATGCGACGACGATCTGGCGCGACCTTGGAGCGCTCGATCCCGACAACGCCGCTTGGCGGTTTGGCATGGCCTTGACCGAGGTCGGCGCGGCGACGGCCGCTTCACGCGGCGGCGACGCCGCCGCGGCGCGCGCGCAATTCGAAACGCCGATCGCGACGATGCAAGGCCTGACCGCGCTCGATCCGGCCAACGCGGATTGGCGGCGCGCCCTGGAGATCGCCCATCTTCGTCTCGGCGAGGCTCTGGCGGGCGCGCCGGACCCCGTTGGCGCGCGGCGCGAGTTCGAAGCCGCGCTGGCGATCGCGCGTGGGCTCGCCGACAGTCGCCCGGAGAACGGCGTGTGGCGAAACGAGGCCGACGCGATCGGCGCGCGACTGGCCGCGAACGACGGCGCGGGCTCGGCGCCGAAATGAAGCGCGCAGGCGCCTCTGGACGCGCCGAAACGCACGAGCGGCCGCGCGCGCTTTAGCTCAAGGCGTCTCGGCGAGATCGCTTTTCTCACTCTTTTTGAGAGACCTGACCATTTTGTGAAACTTATTCTCATACGGTTTCCGGATGATCACCTCGGGTTGGCGATTTTCGGCCAGCAGTGGAAGCCGGCTTGGCTCTTGATCTTTTCATGGTCGCTGGCGAGCGCGGCGCATCGCGACGAGACGATCTCT
>JBEKAL010000154.1:0-9416 GCA_050015935.1 Roseiarcus sp.
CACAAGGTCCGCTACACCCAGGAGGCGGTCAAGGCGGCGGTCGAATTGTCGGCGCGCTACATCCACGACCGCAAATTGCCGGACAAGGCGATCGACGTCATCGACGAAACCGGCGCCTCGCAAATGCTGGTCGCCGAGGCCAAGCGCAAGAAAGTCATCGGCGTCAAGGAGATCGAGGCGACAATCGCCTCGATGGCGCGCATTCCCCCGAAGTCCGTCTCCAAGGACGACGCGGAAGTGCTGCAGCATCTCGATGAGACCCTGAAGCGCGTCGTCTACGGCCAGGACGAGGCGCTGGGCGCGCTCGCCTCGGCGATCAAGCTCGCGCGCGCGGGACTGCGCGATCCGGAAAAGCCGATCGGCTGCTACCTCTTTTCCGGCCCGACCGGGGTCGGCAAGACCGAAGCGGCGCGCCAACTCGCCGTGAGCCTCGGCCTCGAACTGACGCGTTTCGACATGTCCGAATATATGGAGCGCCACACGGTTTCGCGGCTGATCGGCGCGCCGCCCGGCTATGTCGGCTTCGACCAGGGCGGCCTGCTGACCGACGCGATCGACCAGCACCCGCATTCCGTCCTGCTGCTCGACGAGATCGAAAAGGCCCATCCCGATCTCTTCAACATCCTGCTGCAGGTGATGGATCACGGCAAGCTGACCGACCACGCGGGCAAGCAGATCGACTTCCGCAACGTCATCCTGATCATGACCACCAACGCCGGCGCGCAGGATCTGGCCAAGGAGGCGTTCGGCTTCCACCGCTCCAAGCGCGAAGGCGACGACACCGAGGCGATCAACCGGCTGTTCTCGCCCGAATTCCGCAACCGCCTCGACGCGATCGTGGCGTTCGCGCGGTTGCCCGAGTCGGTGATCGCGCAGGTCGTCGACAAGTTCGTGCTGCAGCTCGAAGCGCAGCTCGCCGACCGCAACGTCACCATCGAGCTCGCGGACGAAGCGCGCGCGTGGCTGGTCAGAAACGGCTATGACGAGGCGATGGGGGCGCGGCCGATGGCGCGAGTCATCCAGAGCCAGATCAAGACGCCGCTCGCCGACGAAGTGCTGTTCGGCCGGCTGAAGAACGGCGGGGTGGTGCGCGTCGTCGTCACCGCCGACGACGGCGGCGTCAAGAAGCTCGGCTTCGTCTACCCCGAAGGGCCGGCGCAGCCGCGGCTCGAACGCGACCTGATCGTCGCCGGGCGCAAACGCGTTCAGGCCGAACCCGAGGTCCGCAAGAGCGGCTCGCGTAAGCGCGCCGACGACGGGAGCGCGCCGGGCGAGGACGACGGTGATCGCGACGCGCCGGACGAAGTCTCGCCGAGCGAACCGGAGACGATGTGAGGGGACGCGTGTTCCGCTGACGACGGCGCCGGCGATCGTCACGGCGATCACGGCGGCAAGGGCCTGAGGCATGCCCCGCGAGATAGTGGAAATGCCGGTTTCGCGCGAGCCGCTATATGAGGCTGTTGCGGTCTTCAGCGCCGTCCTAGCGTATCCGGAGCATCAGGATTCGCGAGATCGTTTCGCCGCGGCGTGGTGTCGCGCGACCATTCGGGCTCGCGCCAAGAAAGATGAGGCGTATGCTTCCGAGCTTCAGCCTATTCGGCCCGGCTATTTCCTGATGAGCGACAATGCGGCGAAGGCCGCAATGCAGGACGCCGCAAGACGGCTCGCCGAACGCAAGACAGCCGTTATCGCGACGCATCCGCTGTTCGAAGCCGCGGAACGCGGGCGAGAGATTGAGACGATCCGGGCCTTTGCAATGGCGCTGTCGAACAATGCTGAGGGGGGCGCAGCTATGGCTATGTATTTGGTAAGAAATCATAAGAACGACGATAGTAAAGCATACGCGAAAAACCTTGTAACCCGAGTAATAAATCCGTCGCGGCCGGTGATCCATGCCGCCATGGCATATTGGCGGATCGTGCTTGAGGCTCGCGGCATGGGCGTCGCGACCGACGAAGAGGCTGAGCGGCGGATTCTGCATGACCGCGACGTTTTTCAATACGTCATTCGACTCGCCGAGGATTATCGTCAAATTGCGGTGTCGATTCCGGAGCTTCGGATCACCGAAGACGACCTGATCGCGTTTCACGCCGCCTGAGGTTTCAAAAATAGTCGCGTCTGCTGAAACCCCGCCCGAAGCGCAGCGCGCCATTGTCCGCGCCGTGTTCAATCGCGCGCGGATGGATTGATTTAGCCGATCCGTTCGTCCCGCGACCAGCGGAGAGTGGTTGTCATGCCCTACTTGAACAGTAAACGGGGCATCGCGCCTGTAACTCATTGATATTGCTGGGGCCGATGTTGGCTTTTACTAAAGTGTGGTGCCACGTTTCTAGCTGATTTCGGCTTGATTTCTGAGACAATCTCTGATTCTGTGATGCTGTTTGTGCGGCGGGCGGTCATTTTCAAGCTAATGGGGTCCTGCGAGTACCAGCCATCCATCGAAATGGATGGCTTCCGGGGCGAAAAATCCAAAGTAAAACGCCAATATTGAATTTTTCGGGGCGTGGTGCCACGCCGCGTCGAATTTCGCCAATATCACTGCAATATCAATTGGTTCAAAAAACTAGGTGTTTAAGTCGGGTCATGGAAAAAGACGCCTGCAACATCGTCGAAAATTGCCAGCGCCACGGCCTGAGCTGGGGCGGCGTTCTGCAACCTTGAAAAGCGTCCTTGCCGTCCCAGGCGGTGGCCGCCGTAGTCGTTGCCTCGCGCCGGCCTTTGCGCGGCACCCAAGTCCGGCGCATAATATGGTCGTCATTTCGTGGCGCCCGACACTCAGCGAACGGCTCAACCATGCCCAACAACAACTACGACCGCGACTTCTACGCCTGGGCGAACGAGCAGGCGGCGTTGCTGCGCACCGGCCGGCTCCGCGACGCCGACATCGCGAACATCGCCGAGGAGATCGAGAGCATGGGTAGGATGGAAAAGCGCGAGCTTGTGAACCGCCTCACGGTCTTGCTGTTGCATCTGCTCAAATGGCGCTTTCAACCGATGCTGCGCGGGCCGTCCTGGCGCGCGACAATTCGCGTTCAACGCCGCGACCTCACGGTCCACTTGACCGACAATCCCAGCCTGAAGGCCACGCTGCCCGAAGCCATCGAACAAGCTTATGGAAACGCGCTCATCGAAGCCGAAGCCGAAATCGGTTTGCCGGAAGCCTCCTTGCCCCCGGCTTGCCCCTGGTCGTTCCAAGAGATCATGGACGCGACTTTCTGGCCCGATTGAGACTCCGCGGCCCGGCCCCGTTCCCCCGCCATGATCGTCAGTTTCCCGGGTTTCACGGCGAGGCGGCCGTACATCCACAATTCCCAATTCCAACTTGGCCATGTCGCGCTGCCGGGTCGGCGCCTCAGGCGCGGCGCCCCGCGCCTCACGCCCGCCGCTCGCCCAGCCCCGCCAGCAGCACCGCGACGACGCCGGTGAGAAACACGCCGTCGAAGGTTCCCGCGCCGCCGATCGAGGCGACCGGCGCGCCCAAGGTCTGCAATCGGCCGAGATTGGTCAGGTCGGCGCCGATCAGCACGCCCAGAGAGCCCCCGACATAGGCGAGCAGCGCGGCGTATTGGCGCGACAGCAACACCGCTGTCAGCGCCGCTATCAGCGGCGGCGCGAGGAAAGGAACCGCAATGCCGACGCCGGGGATCGGCGTCGCCAGCTGATGGACGATGACCGCCACCACCGCCGTCGCGATCGCGCTCGGAACGAGGATGCGATCGTGGATGACGAGATAGAGCGACAGCAGAATCGGAATGAGCGCGCCGCCGACATTGATGGCGAGGATCGTGCCCGGCCAGTCCACCACCTGCGGGACGGCATAGGGCACGCCGAACCAGTCGACGACGACGCCTGTCACCACGTGCGCCTCGGGCAGCCGCGCGATCGGAATGTTGATATAGCCGCCGATCAGCGAGGCGAGCAGCACCACCATCGCCACGCGCGGCTCCAACCCGAGGCGACGGTAGGCGCGGTCGAGCAGCCCGATCTCCAGCGCCAGCAGCAGGCCGAGGATGAGCGCGCCAAGCAGCAGAAAGAGCAGAATCGGCACGGGAAAATAATGCAGATGGCCCGAGTTCATGGACGCCTCGAAGGCTTGAGCGGTTCGCCGCCTCCTTGCCTAGTCGACGCCAGTCAGAATGTCATCCGGCTTGGCGAGGCCGCGCTGTAACCGGCGTGAATCTCCGGGCGCCGGCTTGATTGTCGACGCGCGCGGCGAGCGCGTCCGGCGCGATGCGCCTCGTCCTGTCTGCGTCGAGGCGGCAGCGCCGGCAAAGGCGCCGCGAAAATCGGCCCCTGCGAGGGCCGAGGGTCAGCTCGCGTTCAACGCGGCGCGAATCTTGGCGGCGTGGACCTCGAGCCGATCGGGCGGGACGATCGGGCCGCCGGGCGGGCGCAGCGCGACGCCGCTCCAGCGCGGCAACACGTGAAAATGAAGATGGAACACGAGCTGCCCCCCGGCGCTTTCGTTGAACTGCTGCACCGTGACTCCCTCGGCCGCCATGCCCGCCTTGACGGCCAGGGCGATGCGCTGCACCGAGGGAATGAAGCGCGCGAGCGCGGCGGGCGCGATGTCGAGAAGGTTGCGCGCCGGCGTCTTGGGAAGGACCAGGACGTGGCCGTCGGCGCGCGGCATGATGTCCATGAAGGCGAGCGAAACTTCGTCTTCGGCGACGCGCACGCAAGGCGCCTCGCCGCGCAGGACCTTGGCGAAAATGTTGTTGGCGTCGTAGGGCTGGGTCATGGCTCTCTCCGGGGCGATCGGCGCGGCGGGCGTCAGCCTTCGCGCCGGAATGGCAGTTGTTCGGCGTATTCGGCGAGCGTTTCGTCGACGACGGCGCGCTCGCGCTTGAGATAGTCCGCCACCGCCCGATGAAAGCGCGGGTCGGCGAATTCATGCGCGGAATAGGTCGGGACCGGACGATAGCCGCGGGCCAATTTGTGCTCTCCCTGCGCGCCCGCCTCGACGCGGGCGAGGCCGCGCCTTATCGCGAATTCGATCGCTTGATAATAGCAAATCTCGAAATGCAGAAACGGCCGCTCCTCGATCGCGCCCCAGTTGCGCCCGTAGAGCGCGTCGTCGCCGAGAAAGTTGAGCGCGCCCGCGACATAACGCCCCGCGCGCTTGGCCATGATGAGCAGGATGCGCGGCGCCAGCCCCGCGCCGATGCGATCGAAGAATTCCCGGGTCAGGTAGGGCCGGCCCCATTTGCGCGACCCCGTATCCATGTAGAACGCGAAGAACGCATCCCAATGCTCTGATTTTATGTCACTTCCTGTAAGAAGCTCGACGGAGATGTCGTCGCCGAGCGCCTCGCGGCGCTCGCGCTTGATCGCCTTGCGCTTGCGCGAAGCGAGCGCGGCGAGAAAATTGCCGAAATCGCGATAGCCCTCATTGATGAAGTGAAACTGCTCGCCCGTCCGCGACACGAAACCGGCGCGCTGGAGCGCTTCGCTGTCGCGGCGATCGGGGAAAGTGACGTGAATCGACGAGGCGCCGGCCGCCTCGCGCAACGCTCGCAACCCCGCGATCAACGCCTCGCGGGCCCCCTTTGGCGCGCCCTGAGCGACCAACAGCCGGCGGCCCGTGACCGGCGTGAAGGGAACGGCGACTTGCAGCTTGGGATAATAGCGCCCGCCCGCGCGCCGATAGGCCTCGGCCCAACTGTGGTCGAAGACGTATTCGCCCTGACTATGGGCCTTCAGATAAGTCGGCGCCGCCGCGACCAGCCGCCCGCCGGAATCTTCGACGAGCACATGCGCGGGCGCCCACCCGGATCGTCCGCCCACCGAACGCGACTGCTCCAGCGCCAGGAGAAACGCATGCGCGATGAAGGGATTGAACCGCTCGCCGTCGCCCTCGTCCCCGCCGAGGGCGGGCGGATTGGCGCAGGCGTCCCATGCGTCGGCGGCGACCTCGGCGATGGCTTCGACGATGCGGACGGTCAGGGCGGCGGTCATTGGCGCTTCGCGGCGGCGGCGCGCGAACGAATGATCGCGCGTCGTCATCATAGCGCGCCGCCGCGGCGCGCCAAGGCCGAAACCGCCGGCGGCGTCTTAGGGCGCGCCGGCGCGATCGCGGAACCACAGCGCCGTCGCCGGCGCGCCGATTTCGAACGGCGTCGCGTCGGACCAGAAGCGCTTGGCGAAGCGGCTCGAGTCGACGCGGTAGGGCCGGTCCCACCGAAACCGCATCTCGCGCATTTCATTGAGAACTGGAGCGAACAGTCCGAGCGGCCCGAGGGTCCATAGCGGCAGGCCGGACACTCGCGGCTTGACCCCGAGAGCCGCCGCGCCGAGCGCCAGAATTTGGCGAGGGCTGCGCGTCGGCGCGCACGGAACATGCCAGGCCTGGCCGAAACAATCGTCGGGCGCGTCGAGCAAAGTGACGACGGCGCGCGCGAAATCCGGGACATAGGCGAAATCGTGCGGCGTATCGGGCGACCCGATCACCCTTGCGGCCTTGCCTCTCGCGAGCGCGCCGAACGCCGTCTCGCCCAGATGCGACATTGCGGCGCCGGGCCCATAAAAATCGGGGGCGCGCAACGCCGCGGCGCGAAGCCGACCCGCCTCGCTCGCCGCCATCCAGATTCGCGTGACCTCGACCCGCGCCGCCGGCTTGACGCCATAGGGAGTCAGCGGCGTCGTCTCGCTGAGCGGCGCTGTTTGCGGCCCGTACATATAGAGATTGTCGACGAAAACGAGGCGCGCGCCCGTCGCCGCGCAGGCTTCGACGAAATTCGTCATCGCCCGTGGCCACGCCTCGCGCCAGAGCGCGCCGACGTAGGGAAGGCCGATCGCCAGCACGACCTGCCGAAACCCGGCGACCGCGCTTCGCGCCGAATCCGCGTCGAGCGCGTCGCAGCGGACGAAGGACGCCCCTGCGGGCATGATCTGAGGCGCCATGCGCTGCGCGATCCGCACTGCGCTTCCCCGCGCGCTCAGCAGCGCGGCCGTCGCGGCGCCGACCGGGCCGAAACCGAAAATCGCGACCTCCGCGCTCATCGCCAATCCTCTTCCGACACGGCGAATAGCCTGGGGCAAAGGCGCCTACGGCGGATATGCATAGATCGTATGATGATGGCGCGCGAATGAATTCATCGATCTTCGCTGTCGTTTTGCGCGAGCCGCCCTTCGAGGACGCGTCGCCGCCGGCGACGATCGTCGGGTCGAGCCTACGCGCCGACGATCCGCCGTGGGGCCGGTTCCGCGCGTTGGTCCGCGAGGCGGCGCAGGAGATCTATCGAGACGAGAGCGCTTCGGCCTTGCCGGCCCGCGAATTTGCCAGGGCGTGGTGGATCGCGGCGTAGCGACGCGCGGAGTCGTCCCAGTCGTACTTGAGCGCCATGGCGGCGCGGCGCAGTTCATTGAGGCGCTTGTTCGAGCCGTAGATTTCAAGTCCGCGGCGGATCGCGTCGTCGAAGTCCGCGATGTCGGGCCGGTCGAACAGGAACCCCGTCCTTCCGTCGTGGATCGTTTCGCAAAGGCCGCCCGTGCGACGCGCGATCGGGATGGCGCCGAAACGCTGAGCGTACATCTGGCTCAGGCCGCACGGTTCGAAACGCGACGGCATGAGAACGAAATCGCTGCCCGCGAACAAGGCGCGCGCTTCCTCCGGATCGAAGCCGATGCGAACGCCGATCGCATCGCGGCGGCGCGACGCGAGCGCGAGGAGTTCGGCCTCCATCTTCGGCTCTCCGCGCCCCATGACGACGAGCTGCCCGCCGAGATCGGCGATGAGCTCGGCCGCGTCGATGACGAGATCGACGCCCTTTTGATGAACCAGCCGCGACACGAACGAAAACAAGGGCGCGCGCCACAGGGACAATCCGAAACTGCCGCGGACATAGTCGGCGTAGCGGCCTTTCCAGCGTTGCGGATCGTAGAGATAGGGGCAATTTCGGTCTTGTCGCGGATCCCACGATTCGTCGACGCCGTTGACGATGCCGGTCAGGCGGCCTTGGCCGGCGCGCTCGAGCAACACGCCGTCGAGTCCGCAACCGAATTCCGGGCGCGTGATCTCTTCGGCATAGGTCGCGCTGACGGTGGCGACGTGCGCGGCGTAGTTCAGTCCCGCCTTGAGGAAGGAAATGCGGCCAAAAAATTCGACGCCTTGCATCGTGAAGGCATGCGAGGGAATGCCGAGGGCGCTCATTCGCGACGCCTCGAAAAGTCCCTGATGGGCGAGATTGTGGACCGTCAGCAGCGCCGGCGCGTCAATGGCGTTCCAGGCGAGATAGCCGGCCGCCAGAGCGGTCTGCCAGTCGTTCAGATGCAGGCTGGCGGGTTTCCAATCGCCGTGGCCGCGCGCGGCCAGTTGCGCGGCCGCCAGACTCAGGCGCGCGAAGCGCACGTCGTTGTCGGGAAAGTCGGCGCCGCGGGCGTCGGCGTAGGGGGAGCCGTCTCGTTTGAACAGCTCCTCGCACAGCACGACGTAGACGATCAGGCCGTCGTCGAGCCTCGTCATGCCGATCGAGCAGGGGGGGACGGCGCCCGAGCCGGGCAGGTGCGCGACGACATCGATCGCTCGCGCCCGGTCGAGCACCTGTCGATAGCCGGGCAGCATCACGCGGACGTCGCCATATCGTCTCAGCGCGCGCGGCAGCGAAGCCGAAACTGCGCCGAGACCGCCGACTTGCACGAAACCGCTCATTTCGGAGGTGACGAACAGCACGCGCTGTCGCAGCGGCGCCAGCGGATAGACGCGCGCCGCTTCGCGCTGGCGTGCCGGTCTTGGGGCTGTCGTCGACGCGTTGGCGTCGATGACGGCGGCCGGCTTGATCATGAACACTTCCCATCCTCGCTTGGCACTGCCGGGGAACATAGAGCGCAAGCGTAGCGGAATGATTAATTTCGGATGACTCAGGTCTTCGAGCGCGCATTCCGTACGGTATGAGATCCTTACCCTGATTCGCGCGGACAGCATAGCCGAGCCGAATTCAGCGACGGCGCTCACGAGGCGGCGCGCGGCGCCGTCGATCCCCGACCTTGGCCGCGGATCCCCCGACCACGATCCATGTCTCCATGTCGACGGCGTTTTCGGGCGAGTTCCCGATCGCCTCGGCGCGCCCAAAGGGGCTCGAACCCCCGTTTTCGCCGTGAGTAAAATGGGTAATCCCCGGCTTTGCCGAGGATATTTGCTTTCGCTGAAATGCCGGCGCAATCAATCGTTTGCGAAAATCAGGCGTTCAAGTCGGGTCCCAGAGCCGGATGTCGGTCAGGGCGCCGTCCACGCCATTGCCGTAATGGGCGGCCTGAACCAAAATGCCGCAGCGCGAATAGGAGGAGTCATACGGCTTCCGGGCGATTGACTCGACGAGGGGGGATTCCGGAGGGGGGATCAGGATGATAGATGGAAGAGCCATGATTCGCAGGAGGCGGACATGGCTCGGGTCGTCGACCATCTGAGCGTTGCGGAG
>JBEKAL010000155.1:0-9381 GCA_050015935.1 Roseiarcus sp.
ATCAATTATCAAGCCTATAATTTGTGCAAACGTGCCACCACGTTTTGCGAAAACACCCGATCGTCGTCAATGATATCAACAGGTTGCGAGCGCGAAGGCCCGTTTACTGTTCAAGTCGGGCCAAACAGCCGCCCCGCTTTTGTCTCGGTGGCCGTGAACGATCTTCGCGGCTCGCATCTTTCGCAGCGCGCATCCGACGCGGCGCGTAACGTCCGCCGCAAGCCTACGGTCGCGCGCGTCCTTGCTTTCGCACAAGCGGACCATAGATGCCAATTCGCGGCTTGAAGGCGGCCTGGCCGCCTTCCTAAGCTCGCCCAAGAGATATTGGCGAAGCTCGTTACGAAAGAACGGCATGACGCGGGCGCCCCGGCGTTCGCCCCAATTCTGGAGAGCCCAATGACCGTCATCGTTCGACCGGCTCAATCGCGCGGGCATGAAGACCATGGCTGGCTCGACAGCCGCCACACGTTTTCCTTCGCCGATTATCACGACTACAATCACATGGGCTTCGGCGCTCTGCGCGTCATCAACGAGGATCGGGTCGCGCCCGGCGGGGGATTCCCCACCCATGGCCATCGCGACATGGAAATCCTTTCCTATGTCGTCGAGGGCGCCCTCGCGCATAAGGACAGCCTCGAAACCGTGTCGGTGATTCGTCCCGGCGACGTGCAGGTCATGACGGCGGGAACAGGCATCCGGCACAGCGAATTCAACCCCTCGCAAGTCGAGCCCGTTCATTTCCTGCAAATCTGGTTGCTGCCGGAGCGCCAAGGCCTGCGCCCGCGATACGAGCAGAAGACTTTTCCCCCGTCGGAAAAGCGGGGACGCTTGCGCCTCATCGCCTCGCACGACGGCCGAGACGGTTCTCTCATCATTCATCAGAACGCGGATGTTTTCGCGACGCTTGTGAACGACGGGGAATCTGTCGCTCACAGGCTGGACGCCGGTCGCAGGGCTTGGGTTCAGGTCGTGCGGGGAAGCGCAGATATCGACGACGTCCCCGTCCACGCCGGCGACGGAGCGGCGATCGAAGGCGAAGCGGCCTTTTCGATCAAGTCGCGGGAACGCGACGCCGAAATCCTCGTTTTCGACCTCGCCTAACTCACGTCGCCCGGGCGCCGGCGGTCCGCACAGGGGGCGGATTGCTCCGCCTTCGCCTTCGCCTCGCCATTGACCGAGCAGGGGCTAGAATCGCCGCCACAACGCGACGACGATTCCCCTTTCGCGGTTGGCGTTGACGGCTTTCAGCGTCGTGTAAATTCCGACCTGCGCCGACCAGTCCTTGTTCAAATCGTACACCAGGCTCGGCTCGACGATCATGGTTTGCTCGGCCGGAAAGAGCGGCGTCCCCGACCCGTTGGAGACGGCGTTGAAGGATTGCAGCATGATCGTCAGGTCGGGGCGCGGATGGACGCCGAACGTCAGATCGGCGCGCCATTCGTCCGGCGGCCCGCCGGCGCGCGTGCGATAGCCGAGGCTGGCGTCGGCAAAGCTCTGCCAGCTCCCGAGGACGAAGCTCGAGCCGACGAGCGTGCGCCAGTCGCTGTCGAATCCGGTGTTTCCCGCCTGCGCGGGCCGCCAGGGCTCCTGCGCGCCGGGAACGAGCGCCGTCCCCTGCACTGACCAGACCAGCGATTGCGATGAAAACAGCCGTGCGCGCAGGCCGGCGGCGCTATAGTCGAGACCCCGGTAGGAATCGTCGACCGGCGCGGCGACGGCGTAGCGTTCGAGCCCTCCCTCGACGAAAGCGGTCAGCCAGTCGTACAAGCCGTATTCCACATCGAGGGACGTTTCGAACCGCGTCTCGCGCGCGGCGGCGCCGGTCGTCGTCCGCCCGCCGAAGTCGCCGGCGCCGGCGTCCAGCGAAAGGATCGCCTGGCCGGCACCTTCGGGCCAGGTCCAGGCGCTGGCGAGCGCCGCCGCGGGAACGACAACCGCGAGCGAGGCGGCCGCAAAGCGCCTCCATCCCTTTTTCCAACGACGCACGCCACGCCCACCCCCCGCATGAGCTGGAGGCGCCGGCCGCGTTTCGCGCCCGGCTCGAACACACGAGAACGATTTTGTGACCCGGCCCAAGCAATCCACGCCGGGCGACTGGATTACGCGGGAAGGCGGCGCAACCGTCAAGCGCGAGAACGATCCGGCGAGACGAACTTTGCTGCGGCCATTCGTCGCGGCGGGCGCGCGGGCGACGAAATCCGCGCGGGCGCCCGACGACTTGCCTGGAACCCCGCCCCTGCTCCCGCTTGCGGGCGAAAGCGTCGACGAAGCCGACGGACGAGCGTCCGTCAGCCGATTCCGATCAAGACCGTCCCGCGCTAAAAGTCGAAAAACTTCAGGCGCAGCGCGTCCTCGTAAAGCTTCTTGGCGGCTATGACCGCGTCGCGAAGCTCGTCCTCGCGAAAATGCGCCGCCTCCCACTCGTCGACTTCGGCGACCGAATGATTGACCGAGGCGAGCGCTTCTTCGTCCCGGATCGCCTTGACCCATTGCTCGACCGCCGCCTTGTAGGCGGCTTGCAGGCGATCGAGCTCCAATGTTTCGTCCGCTTCGTCTTCCATGGGACGCCTCCGCTTCGGCATGGCGTATATCGGCGTTGTGACCGGGAGACGACAGTTCGCTCGCGAGGCGGCGGCGCATTCCTGCAACCGGCGCGCCGCCTCGCCGAGAGGCCGAACCGGAGACGCCTTTTCGCTCCAAGGAAGTCTCGATCGGCGGCGGTTGCAATCGCGGCGCAATCATGATGGCGTCGCGCGAAGAACCGTCCCGCAGCGTAAGAGGAATCGTCATGTCGCCCGGATCTCTCGCCCTCGTTCTCGCCGCCGCGTTTTCCGGCGCCGCGTTCTACGTCAATCTCGTCGAGCAGCCCGCGCGCCTGGCGCTCGACGATCAGGCCATGCTCAACGAATGGACGCCGAGCGACCGGCGCGGCGTCGCGCTGCTCATGGGCCTGTCGCTGCTCTCGGCGGCGCTCGGCCTGGTCGCCTATTTCGCCAGCCAGGACCCGCGCTGGGCGATCGGCGCGCTGATCATCGTCCTGAGCTGGCCCTACACCTTCTTCGCCATGGCGCCGCTCAACGACCAGATCCTCACCCTCGCGCCGCGCGACATCGGCGCCGCGCGCATTCTGGTGCGCCAATGGGGCCTGCTCGAATACGGCCAGACGGGGATCGGCGTCGTCGCCTGCGCGGTGTTCCTGTGGGCGCTGTGACGCGGACGCGCGGGGGCTCGGCGCTCGCCGCATGGACAGCCGGCGCGGCGCGATGGTAGAAGACGCGATGTTCGACGCGCCGACCCGCTCAGCTCTGTTCGCTCGCGTTTGGCGCGACCTGATCGAGAACTTGCGCTTTTTCACACGCCTGCCGACGCCGTCTCGCGGCGCCGGGATCGAGACGGGCGCGGCGCCGGATTTCGCGCGGATCGCCTGGGCGACGCCGATCGCCGGCGCGCTGATCGGCGCGCTCGGGGCGCTGGCGCTGGGCCTGGCCGTCCTTCTCCGACTGCCGCCCTTCCTCGGCGCGACGTTCGCCGTGGCGACGCTCGTCCTCGTCACCGGCGCGCTGCACGAGGACGGCCTCGCCGATGTCGCCGACGGTTTCGGCGGCGGCCAAACCCGCGATTCCAAGCTCGCGATCATGCGCGACAGCCGCATCGGCGCCTTCGGCGCGGTGGCGCTGGTTCTTTCGCTGATGATGCGCGTCGGCGCGCTGGCGGCGCTGGCGCGCGGCGGCTTCGGCGTCGCCGCGGCGAGCCTGATCCTCTCCGGCGCGGTCTCGCGCGCGGGCGCGCTCATTCCCTTGAGCTTGCTGCCCGCCGCTCGCGCCGACGGCGCCGGCGCGAGCGCCGGCCGCCTCGAAACGGCCGATTTGATCGCGGCCGGTCTCACCGTCGTCGGCGTCGCGTTTCTCGCCGGGCTCGCCGCGCTCGGCGTCGAGCGCGCGTTCTTCGCCTGCATCGTCGCCGCGGCGGCTTCATGGGCTTTGAGCGCGCTGGCGCGCCGCCAGATCGGCGGCCAGACCGGCGACGTCGCCGGCGCGGCGCAGCAGGCGGCCGAAATCGCCTGCCTCTGCGCTCTTCTCATCGGCGGTCGCGCGCCTTAAATCAGGCCCATGAATTCTTTCGTTCCGACGCCCGCCAGCCCTTGTGTGAAAATCTGCGTCGTCGATCCCGATTCCGGGCTGCGCGTCGGCGGCGGCGGCGCGATCGCGGAAATCGCGATAGCGGGCGAACGCGACGCCGGCGAGCGGCGCGCGATCGTCGCGGGCGTCGAGCGACGCCGGAAGGCGGCGCGTTCGCGTGCGGCGCGCGGCCGGCGCGCCGGGCCGCGCGGGCGCGGCTGAAATGGACGTCATCCTCCCCCTCGCGCTCCTCGCCGCGGCGCTGATCGCGCTTCTCGTCGTTCCGGCGGACAGCCCGCTCATCGGGCTCGATCACGCGAGTTTCGCCGGCGCGGCCCTGGGCGTGGCCTTAATGACGTGGCTGTTCCTGTCCGGCGCCCGACGCGCCGGGCCGGGCGCGCTCGCGCGCGTCGTCGGCGGCGCGGCGATCTGGACGGCGATCATCCTCGGCCTCACCGGCGTCTACGCGTATCGCTTCGAAGTCTCCGACATCGCCGATCGGGTCATGGCCGAACTTTTCCCCAACGAGCCGCAAATCGGTCAGAGCGGCGAGGTCATCGTCAACCGGCGCCTGGGCGGCGAATTCATCGTCCCCGCCCAGGTCGACGGCGCGCGCGTGGCTTTCCTGTTCGACACCGGCGCCTCGACCGTGGTGCTGCGCGCCCAGGACGCCAAGCGGATCGGCGTCGACGCCGCCGGGCTCGACTTCGACGTCAGCGTCGTCACCGCCAACGGCGCCGCGACGGCGGCCGAAATTCGCATCGGCGAGATCGCGATCGGACCGATCGTCGTGCGCAACGTGCGCGCGCTCGTCGTCCGGCCCGGCGCCCTCGGCGAGAGCCTGCTCGGCATGAGCTTCCTCGAGAGGTTGCAGAGCTACACCGTCGAGCGCGGGCGGCTGATCCTGAAGGCGAAGTGAGCGCGGCTCAAACCGCCTCGGCGAGCGGCGCGCGCGCGATTTGCCCGACCGCTTCGCGCAGCACGTCGAGGCCCGCGCCCGGCCGCGTCGCCAGCGTCGCCAACTTTTGCCGATAAGCGCGCGCGCCGGGCCGGCCCGCGAACAGGCCGAGCATATGGCGCGTCATTTCGTGCAGGCGCGCGCCCCGCGCCAATTCGCGCGCGACATAGGGAGAATAGGCTTCGACCGCCTCGAAGGCGTCGGCGAGCGGCGCCGGCTCGGCGAATATTTCGGGGTCGACGCCGAGCAGCATTTCCGGATTTTGATAGGCGGCGCGGCCGATCATCGCGCCGTCGACCCAGCGCAAATGGCCGCGGGCGGCCTGAAGATCGCCGATGCCGCCGTTGACGGCGATCGGCAGGTCGCAATGCGCCGCCTTGAGCTGGTAAACGAGGGCGTAGTCGAGCGGCGGGAGGGTGCGGTTGTCGCTGGGGCTGAGGCCTTCGAGCCAGGCTTTGCGCGCATGGACGACGACGCCCGCCGCTCCCGCCGCCTCGACCGCCTCGACCAGCGCGAACAGAGCCTGGCGCGGCTCCTGCTCGTCGACGCCGATGCGGCATTTGACGGTGACGGGAACGTTCGTCGACGCCGCCATCGCCGCCACGCATTCGGCCGCCAGCGCCGGCTCGCGCATCAGGCAGGCGCCGAAGCGGCCGCTGTTGACGCGATCGGACGGGCAGCCGCAATTGAGGTTGATCTCGTCGTAGCCGAATTCGGCCCCGATGCGCGCGGCCTCGGCGAGCCGTTTCGGCTCGGCGCCGCCGAGCTGCAAGGCGAGAGGACGCTCGAACGGGTCAAAGCCGACGAGTCGCTCGCTCGGGCCGAACACCACCGCGTCCGCCGTCGCCATCTCGCTGTAGAGCCGCGCGCGACGCGTCAGAAGGCGATGGAAGACGCGGCAATGCCGGTCCGTCCGATCCATCATCGGGGCGACAGAAAATCGCCACGGGCTAAATGGCGATATTTTATCTGTCTTTTCGGTTCGATGCATATTCTTCGCGCCGCTCATTCCCGTTGCATCTGCGATGATTCTGCACCATTTGCGTTGTCGTTTACAACAGAAGTCGCAAGTTTTCGGAGCAAGTCGGAAATGGGCGCAATCGTCGCGCGGGGTCCTTCAAGCCGCTATACGACGACTCGCGCAAAGGAAAGCATTTGAGTCGGGCTCTCGGGCTCGCCAATGCGACAGAGCCGAATCACATCCGTGCGCGCAGCGCTTCATGCAGCTCGTCCAGGTCAACGACGATGTCCAGACGATCGTCGTAAGCATTGCTAAAAATGCCGTGGTATTCGAAGCCGAGCGCCGCTGCGATGTGCATGAAGCAAGCCCTCGGCGTGCGCGGCCCGATCACCTCGATCACGGTCAGTTTCGGGTTGAGGTAGGCCAGGTTCGTCAGCGCCGCGCCATGCGCCGACAGGATCAGGCCGACGCCGTCCAACATGGCGATCTGCGCGGCGACGCCATTTTCGCCGTTGCCGAAATCAACCGTCTCGAAGCCAAAGTCTCGCAGCAGGGCCTGGAAGCCGGCGGACTCGGAGATCCCGCCGCCGACGTCCGAGCGGGTGCCTCTGGCGGCGCGACGGACATATATTCGCCGATTGCCGGGCCGCGCGGCGATGCCGCTGGCGTGGCGCAGCCAAAAAATGCCTTCGTTGCTCATGGTGTCGTGCGCGAGGATGGGATCGTAGACCCGCATCGCTATGTCCAGCGGCAGGCACGTCATGGCGCCTAGCGTATGCACGACCAGATCGCGCTGGAACGGCCGAGCCAGTGAGTTCTTCGACATGATGAGCGAGGTGTGGCCGCCGGGCGCGAAGTAGCGCACGCGAGGGATCATTTCCAGCGAGAAATGGTAGTAGTTGTTGCTGTACGGGTCGCAAAGCACCGGCAGGTTGTGCGCTGCCGGCGCCCTGTCCCAATTATCGAGCAATTCGCGGATGTGAGCCGTGGTCTCGGGCCGAGCGGACTCCGTCGCCATGAATTGCGCAACCCAACGATCCTCCAGCGATATGCAAGCGCCTGTCATCACGCCCTTGCGGTCGACCAGCAAAACGCCGCTGTGAAGCAACAGGTATTCTCCGTGGAGGACGCCGACGCGCTCGATGGACGTCTCATTGAAATAGTCGAGGATGCTGTCGCGCGCGGCGGGGTGGCGGTCGCTGAAGGAAATGGCGCCGCCGAGCGGGCCACGCCGGAACTTGCGCTCGCGCAGCGCTTCATAGTGGATGCTCTGGTAGAACGCCTTGACCATGGTGCTCCATCCTTTGCCTGCGATTCGCAGTTCGGAAATGTCCGATTCGGTAGTGATCCCGCCTTTCCTCCTTTGCAAGGTTCCGGACGCCGGTTCGGTTTCCGAGGCGGTGCAAAACCGCACAGGATTCGAGAGCGGGACTGCGCTTCGAGGGCCATGAAGAGGCCCGCCGGCGCGCTCGCCGATCGGACACGTCTAACCCGATCGATTCTTGACGCTGCGTCGTCGTCGTGCAGGCTCTGGCTGAGTCGAGCGCGGACGCGTTTGGCCAGTCAGCTCTTTCACCGCATCGCGATCAGCGCTTACGGCGCAATCGTATTGCCGGCCATGGCGTGCGTCCGGCCTTCGACGTCCCGCGGGGCTCAGCCCTTCAGCAGCCGCTCGACGAAGCTCTCGACGCCATCGGCGACGCGCGCGCAGCGCGTCCGCTCGGCGGCGACGATCGCGACGACCTGAGCATAGGCGCGCTGCAGATCGTCGTTGACCACCACGTAATCATATTGGCGCCAGCGCTCGATTTCGCGTTTGGCGGCTTCCAGCCGCTTATCGATCGTCGCCGCCGAATCCTCGGCGCGCCGCTCGAGCCGCGCGCGTAGTTCCGCCATCGACGGCGGCAGGATGAAGATGCTGACGACGTCGGACCCGAGCGCCTCGCGCACCTGCCGCGCGCCCTGCCAATCGATGTCGAACAGCGCATCCCGCCCTTGCGCGAGCGCCGCCTCGACCGGCGCGCGCGGCGTGCCATACCAACTGCCGTGGACCTCGGCCGATTCCAGCAGGTCGCCCGCCCTCTTCGCCACGTCGAACTGATGCTGGCTGATGAAATGATAATGGATGCCGTCCGCCTCCGAAGAGCGGCGCGGGCGCGTGGTGACGGAGATCGACAGCGTCAGGTCGAGCGACTTGTCCTGCAACAGCATGCGCGTGAGCGTCGTCTTGCCGGCGCCCGAGGGCGAGGAGAGGATCAAAATCATGCCGCGTCGGCGCATGAAAGCACCCGTTCATTCGATGTTCTGCACTTGCTCGCGCAATTGCTCGATTTGCGCGCGCAGTTCAAGCCCCTGCGCGGTGAGGGAAACGTCGTTGGCCTTGGCGCTGAGCGTACTGGCCTCGCGCGCGAGCTCCTGGGCGAGAAAATCGAGCCGGCGGCCGACCGCCCCGCCCTCGCCGATGAGCGCGCGCGCCGCGGCCACGTGAGTCTTCAGGCGGTCGAGCTCCTCGCGGACGTCGGCCTTGGCGGCGAGCAGAATCGCCTCCTGATGCAGGCGGTTGTCGTCGAAGCCGCGCGAAGACTCCATCAGCGCGGCGACGGATTGGGCCAAGCGCGCGCGCACCGCCTCGGGCTTGCGCGCGGGATTGTCGTCGGCGGCTTGCGTCAGCGCGGCGATGGCGTCGAGGCGCTCGTCGAGAACCGTCGCCAGCGCCGCGCCCTCGGCGCGCCGAGCGACGCCGAGCGCCGCGATCGCGACATCGAGACTCGACAGCGCGCCCGAGCAGGCGGCGGCGATCGTCGCCTCGTCGTCGGCGCCCTCGACGATCTCGACGATTCCGCGAACGGCGAGCACGCCGTCCATCGTCGGCGGCGCGAGGCCCGCTTTTTCGGCCGCCTCGCGCGCCGCGCCGACAATCGAGGCGAGCGCAGAGACATCGACGCGCGCCTGTGAAGTCCCGCCCTCGCGCTGGGCGGCGATCGTCGCGAAACAGGTTCCGCGCGCGATCGCCTTGGTCAGCCGCGCGCGCGCCTCGCCCTCGATGCGATCGAACCCGGCGGGAACGCGCAGGCGCAGATCGAGGCCCTTGGCGTTGACGCATTTGAGCTCGACCGTCCAACGCCAGGGGCCGTGCGCGCCGGCGGCGCGGGCGAAGCCGGTCATGCTGGTCAGGGTCATGCCGATGATCCGTCGACGCCGCGATTCGGCGCGAGGGAAGTCTTATACGGTTTCCGGGCGATCAGCTCGCATTGGCGATGGGCGGCCACCAGTGGAAGCCGGCTCTGCCCTTTAGGGTTTGTCGGTCGTTGGCGAGATGAGCGCAGCGCTCGGAAATGATGGCC
>JBEKAL010000156.1:0-9350 GCA_050015935.1 Roseiarcus sp.
GGCATGAAATTCAACGTGCGCATGTTGTGCAGGCGGTCGGCGAGCTTGATCAGCAGCACGCGCGCGTCGTCGGCGATGGCGAGCAGGAGCTTGCGAAAATTCTCCGCCTGCTGGGCGTGCTTGGAGGCGAAATCGAGCTTGCTGAGCTTGGTGAGTCCGTCGACCAGGCCGCCGATCTCCGGGCCGAACAGCGAATTGATCTCCTCGCGGGTCGCGGCCGTGTCCTCGATCGTGTCGTGCAGGACGGCCGCGACGATCGTCGCCTCGTCGAGCTTGAGATCGGTCAGGATGGCCGCGACCTCGAGCGGGTGGGAAAAGAACGGATCGCCGGAAGCGCGCTTCTGCGCGCCGTGCGCCTTCATCGCGAAAACATAGGCGCGATTGAGCAGGTCCTCGTCGGCGCCGCTGTTGTAGCGGCGAACGCGCTCGACCAGTTCATATTGCCGCATCATTGACCGGGCCGGGCCTCGCGCGATCGGGAAAGACATAGGGGCTTGTCCCCGCACTATCGAGGCGCCCGCGGCGGCGCGCAAGCCCTATCGCGACTCGACACGGGCGCCCTTTCCCCTATGCGGGGGAAAGGGCGCGATTCCGGCTGGTTAACAAACGATTGCCCTCTTCCGGCGCGGCTCGCGCGCCGTCTTCGCGCCCGCTTTCGTGACCTTTCTGCAACATGCCGCGAGGAAACGCGCTTTGGGGCCGAATTTCGGCATTTTCGGGTTTGAGGCGCGGCCGGACGCTTGTATGTTGTGCTCCGTGAACGGGAGCTTCCCGCTCGCGAGTCGAACGGACGGCGTCGTCTGCTGGGGACCAGCGCAAAACGCCCGAGGTTCGCAGAAACGGGAAGAGGGGCGCTTAACACCTTTGACTCGGCACACGTTTTGGTCGGCGACATAAGGTTCAAGGTTTTAACCAACTCCCACTCGTCAATCACTGGAGGTCACAAATGACGCTAATAAAGAGCCTTCTGCTCGGTTCCGCGGCGACTTTCGCCGTGGTCGCCGCTGCGCAGGCCGCCGATCTTCCGACGAAGAAGGGCGCGCCCGCCGCTGAATACGTCAGGATCTGCAATGTCGGCGGGGTCGCCGGCTTCGTCATCCCGGGTACGGACACCTGCTTGAAGATCACCGGCGGCATCGAGGCCATGGCGGGGTTCGGCAACCTGGACCATAGGTACACGCCCGACGGGGCGGGGTACCTCACTTTTAGCGAGAATCCCCGCAAGTACGATAACTCCATGGGCTTCGACTCGCGCGCCGACGTCGGCTTGGAGACACGCTCCAACACCGCCTACGGCCCGCTGGTCGGCGTCATCGACATTCACTGGGATCAGGGCTTCGGCTTCGGCATCGCCGGAGCGAATTGGTCCTATATCAACGAGGCCTACATTCAGTGGGCGGGCGTCACGGCCGGCATCAAGCCGTCGTTCTATGACTTCATCGCCGGCGGCGAGACGTGGTTCAACATCATCTCGCCCGAGCACTCGGGCACCGGCATCCCGCTGTTCGCCTACACCGCCAGCTTCGGCGGCGGCTTCTCGGCGACGGTCTCGCTGGAGCAGAATTCGACCTCAGGAGGGCGTAGTGCTATACAGGTGGGGCCCGAGACCTTCTCCTGGTACGGCGCGCAAACCTACCTGGGCACGCGCGCTCCCGACATCGTCGGGTCGTTGGACCTGACCCAGAGCTGGGGCACCGCCCACTTGGCGGGCGTCGCCCACAACTACCGGGTCGAAGACTACTATGGCAATTACGACACCGACGGTTGGGGCTGGGGCGTGCTCGGCGGCATCAGCTTCAACCTGCCGATGCTCGGCGCCGGCGACGTCGTCAAGCTGCAGGGCGCCTACTCCGATCGGGCGATCGGCTATTCGGGCATGACCACCTCGGGCTGGGACTACTCCCAAGGCCTCAACATGAACGGCAACGGCTACCTCTATGCGCTCGCTGACGCCGTTGGCGACGGCTTCAATAATTGGTCGTATCCGACCACGTGGGAGTTCGCGGCGGATGCCGAGTTCCACCTGACGCCGCAGTTCGCGATCGATCCGGAAATCAGCTACGGCAACATCACCTGGTCGAACCGGAGCGCGTTCGGCCCCTTCTGGGCTCTCGAAGGCGACGCGTACTCCTGGTTGGGCGGCGCGGTGTTTAGCTACACCCCGGTCACCAACCTGAGCTTCAACCTCGAACTCGTCTACCAGTACACGCATTGGGACGCGCCGGCCAACGCCCTCGCGGCCTACTATTACCCCGCCGGCTCTGCGAGCGGCTTCAACGGCCGCGTGCGGGTCGAGCGCGACTTCTGATCGCTTCTTTCGATCCGTCTGAACAAAATAGCCCCGGAGCGCAAGCTCCGGGGTTTTCTGTTTCGACCGCTTCGGCGGCGCGAAGGGGCGAAGCGGGATCCTCCTCCGCGCGCGGCAGGCGGTTGAGGGGCGAGCCGTAAGGTCGCGCCGGTCTTCTCCGCCCTCCATCCCGTATCTCTCCCCGCTTTGCGGGGAGAAAGGACGGAGCGCGTTCGACGGCCGGGCTTGTGCAGGACTGTCGCTCGCGCGCATCGCCAGGGGCGACGGCTCGCGGCGAATTGAATCTCGACAAATGCGATTCTCCGCCCGCCGCTTGCTTCTGTTCTCCGCTCGCCTTATGGCCCTGCAATGACCGCGATCGGCGCCATCGACATCGAGATTCGCATGGCCCCACAAGCGCTTCGTCAAGGCGACCGCGACGGCGCGGAACGGCGTCTCCAGGCGGCGCTGCGGGCGCAGCCGCGCCACCCCGGCGTTCTCAGCATTCTCGGCGCGTCGTCGGCGAGCGAGAGACGCTATCGCGAGGCTGAGCCCATTCTGCGCGCCGCGACGAAAGCTCCCTCGGTCTCCGACGCGACCTGCTTCCATCACGGGCTGACGTTGCAGAACCTCGACCGCCCGCAGGAGGCGCTCGAGGCCTTCGGCAAGGCGCTGGCCAAGAATCCGAACAGCGCCGACGCCTGGTTCGGCCGCGGCAGCGTGCTGCTGGAAAGCGGCAAGCCCGAAGAGGCGATCGTTCAGTTCGATCGCGCCGTCGCGCTCGACCCCGACTATTACCGCGCCCACCAAAACAAGAGCGCCGCGCCGCTCGTGCTGCGGCGATACGCCGAGGCGGCGCTGAACGAAGACGCCTGCCTGCGCATCAATCCGTCTTTCGCTCCCGCGCACCTCGCCAAGGCGGCGGCGCTCGCGAACCTGCGTCAATTCGAGCTCGCGCTCGCCAGCGTCGAAAGGGGCCTTTCGCTAGCGCCCGACCACGCGGTCGGCTGGCGTTCGCGCGCCAACATTTGCGTGGAGCTGCGCCGCCTCGACGAAGCGATCGAGAGCATGCGCAAGGCGCTATCGCTTCGACCCTCGGGACGGTTCGGCGATCCAGAAACGCGTCGTCGACGCCGTCGACGAGTTCGTCGACGTTTTCGAGGCCGATGACGAACGCCTCTTCGAGCTCATCAAGACGAAGCGGATCGATATTCTCGTCAATCTGGATTTCCCGAGCAAAGAGCTGCGCAATCGAGTCTTCTCGCGACGCCCCGCGCCGGTGCAGGCGAACTATCTCGGGTACCCGGGGACCGCGGCGGTCGGCGATTGCGACTATCTGATCGCGGACTCCGCCGTCATTCCGCCGGAACGCCGACGGCACTACCTGGAGAAGATCCTCTACCTTCCCGACAGCTACCAACCCAATGATTCCCAACGCGAGATCGCCGCGCGCCCGATGCGGCGCGGCGAGATGGGCCTTCCCGAGGAGGGAATCGTCTTCTGTTGCTTCAACCGCAATCTGAAGCTCAACCCCGAGACGCTCGACGGCTGGTCGCGCATCCTCTTGGCCTCGCCCGGCAGCGTTCTTTGGCTGCTGGAGGACAACCTGACGGCCTCCGGCAATCTGAGGAAAGAGGCCGCCGCGCGCGGCGTCGACCCGCCGCGGCTGGTATTCGCAAAGAAGGTGCCGCATGAAGATCAGTTGGCGCGCCATCGCTTGGCCGACCTGTTCCTCGACACCCTGCCATGCAACGCCCATACGACCGCCAGCGACGCCCTTTGGGCCGGCCTGCCGGTCTTGACGCGCATCGGCGACACCTTCGCCGGCCGCGTGGGGGCGAGCCTGCTCACTGCAATCGGCTTGCCGGAGATGATCGTCGCCACGCAGGAGGAATACGAAGCGACGGCGATCGACCTCGCCGCCAATCCCGATCGTTTGCGCGCGCTGAAGGAGAAACTCGCGCGCAATCGACTGACCGCGCCGCTATTCGACGTCAGGCTTACGCGGCCCGTCTCGGAGCGGCGTTCGAAGCGATGCACGCGCGCCGACTCGCCAATCTGCCGCCCGACGACATCCACGCGCCCGCGTCAACAGCGCCGAGGGCCGCCTCTCGCTCTGCGTCGCGATCGACCGAACTTCGAGATTCGCCTTCGCCGCGTCGCGTCGAGAGGCCACGACGCCCCTCACCTCGACGCCTCTCCCGCGGGCGGGAGAGAAGGCGCAGGCGCGGCGGACAGCCCGAGCGCCTCGCGCAGCGGGCCGAGGAACGCCTCGTAGGCGCGCCAACGGCCGATCGCAGTGGCGTAGATCGGCTGACGCACCTCGGCGACGCTGGCCGTGCGCACCGGCCGATCGGCGCGGTGGAATTCAAGGCAGCGCGCGTCCCATTCGAGGCCGCAATAGGCGATGAGGCGGCGCGCCTGTCCTTCGAGGTCGGCGACGACGTCTTCGTAGCGCGCCTCGAGCATCGCGTCCGCCGGCAGGACGGCGCGCCAGTGCTCCATCAGCGCCTCGTAAACGCGATAAAAGCGGCCGAGCTCGGCGAGGTCGTAGGCGTAGGGCGCGGCGCCGTAGTCGAACTGCTGCGCGAAGCAGGAGAAACAGGTGTCCAGCGGATCGCGGCGCGCGTGGATGACCTGGGCGTTCGGCAGCGCGAGGCGGATGAGGCCGAGATAGGCGAAATTGGCCGGCGTCTTATTGACGATCCGCTCGGCGGCCGGCGCCAACGCGCGAATGCGCCGCAGATAGCCGGCGCCGAGCCGACGCAATTGTTCCGGCGAGAGCTCGGCCGCCAGCTCGGGATAGGGCGCCGCGATCTTCTCGCTCGCGCGCAGCTCCTCGACCGCCATGAAAAAGTCCCCGATTTCTCCGGCGGCGAACACTTTCGGGTGGCTGGCGAGAACCTGCTCGATCAGCGTGGTCCCCGAGCGCGGCATGCCGACGATGAACACCGGAACCGGAGAGCTATCGCCGCCGCCCGTGGCGTCGCGCATCAGTTCGCGGGTGAACGTCCGCTCGACCTGGGCGAAACCTTTGAGCGCGCGCGTTTCGTCATAGGCGATCGTTCTTCGCTTCAACGCCGCGCCCGCCGCGAGGCGCGGAAACGAGCGTTCGGGGTCGCCGAGGTCGCGATAAGCCTTGGCCAGCGCGAAATTGAGATCGATCTGTTCGTCGGCGGAGAGCGACGCCATCTCTCCCGCCAAGTCCTCCATCGCCGCGAGGCGCCGATCGCCCGGCTTGACGCGCTGGTAGGTCGTCGAAAGGAAGTAGGCGCGCGCCCGCCTCGGCGCGAGTTCGATCGATTTGTCGATCGTCGCCGCCGCTTCGGCCATGCGGCCGTGCTGCGCCAGCAGGGCGGCTTTGTTTTCGAGCGCCTCGGCGTAGTCGGGCCGGATGGCGAGCGCGCGGTCGAAGCACGCCAGCGCCTCGTCGAAGCGTCCGAGTTCGGCGAGCGCGCCGCCGCGATGGTTGAGCGCGATGACATGGTTGGGGTTGATCGCCAACGCTCGGTCGAGGCTCGCCAGCGCCGCCTCGGGGCGTCTCAGCTCGATGAGCGCGCGGGCGCGATGGGCGAGCGCCTCGAGGTGGTTCGGGTTGATCGCCAGCGCCTGGTCGAAGCTCGCCAGCGCCGCCTGAAGGCGCTTCAGTTCGAGCAGCACGAAGCCGCGATTGCTGAGCGCCTCGACGTAGGCGGGGCTGATCGCCAGCGCACGGTCGAAGCTCGCCAGCGCCGCCTCGACGCGCCTCGCCGCGAGCAGCGCGAGGCCGCGATTGTTGAAAGCGGGCGCGTGGTCGGGCTTGAGCGCGATCGCCTTGTCGTAAGCCGACAGCGCTTCGTCGACGCGGCCCGCTCTCTCAAGCGCGAGCCCGTAGTTCGTCAACATCGCCGGCGACTTGCGGTTCACCTTCAGCGCGGCGCCGATGAGCCGCAGCGCCTCGTCGTTGCGGCCCTGCTGAAGCCGCAGCGCCCCGAGCAGATGATTGGCGTCGACGTCGTGCGGCCGCTTGGCGAGAACCGCCGCGTAAAGACGTTCGGCCTCGTCCAGCCGGCCGTGCTGGTGGAGCTGAACGGCGAGCTGGAGCGTCTGCCGCGGGTCGTCTCCCGGGTTGGTGAACGGCGAGGGCGGCGTCATGGCGAGTCTCCTATCACCGCGCCTCGATCACCACCAGCGCTAGGGCCAGCGGATGTTCATCGGTGATGGTGAGATGGATGAACGCCTCGGCGCCGGGCGGCGTGATTTCGGCCAGGCGCTTGGCCGCGCCGCCGGTGAGAAGCATCGTCGGCTTGCCCGAGGGCAGGTTGACGACGCCCATGTCGCGCCAGAACACGCCGTCGCGTAAGCCCGTGCCCAACGCCTTGGCGCAGGCCTCTTTGGCGGCGAAGCGCTTGGCGTAGGACGCGGCGCGCGCGGCCCGGCGCTCCGAGCGCGCGCGTTCGACCTCGGTGAAGCAGCGCGCGAGGAAGCGCTCGCCGAAGCGTTCGAGCGTCTCCTCGATGCGGCGGATGTCGCAGAGGTCGCCGCCGATCCCCAGAATCATCGAGGCGCCTCGAGCGCGCGACCTTCGTCCATCGCCGCGCGCATCGCCCGCACGCTCTGCGCCAAGCCGACGAAAATCGCCTCGCCGACGAGGAAATGGCCGATGTTCAGTTCGACGATTTCGGGCAGGCCGGCAATCGCGCGCGCGGTTTCGTAATCCAAGCCGTGCCCGGCGTGGCACTCCAGCCCGAGCTGCGCGGCCTGCGCCGCCGCGACGCGCAGGCGGCCGAATTCGTAAGTCGCGCGCTCGCGATTGCCGTGTTCGAGCGCGTCGCACCACGCCCCGGTGTGCAGCTCGACGACCGGCGCGCGCAGCGAGGCGCAGGCGCGGAGCGCGTCGACCGAAGGCTCGACGAACAGCGAGACGCGGATGCCGGCGCTTTTCAGTTCGGCGACGAAGGGCCGCAGCGAATCGTGGCCGCCGATCGCGTCGAGGCCGCCCTCGGTGGTGCGCTCGGTGCGCTTTTCCGGAACCAGGCAGGCGGCGTGCGGGCGGATGCGCAGCGCGATGTCGAGCATCGGCTCGGTCGCGGCCATTTCGAAATTGAGCGGCTTGGCGATCGCGGCCTTGAGGCGGCGCATGTCGTCGTCGTGAATGTGGCGGCGATCCTCGCGTAAATGCGCGGTGATGCCGTCGGCGCCCGCTTCGATCGCGATCAGCGCCGCGCGCACCGGATCGGGAAAGGCGCCGCCGCGCGCGTTGCGCATGGTCGCGACGTGATCGACATTGACTCCCAGACGCAGCGCGGCCATCGAATGGTCCTTTCCTCGTTGGATGCGATCAGCCCGCCCCGGCAAGGGCGCGGCTTCCCGGCTTGACCGCCGGAATGGCCGCCAGTTCCGGCGGCAGCGCGTCGGCGGGATAGGCGGGAATGTCGAGCGTGGCGAGCGCGACGCGGGGAACGCCGATGTGCGCCTTGCCGCCCGAGCGGTCGATCAGGCACGCCGCGCCGACAATTGAACCGGGATGCCGGCGAACAGCGGCCAGGCATTCGCGCAAGGAAAGGCCGGTGGTGATGATGTCCTCGACCATCAGCACGCGCGCCCCCGGCGGAATCGCGAAGCCGCGCCTGAGCTTGAAGACGCCGTCCTCGCGCTCGGCGAAAATCGCCTTGGCGCCGAGCCAGCGCGCGGTCTCGTAGCCGGGAACGATGCCGCCGACCGCCGGCGAAGCGACGACGTCGATCGGCCCGAAGGCGGCGCGCGCTTTGCGCGCCAGCGCGCGGCACAGGCGCTCCGTGCGCGCCGGGTCCTGAAAGACGAACATCTTTTGCAGGAAGACCGGAGAGCGCAGCCCCGAGGACAGGATGAAATGCCCCTCGAGAAGCGCGCCCGCGGAGCGAAATTCCTCGAGCGTCTGTTCGGGGGTGAGTTCGAGGGAGGCGTCCATCGCGCTTTCATAGCAGGCCGAGGGCGGCGCGCAAAAACTTTGTCGGCGCGGCCCACGCGCCGGGGTTGCGCGCTCGCCGCGCCCCGCGCAAGATTTGGCGATCGAATCGCGGAACCTTTGTCGATGCGCCCCTTTGAGACCAAGACCCTCGGCGGCAGGCCCGACGCCGTCGCGCCCGACGGCGCGAGCGTGCGCCTGCTGCTGGCGCTCGCCGGCGGCGGCTTCGCGCATTTCGAACTGCCGGCCGGCGCGGTCTCACGCGCCGTCGCCCATCGCAGCGTCGAGGAGATCTGGCATTTCCTCGTCGGACGCGGGCGGATTTGGCGGCGCGCGGGCGACGAGGAGAGAGTCGTCGACGTCGCGCCCGGCGTGCGCCTGACGATGCCGCTGGGAACCCATTGCCAATTCCGCGCCGAGCCCGCCGCTCGCCTTTCTCGCCGTCGCCGCGCCGCCCTGGCCCGGCGCCGACCAAGCCTTCCCGGTCGAAGGCCCCTGGCGCGCGACGGTGCGTTGAATCCGCGCGACGCGCCCCTTGCCTGCGCTCGAGCGCGCTGCTAGCGATCACGACGTTTGTTGCGCCGTTTGAGGCGAGCCGGTTTAGCTCAGTTGGTAGAGCAGCGGTTTTGTAAACCGTTGGTCGCGGGTTCGAATCCTGCAACCGGCACCAACAATATCAATGAGATACGATGTAACGGTCAGAGCGTTAGCCACCGTCTACCCACCGGCCTTCCTAGCGTCAAAATCACTCGACGCCGATTGCCCTGCGTCATGTGGCGCGCAGGCGCGAACGCGATGACCTTTGTTACGCCGCCTGATCTATGACCTGCTATGCCGTTTCCGTGGTCATGAAGGTGGCTTCAAAGGGTTGCAAGCGCCAGAATCAAAACTTGGTATGTCCACTTAGCTAGTTCTTTCCGACGCGGAGCGCGGCGATGGAAGTTCGCAACGGCGCTAGGCGGATTCTTGGTTATTGTAAGGACGCAGTGCAGGAGATGAAAGAAGGCGAACCGACGGTAATTGCTCACGCCGCCGTGCGGCGTGAGGGGTGCGGCTGATTGACTCATGGGGTGTGAAGGGTCTGGCGCAAAGGCGGCGAATCTGAATCGTTGCGGCGATGAGCGTCGGACCGGACAT
>JBEKAL010000157.1:0-9288 GCA_050015935.1 Roseiarcus sp.
ACCCGAGCCAACGCCCGTTCACCCAGATCGATCGAATAGGGTCGCGTCATTCTTGCCGGCCTCGCTCCCCGGCAAGGAGTTTGAATCACAACTCAGCCGATTTGGAAATCTGCGATTCCATCGAAATGCGTCATGCTCTAGGCGTGTCCAGAACGGCTCTCCTGAATTGCCATACTGGCCGGCCGAGCGCCGCCTCCGCGATCGACATCCTCCATGTCCTGGTCGCCAAACGGACCGGGCAGCCCCAAAGCGGTTCCGTTTAGCGGCGGGTCGCGGTTGGAGGCGTTGTCACAGCGATTATTTCCCGACCCACCGTTAGGCCGGTTGGCTTTGGAGAAGCGCCTCCACCGCCGCCAGGGCAGGAGCGGACCCGGCGCCGCCAGGCCCCAGAGTGGCCAGCGCGCCGCACGCCGCCGCGAAGCGCACCGCCTTCGGCAATTCGTCTCCGCGCGCCAGCGCCACCGCGAGCGCTCCGTTGAAGCAATCTCCGGCGCCGACGCTGTTGATCGCTTTGACCGCGAACGGCGGAACAAACCCTCGAGCGTTCCCGCCGCGAAAATAGGCGCCGTGACTTCCCATTTTGATGATCGCGGTCGGCGCTCCCCGAGTGATCAGAAGATCGGCCGCCTTCGCGGCGTCGGACGGGGTCTGAGGTCTGACGCCGACCAGCGCCTCGGTCTCCGTCTCATTGGGCGTGACGATGTCCACCGCGCGAAGAACGTCGGGGGACAATCCGCCCAATGGGGCGGGAGCAGGATCCAGGATCACCAGCCCGCCGCCGGCCCGAGTCGAAGCGGCGGCGGCGAGGACTGGGGCAAGAGGCACTTCGAGCTGCAGCAGCAGCACGGGCGCCAGGCGCAATGTCGCGGCCGCATGATCGACCAAGGCCTGGTCTACGGCCATGTTGGCGCCGCCTATGACGACGATGCAGTTTTCGCCGCGCGCGTCGACGCTGATCAGCGCGACGCCGGTCGTCGTATTGTCGGCGAATATCAAGTGGTCGCGCCCGACCCCGAGCGCATCGAGGCGATCGCGGGCCAACAAGCCGAACGTATCGTTTCCGGCGCGGCCGATCATCTGCGACCGCCCGCCCAGCCGAGCCACCGCCACGGCTTGATTGGCGCCTTTGCCCCCCAGCGCAATGGTGTAACGCTGCCCCAGCACCGTCTCTCCCGGCTTGGGCAGACGGGAGCAGAAGCCGGAAACGTCGACGTTGACGCTGCCGAATGTCGCTATGGCCTTTTGAGCCGCCGAGCCGGGCATAGACGCCTTCCCATGGGAGCGATGCGATCTCCCTCGCCATCGTCTTCTCAGAGCGGCGGCGGCTCAATCTGCGCCAGGCGGATTGAGCTGCGCCGCCGCCGCTGGATCGCGTCGATCCAGGCTGCCTACTGCTTAATCACCGTCAGCGGAACCGGCGTGCTGGCCGGAACCGTCTGGCCCTTGATCACCTTGTCGGCCGCTTCGACGCCGAGGCTGCCGATTAGCGCCGGCTGCTGGGCGATGGAGGCGAACATCGCCCCGCTCTTGACCGCCGCCACGCCGTCGTCGGTTCCATCGAAACCGACGACGACGATCTTGCGATTGGCCGCCTGAATGGCTTTGATGGCGCCCAACGCCATTTCGTCGTTCGCGGCGAACACGGCGTCGATGTCGGGATGCGCCTGGAGGATATTCTCCATGACGTTCAGTCCCTGAGTGCGATCGAAATTAGCTGTTTGACTGGCGACCACCTTGAGGCCGGGCGCTGCGGCCATCGCTTCCATGAACCCTTTGCTGCGATCGCGCGCCGCAGATGTGCCGGGCACGCCCTGAAGCTCGACGACATTGCCTTTGCCGCCGAGTTTCTGCGCGATCAGGTCGCCGGCCATCTTGCCTCCCGCTACGTTGTCCGAAGCGATATGCGAGGCCACCGTGACGCCATTGGCGGCGCGATCGAGCGTGAGGACCGGCACGTTCTTCGCGATCGCCGCCCGCACCGACGCCTTGGCGGCGTCGGAGTCCGCCGGGTTGAGCAGCAGCGCCTTGATGCTCTGGTTCAGGACGTCTTCGACATTGGCCAGTTCCTTGGCGGGGTCATTCTGGCTGTCGAGAACGATGAGATCGTAGCCCAGCTCCTTGGCCTTATCCTTAGCGCCGTTCTCCAAGGTCACGAAGAAGGGGTTGTTGAGCGTCGAGACGACCAGGGCGATCTTGTCCGCAGCCTGCGCCGCGCCCGCGGCCCCGGACAATAATCCAGCCGCGAGGAGCGCCGGAATCAGTTTGCGTAACATGTCCGTTTCCTTTCCTAAAAATGTGACCGTGAGGTCACCTGGACCTGCCGCGTCGGTCCACGAGGACGGCGAGCAGGATGACGGCGCCCTTGGCGATCATCTGATAGTAGGAAGACACATCCAACAGATTGAGCGCGTTGTTCAGAACGCCGATTATCAGCGCGCCGACCAGGGTGCCGAACATGGTTCCGATCCCGCCGGCGAGACTCGTGCCGCCGACCACGGCGGCGGCGATCGCGTCGAGTTCGTATCCGAGTCCCGCCGTGGGCTGGGCATTCTCGAGACGGGCGGTAAGAATGATTCCGGCGAGCGCCGCAAGGAAGCCCGAAACCGCGTACACCGCGATCTTCATCAAGGTCACGTTGACGCCCGAGAGCCAAGTCACCGTCTGATTCCCGCCCATGGCGTAGACATAGCGGCCGAACCGCGTCTGAGTCAGCGTCACCCAGCAGGCCGCGAACACGACGGCCGCGACAACGACCGGAACCGGTATTCCGAGCAGGTACCCTTCCCCAAGCGCGCCGAACGCGGCCGCGGACGCGGCCTCGCTGCAGTCGATCGGCGTGCCGTTGGTGAAAACGAGAACGGCGCCGCGCAGCACGGTCATGCTGACCAGGGTGGCGATGAACGGCTGCACGGCGCCAAAGGTGATTGCCAGACCGGACAGGCCGCCGAGTCCGGCGCCCAACAACAGCGCGAGCGGAATGGCGACGGCGAGACCATAGCCGGCGGCTATGAGACTGGCCGCGATAGCGCCGCACAAGGCGAGAACGGCACCCACCGACAGATCGATCCCGCCGGTCAGGATGACGAAGGTCATGCCCATCGCCATGATGCCGTTGATCGAAGTTTGGCGAAGAACGTTGAGCAAGTTGCCGACTTCGAGGAAATTCGGACTGGCCACCGCCACGGCCGCGACGAGGACGATCAACCCGATCAGCGATTTGTTGCGCGACAGCACACCCAGTAACCAAGACATCGTCAGTCCCCCCTAAGCCACCGCGCACTTCATGATCGCCTCCTGGGTCGCCTCGTCGCGTCCAAATGCGCCTGTAAGGCGTCCGCGCGACAGAACCAGGATGCGGTCGGCGATGCCGAGCAACTCGGGCATATCCGACGAGATGAGGAGAATGGTGAGCCCCTTGGCCTTGAGATCGTTGATCAGGCTGTAGATGTCGCGCCGGGCGCCGACGTCCACCCCACGCGTGGGCTCGTCCAGGATCAGGATGCTCGGCTCCGTCATCAAGGCCTTGGCCAGCGAAACTTTCTGCTGATTGCCGCCGCTCAAGGTGGCTATGGCGGCCTCGACGCCCGGCGTCCTGATCTGGAATGTCTCGACGTATCCCGCGACCGCGTCTTCTTCGCGCCCGCGCGCGACAAACCCGAGCGCGATGGAGAAACGTCGCAACGCCGCGAGCGTCATGTTGATCCGAACGGGAAGGATCTGGATGAGGCCCTCGGCCTTGCGGTCCTCGGGAAGGTAGGCGATTCCTGCGCGCACGCCGGCTTCGGGCGTATGTAGCGACGGCGTCCGGCCATTCACTTCGATCGAACCGCTGCGCGCCACGATGGCGCCATACAGCGTCTTGCCGAGCTGATTGCCGCCGGCTCCGATCAAGCCGGCGAAGCCGATCACTTCGCCGGCATGCGCTTCGAACGAAACGTCCTCGATGACAGGCGCCGACAGATGGCTCACGCGCAGGCTGACTGGACCCGCGGCGCTCGGCGCGTAGGGGTATTTCTCCGTGATTTCGCGACCCACCATGTGATGAATGAGAGCCGCCTCGTCCAGGCCGCTCGCCGGTCCGGCGAAGACCATGCGGCCGTCGCGCAAGACGGTCACCGAGTCGCAGATTTCGAATATCTCGCCAAGCCGGTGGGAGATATAGACAATGGCCTTTCCCTGATCGCGCAGATGACGAATCGCCTCGAACAGGATGTCGGTTTCGACGTCGGTCAGGGCGCCCGTCGGCTCGTCCATGACGATGAGCCGCGCATTCAAGGAGAGCGCTCGGGCGATCTCCACCATCTGCTGCTGACCGACGCTCAGCCGTCCGACGAGCATGGAGGGATCGATGGTCTGACGCACCGCCGCCAGATGCTTTCGGGACTCCGCCATCAGAGCCGGCCAATCGATCAGGCCGAGCCGATTGAGCGGCTCCCGGCCCAGGAAGAGATTCTCGCCGACGGTGAGGCCGGGCAGGAGGTTCAATTCCTGGTGGATCATGGCTATGCCGGCGTCGATGGATTGCCTCGTGTTGGTGAAATGAACTTCATTTCCGTTGAACCGGATGGTCCCGCCGGGGTCGGCGTCGTAGATGCCGGTCACGATTCGCATCAGCGTGGACTTGCCCGCGCCGTTCTCGCCGACAAGCCCCATCACCTCGCCGGGCCGCACGGAGAAATCGACGTCAGCCAGCACATGCACGCCGCTGAAGGTCTTGCCGACGCCGCTCAACTCGAGGACCGCCGCTGGCGCCGCGGAAGCCTCGGACGATCTGGAGTTCGCCTCGACCATGACCCCTTCATGCCCTCCCAGGCCCATGATATCCGGCTCGTCAGCGTCTTAACGCCGGCTACGACACAATCGGAACGTTACTAGCGGCAAGGCGCCGCCGTCGCTGATGTGGATCAATTTGCAGGAAGCGAACGGCGATGGTGGGTCCTGCCGCGACTGGTTTCGGAATTGGCTGACGCGTCTGCGGGCGGCATGACGCTATCCGATCATGCGGCGGAGTCAATGATGCGATCGGACGGCTTTTCGGCGAAGCTCCGGCGTCGAAATTGCCTGACGACTTCGTTTCGGCGCCGCCGCGCTCCTCAATCCCCCCGCAGCCCGTCCGCCGGCGCCGGCGCGCCCGCGCCGTCGCGCACGTGCACCACCGCGAAGGCGTCGGCGTAGAGCCGCCGCCAGCCGGGTTCGCGGTCCAACAGCGCCACGACGCGCTGGCCCGGCGCGAAGATCGTCCAGGCGACGGCGTAGCGCTTCAGCGTCGGCTCCAACGCATCCGGATCGCCGCCGGCGATCCGACCGTAGAGGTCGAGGAAGGCGTCGCCGTACATGTCGGCGCGGCCGTCGATGAACGGCTTGACCTTGGCCCAGATGAGATAGCCGCCGAACGCATAGTCGTTGAGCGTCGGCTCGGCACGTAGCGCCGCCGGCACGGCCCTGAGCGCCGCCATCGGCGCCGTAGGTCCGTCGGCGCGCGCGATCGGCAGCGCGAGGCGCGCGCCCGTCAGGAGAAGCGCGATCGCCGCGGCCGCGAGGAGCGGCGCCCGCGTCAGGCGCGCCGCGGGCGTCGCCGCCGGCGCGCCGAGGGCGCGCGCGATCGGCTCGGCGAGCAGCATCGGCGCGAGGATCGCGAGCAGCATTTCGTGGCGCGCGTGCTGCAGCGACAGATGGATCAGAACGACGACCAGCGCCGCGCGCACGAGCGGAACGGACAAGGGCCGCGTCAGCGCCAAGGCGATCAGCGCCAGCAGCGCGATCTCCATCGGGCCGGGATGGGCGAAATTCTCCGGCCGCCATTCCCCGATATCGTTAAGATGCGCGACGCCGATGAGCTTGAGCGGGAACAGCAGCCCCGCGACGCCGAACGGCGTCAGCAGCGCCGCGCCGACGCTCAGAAGCGCGAACAGGCCCCAGTTTCCGACGACGGCGAGGCGGCCCTCGCGCGGCGCCGCGTGCCAGGCCTCAAGCGCGAAAGGCGCGATCAGCGCGAGGCCAAAGGCGAAGCCGCCGTGCAGATTGGCCCACAGCGTCATCAACGCCGCGAGCCGGAACGAAGGCGCGCGCGCACGCTCGCGCGCCGCGATGAGGCCGGAGCCCCACAACGCGAGGACGGGCAGGGCGAGGATGTGCGGGCGCGCGAGCAGGCCCGGCGCGACGAGGCTCGCGCCGAGCGCCGCCACGACGAGAAGAGCGGCGCCGGTCAGATCGCGCGCCGCTCGGTTGGCCATGACGAACGTCGCCAGGCCCGCCGCCGCGCCCGTCAGCAGCACGACGCCGCTCCATCCGGCGGCGCGGAAGGCGAGCGCGATGAGAACCTCGGAGAGCCATTCGTGCGCCGTCCACGGCGCGCCGGCGAAGGTGAAGGAGAAGGGATCGGCGCGCGGGATCGCGCCGTGCTGGAGAATCCATTGCCCGGTCGCTAGATGCGACCAGGTGTCGCCGTCGTTGAGCACCGCCGGCGAAAAGGCGGCGAGCGCGAACATCGCGAGCGCGATAAGCAGCGGCGCCGCTTCGGCCGGACGCGAAGCGGCGCGCGCGCCGTTCGTGGGATCGGAGGCGATAGGAAGCGCGATCGACATGCGCATGAGCTTGGCAAAAGCGCGATAATGTCCGGTTAAGGACTTGCGGCGCGCGAAGCAGGATGGCGGAGACGGAGGGATTCGAACCCTCGATAGGGCTTTACAACCCTATAACGGTTTAGCAAACCGCCGCCTTCAGCCTCTCGGCCACATCTCCGCTCAGCGTCATAGCGTCCCGCCTTCGGACATATGCCCGACGGTCGAGGCCATTGCAAGAGCCGTGCGGCGCGCCTCGGCGCGCGCGGCGCCCGAACAGGACCTTGCCCGCCTCCTCGTCGGTGGAAAGATCGGCCTTGCGCCGCCCCGGAACGTCCGGCGCGATTCCGCGCTGCACGGCCGGGCGCGCCAGCGCCGCGTCGAGCCAGCGCTTAAGATGCGGGAACGCGGCGATATCCTGCCCCGCCATGGACCCGAGCCCGCCGACAAGCGGGAACAACCACTCGGCGACGGCGAGCCGCTCGCGCTCGCTACGCGGGATGAGGCGCCCGCTCTCGACCGCGCCATGGCGGCGCCGGTTCGACTGGGCGCAAAGACTGTCCTGACGCTCCGCCTGTCGGCGCCGCCGCGCCGACGAAATCGTCTCTTCGAGAACTGTCGAGGCCGCACGCCAGCGCCCGCTGTCGCGCCGGGGTCGGCGATCGCCGGCTTCGGATCGCCTCGGCCCGATCCGGCGCCGACGGTTCGAAGCTTCCGTTTCGCGAGCAAGCTGATCAGACAGGGCGAAAACGCCGCACGCCGAATCTGATCAGCCGTCACTTGCCAAAGGCAGCCGTGTCACGAGGCGGCGGGCGTCGCGGTCGGAGCGGCCGGGGCGGCCGGAGCGGCCGGAGGGGGAACGACCTTCCTGCGCTTGATCGGCGCGCGCTTGGTGGCGGCCTTCTTCGCAGTCTTCTTGGCGGCCTTCTTCGGCGCGGCTTTTCTGGCGGCCTTTTTCACCGCGGCTTTGCGCGTGACCTTCTTCGCGACGACTTTCCGGGCGCCCTTCTTGGCGGCGGCTTTCTTGGTCGCCTTCTTGGCCGTGGTCTTCTTTGCGGTCTTCCTAGCGGCGGCTTTCGACGCCGGCTTCTTTGCAGCAGCTTTCGCCATTGTGATGCGTCCCTCTGGATCGTTTCCCTCGCGCGCGTTTTTCGCGCGAAGGAAAGGCGTCGATGAAACTAACTTCGTTTTCTCGCAGAGCAAGCGAAGTCGCAGCGACTCGAGAGCCTTCGCATCCTGGTCCATCGAATTATCGCGCGCGTCGGCGCCGCTTCGCGCGGCGCGCGAACGCAACGCGAAACGGCGCTGCGGGCGCGCCGGCTTACATCGCGCGTCAACGCGACGCACGCGCGTCGCGACCGCGATTCGCCGGTTCGCATTCACGATGACGCCTTGTTTCCCTGACGATTCCAAGAATCGTCATTCGCGGCGCGCGGCGCGCCGACGCGCGGCGCGCGCAGCGTTGTGAGAGCTTCGCGCAATGTCGAGGCGCGAGCGCGTCGTCGGCGCCGCGTTCGAAAATAATGCATGACGATTGCATTTCGCGATCGAATTTTTCTTGGCGACAAGCGACATATTTTTATCGCGCGCACGCCGAGTTTGCGTTCATGCGCGCTGCGTTTCGTCGCGAATCGGGCGATTCGCGCCAATCGTCGCGGGCGAATCAAAGGCCGAGTCTCGCCTTCAACGCGTCGCTGACGGCTCGCGGATTGGCTTTGCCGCCGGTCGCTTTCATCGCCTGTCCGACGAACCATCCGAGCATGCCGGGCTTAGCCTTGGCCTGCTCGGCCTTGTCCGGATTGGCGGCTACGACCGCCTCGACCGCGCGCTCGATCGCGCCGGCGTCGGTGACTTGGCGAAGGCCGCGCGCCTCGACGAGCGCGCGCGGATCGGCGCCCTTGTCCGACCCGAGCAGCATGGTGAGAACGTCCTTCGCGATTCTGCCGGAAATGACGCCCTCGCCGATGAGATCGACGAGGCTCGCGAGCGCGCCGCTGCTCACTCCGGCCTCGGCGACCGCCAAGTTTTGGGCGTTCGCATAGGCGCTGAGATCGCCCATGATCCAATTGGCGACGGCCTTGGCGTCGCGCCTCGCGCCGCCGTGCGTGACGGCCTCCTCGAAGAAATCGGCGGTCTCCTTGTCGGCGACGAGGATCGTCGCGTCATAGGGCGAGAGCCCGTAATCGGCCATGAAGCGCGCTTTCTTGGCGTCGGGAAGCTCCGGCAAATGTGCGGCGAGCGCGTCGACGAACGCGTCGTCGAGTTCGAGCGGCAGCAGGTCGGGATCGGGGAAATAGCGGTAGTCGTGCGCCTCCTCCTTGGAGCGCATCGAGCGCGTCTCGCCGCGCGCGGGATCGAACAGGCGCGTTTCCTGCTCGATCGCGCCGCCGTCCTCGAGGACGGCGATCTGGCGGCGCGCCTCGGCCTCGATCGCCTGGCCGATGAAGCGGATCGAGTTGACGTTCTTGATTTCGCAGCGCGTGTTGAGCGGCTCGCCCGGCCGGCGCACCGAGACATTGATGTCGGCGCGCAGGTTGCCCTTCTCCATGTCGCCGTCGCACGAGCCGACGTAGCGCAGGATGGTGCGCAGCTTGCTCACATAGGCCTTGGCTTCGTCGGCCGAGCGCAGGTCGGGCTTGGAGACGATCTCCATCAGCGCGACGCCGGAGCGGTTGAGATCGACGAAGCTCATCGTCGGCGACTGGTCGTGCAGCGACTTGCCGGCGTC
>JBEKAL010000158.1:0-9252 GCA_050015935.1 Roseiarcus sp.
CAGATGATGTCCTCCTGCTTGACCGCATGGCAATGCATCGGCGTGCGCTGGCCCTCGCCGACGATCATCGCCTTTTCGCAGTAGACGGTGCGGCGATAGCGCTCGACCGTGAGGCTGCCGTTGCGAATGGTGAACGCCACCAGGCCGATGCGCTCGAAATCGCCGGAGGCGAAGTCGGTGACGTCCCAGCCGAGCTTGCAGGCGCGGATCTCGTCGCATTCCGCGCCTTTCCGCCGCCACTCCTCGGGCGTCCAGAAAGCGAAAGGCGGCAGATGGAAGCCGTTCTCGCGCAACACCGACTTCGCGCGTTCGATGGCGGCGTTGATCTGGGAGCGCAGCATTGTGACCCTCCTTCCATTAAAATCACGCCGCCCGAGGGCGGCCTGAGGCCGCGTCAGAGCTTCAACTGCTCCCGGTACGAGCTGATCAGCACGGCCACGAACATCACCACGCCGCGCACCACGAATTGGAGGTACACGTCGAAGTTGAGCAACGTCATCCCGTTGGCTAGCATGCCCATGAAGACCACGCCCAGGAGCGTCCCCCACACGGTGCCGACGCCACCGGTGAAGCTCGTTCCGCCGATGATCACGGCGGCGATCACGTCCAGCTCCCAGCCGCGGCCGAAGCTGAAGGAACCCGCGAGCAGCTGGCCAGCCGTCATGAAGCCGGAGATGACGGCCAGCACTTGGACGATGATGAAGCTCAGCACCTTGGTGGCGCCGACGTTGACGCCGCTCAGCCGGGCCGCCTCGGCGTTGCCGCCGGTGGCGTAGGCGGATCGTCCCACGGTCGTGTACCGCATCAAGAAGCCCACCACGGAGAAGGAGGCCAGCAGCACCACCGCCGGCACCGGGATGCCTTCCAGCGAGGCCCTGCCGGACATGGCGGCGAGGAAGCCCGGAACCGGGATCCGGCCGCCGCCCAGGACGTTGAACCAGTCGGGGAACTGGTTGGAGATGGGGAACCCGCCGCTGACCATGCCAGCCACGCCGTAGAGCGCGTTCAGCGTGACCAAGGTCACGATGAAGGGCGGCATGGCGAACTTGTGCGAAGAGACGCCGTGGATCCAGCCGATGGCCACGCCGACCCCCAGGGCCACGACGATTCCGAGGAGACAGGCGCTGTTCACGTCCATGCCGGCGGCCGGGAGGTCACGGCACATGCGCGCCACGATCACGCCGGAGAGGGCGACGGTCGAGCCGATCGAGAGATCGATCAGGCCGGCGATGATGGCCACGGTCATGCCGAAGGCGATGATCCCCTTCAAGGAGTTGGCCCTCAAGATGTTCATCCAGTTGTCCCAGGTCATGAAGTGGGGGACCCCGATGGCCATCCCCACCGCCAGGACCACCAGCACCACCTCGATGGCGTGGTCGATCAGGAACACCTTCACCGTCTTTCTGTCCGGCTTCCATGCGCTTCCAGCGAACATCATGGCGTCTCCAGTGCACGTCGCTTGGCGGTGTTGATTAATCCGCCTTCATGCAGAGTTCGTAGAGTTCGTTGATGTTGATCGTGCCCGGAACCACCTCGCCGACAATCCTCCCGTGCCGCATGATGAGGATGCGGTGACAAACCTCCAAGAGCTCCTCCAGCTCGGTGGACACGAAGATAATCGAAATGCCCTTTCGCGCCTGCGCCCACATGATCTCGAAGATCTGCTGCTTGGCGCTCACGTCGATCCCGCGCGTGGGCTCGTCGTACAGCATGATGCTCGGGCTGGTGTTCAGCCAGTTGCCGACCACCACCTTCTGCTGGTTGCCGCCGGATAGCTCGCCGGCGAGGGCGTCCATCCTCGTAATCTTGATGTCGAGCTCCCGCACCTGTTTGTCCGCGAACGCCTCGCGCCGTTTCTGGATCTCGACTATGCCGCGGGAGGTCTTGTCCATGCTGGCGTAACAGAGGTTGTCTCTGATGGAGTAGATGAGGATCAGCCCCTGCAGCTTGCGGTCCTCGGGCGTCAACCCGACGCCGGCCCTCTTCATCTCGATCGGGTTCGAACCGGAGTAGCTCCTCCCGCCGACGGTCACCTCGCCGGCGTCGACCGGGTCGGCGCCGAAGATCCCGCGCAGCAGCTCGGTGCGCCCCGCGCCCAACATCCCGGCGATGCCCAGCACCTCTCCTTTCTTGAGGGTGAAGGTGACGTCCTGGTACCAGTTTTTGCGGGTCAGCCCCTTCACCTGCAGTACGGGCGTATCGGTCACATGGATGTCGCGGGGGCGCTCGTGCAGTTGCACCTCGCCGAACATCATGTGGATGATGTCCTTGTGGGTGACGTTCTTCATCTCCGCCGCGCCCTCGATCTTCCCGTCCCGCAGGACGGTGACGCTGTCGGCGATCTGGGGCAGCTCCTGCAGCTTGTGCGTGATGTAGATGACGATGACGCCCTGGTCGCGCAGGGCGCGGACGGCCTGGAACAGGCTATGCACCTCGCTCTTGGCCAGGGCCGAGGTCGGTTCGTCCAGCAAGATCACCTTGGGGCGGAAGCTGAGGGCCTTGGTGATCTCGACGACCTGCATCTGCCACACGCTTAGGCGGGAGAGCTGTTGGCGAGGGTCGATGTCGACCTTGATGCTCTGCAGCAGGTCGGCCGCCGCCCGGTAGGCGCGGTCCCAGTCGATCATGCCGCGCCACTTGGGCAGCCGGCCGATGAAGATGTTCTCCGCCACCGACAGCCAGGGGATGAGGCTCATCTCCTGGTAGACGGTGGCGATCCCCTGCTGGTAGGCGTCGGCGGTCGAGGCGAAATGCAGCTCAGCGTCGTCGAGGTAGATCCCGCCGCTCGTCGGCCTGATGGCCCCCGAGAAGATCTTGAGGAGGGTGGACTTGCCCGACCCGTTCTTACCGACCAGCGCGTTCACCCGTCCGCTCTCGAAGGCGACCGAGACGTCGTCGAGCGCGCGGATGCCGGGATAGCCCTTGGTCACGTGCTCCGCACGGATTCGTGAATTGCTCACCTTGCCACCTTCAGCGTCGGACGCCTCGGTCGCTGCCGTCGGGGCGCGCGCCGGCTTAAAATCGCACAACGGGCCCCGGAAAGGAAACGGGGACGCTTCTTACGAAGTGTCCCCGCCTTCACCGGATTTAGGCTACGACAGGGAGATTACTTGATCGGTAGCGGCTTCAGGCCGTTGTCGACCCGCCATTTGTTGACGGCCGCCTTATCGGTCCCGGAGAGCACTACCCCAGGGGCCACCGTCAGCTTGCCGACGCTGGGGCCAGGCTTTCCCTGGAGCCAGCCGATCAGGTCGGTCATCGCCATCGTGCCCTGCGCATAGGGGTCCTGGGCCACGGCGGCCTGGAGATCGTCGTTGATGATCATGCTCGTGATCTGGTCGGAGCCGTCGTAACCGAACACGGGGATCTTCTTGCCGGACTGTTTGACCGCCTGGACCGCGCCGATCGTGCCGCCCTCGTTGGAGGCGAACATGAGCTGGATTTCGGGGTGGGCGGTCAGCATGTCGGTGGCGGCGATAAGCGCGGCGTCCTGCACGATGGCGCTCTGCGAGGCGACCTGGTCGAAATCGACGCCCCCCTTCTTCAGGGCCTCTTCGAACCCCTTCCAACGGAGCGAGGACTCTTCGGGCTTCTGGGCGTCGTAGTTTATGATGCCGAGCTTGATCGGCATGGCGAGGTTATGCGCCTTGACATACTGGGCCGCAGCCTCGCCCATGGCCATTCCATTCGCCCTGTTCTCGCTCATGTAGCCGGCGACGACGAAGCCGACGTCGGTGAAGCCGCCGGAGTTGGTGATGGCGACGGCTACGCCCTTGTCGTTGGCCTGCTTTATTAAGGCCTCCATCGAGACGGTCGGGCTCAGAGGGGTGATGGCGATGCCGTTCACGCCGCGGGAGACCATGGTGTTGATGAGCTCGGCCTCCTTGACCTGGTCGTTGTTGGAGTTCGAGACCAGGATGTTCGCGGCCGGCACGCCGGCCTTCGTGGCGCCGTCTTGGAAGCCGCGGACCATCGTCTTTATGAACTGATCGTCTTGGAAGACGATGCCGGCGACCACGATGTCCTTGGCCGCGAGCGGGGCCTTCAGCGGCGCCGGCGCTGTCAGGTGGTCAGCGGCGCTCGACAGTGTAGGCAGGGCAATGCGAGTGCGGTCGCGAGGACCGCCGTAAGCTTCAGCTTGGTCAGCATGGATGCCTCCTTCTACGTCAGCGGTTGATGGGGGAGAAACGATTTCAGCGGTGCGTCCAGACTGCGTTCTGGCTGCCCGGCGCCCGTTGCGCCGCGACTCTTCCGAAACGACAAGGTTGTCCAAAATTGAGAAACGACAACGTTGTCCAAAACGCCAAAGATACGCCATTTCTTACCGGGAAGGTCAATGACGGCAAAGCCCCATTGCCAATGCGCAAGGCCCCCGCCATCGCGGTCGCGGAGGGCCGCTATCGGCCGGGGGTCGGGCCGGCGCGGGGCCCGACCGTCCGCCCTAGGTGACAATCTGATAGCGTTGGGAGCATTATTGGGGTCGAGGACTCGCGTGGAGGCGACGCGTGCGCGATCAGCAAGCGACTTGGCAGCGTTCGTGTCGCGAGGGGCCGCATGCTCGGGCAAAGCCGGCCCCCCGCCCGACCATGGTCGACGTGGCGCGCCACGCCGGCGTGAGCCTTAAGACCGTATCGCGCGTGGTGAACTCCGAGTCCGGCGTGAAGGGACGGACCATCGCCCGCGTCCAGGCCGCCATCGACGCGCTGGGGTACCGGCGCAATGACGCCGCCTCAAGGCTGAGGCGAGGCCACAGCACGTCCAGCCTGGGCCTGATCATCGAGGACGTCTCGAACCCCTTCTACTCCGCGCTTATCTACGCCGTGGAACGGGTGGCCTTCGGCCACCAATGCCTGGTGATTGTCGGCTCGTCCGACGAGGACGTGGTTCGCGAGCGGGAACTTGAACTCGCCTTCTGCGCGCGCGAGGTGGACGGCCTGCTCGTGGTCCCGGCCGTTGGCGATCACGGCTACCTAGCCCGCGAGCTGGGGCGCGGTATGCCGGTAGTGTTCATGGATCGCCCGGTCGAGGAGCTTGGCGCTGACGCGGTGCTTGTCGACAACAAGGGTGGGGTGCGGGACGCCATTATTCACCTCGCGGCGCAGGGCCACCGGCGCATCGCCTACCTGGGCCACGACACCTCCGCGTGCTACACGGCGCGCGAGCGGCTATGCGGCTACATGGAGGGGATGCGCGCGCTAGGGGGGGCGGAGGATGAGCGCCTGGTGGCGATGGGGCCGCACGACGCCGCTTCCGTGCGTGCGGCGCTCGATCGCTTCCGATCGGTGGACCCGCCCGCCACCGCGCTCATCACCGGGAACAATCGGGTCACGGCGCTGGTGCTCCGCGCGCTGGCGGCCCACCCCCGGGGACGACCCGCGATCATCGGGTTCGACGACTTCGAGTTCGCCGACCTCTTCCAGCCGGCGATCACGGTGATCGAGCAGGACGCGCGCGCGGTGGGCCAGCGCGCCGCGGAGCTGCTCTTCCACCGCCTCGGCGGCGACCGCCAGCCGCCCCAGCGCATCGTCTTGCCCACACAGATCATCCCGAGGGGATCGGGGGAGCTGCGTCCGGCGACTTGGTGAAGTGACCGGCCAATCCCTCGCTGACCAGGGCCTCGCCCGCCCGCAATGTTGTCCGCCGCGTCGGCGGCGTGGACCGCCGTCGCCACGGCAGCCGGGAAAATGGGTTCCCCGACCAACGCGAAACCGCGCGCGCGAGGGGCCGCAGTCACGTCTGGCAGGCTGCTGCGGCCGCCGACCGAGGGCGCCTAGAAAGCGAAAGGCGGCAGATGGAAGCCATTCTCGCGCAAGACCGACTTCGCGCGCTCGATGGCGGCGTCGATCTGGGAGCGCAGCATCGCGATCCTCCTTCTATCCTGCGTCGTCGCCCTTCACCAGCCGACGCGCCGCCGCTTCCTTGAACGCGTTCGAAAATTGACGCGGACTTTTCCCAAGTTCCGACATGCATCCTCCTCGGAGGCCATGTCACCCTTTTAGCCGTGTCTCAACTTCGGGGTCCACTCCACCAATGCGTGTCGCTCATGTCACGGTCGGTCACTATAATTATAATGATAGTCTGGGTGAGGCGGGGCGGGCTCCAAAGGGAGAAGATGAGCGCGGCGGCGGAATCCAGTCGCGGCGAAGCGGTCGACGCGGAGCGAAGGAGCGGCGCGGCCGCTTGACGGCGACGCGGCGGCGTGGCCAGTTGAAGTCGGGGACTCCGTGCGCTGTCACAGCGGCCCTCACGCGACAACGAACACGCTCGACCTAGTTAGAGAGCCCCGAGGGAACCTTTGGGAGGAGTGCAACATGCACCGTCAGATGCTCATGGCGTTGTTGGGCGTCGGCGCGCTGGCCGCTCCGGCCGCCGCGGTCGCGCAATATGGTCCCGACGCCTGTCGTCAGGGATATGTCTGGCGCGAAGCGTTCCAGGGCGACCATGTGTGCGTGCGACCGTGGGTTCGCTCTCAGGTCGCCGCCGACAACGCCGCGGCGGCGAGCCGCGTGCTCGGCAACGGCCAGTGCGTTTACGGCTATGTCTGGCGCGAAGCTTTTCCCGGCGACCATGTCTGCGTGACGCCGCAAACGCGCGCCCGCACCGCGGCCGACACGGACCGTGCTCCGTACAGAAGGGCGTATTGAGCAATAGCGGCAAACTTCAACTGTGGCTTCCTGGCGCCGGTTCACCTTGCCGCACACGGTCATCGTATTCGTCTCGCCGCGCGCCTCAACGTCGCGGCGCGGTCCTCTCAACGTCGCCCGCCCGCCTGCTTCCGAGGCCGGATCGCGTTCGATCAGGAGCGTTGCGCCGACACCAGCGCGGCGTCGGCGCGGTAGCCGTCGGGATAAAGGCGCTTCAGGTCCTCGATCTTGGGCAGATCGTTGATGACGATGTACGGATAGGTCGGATTGCGCGCCAAGAAGTCCTGATGGTAGTCCTCGGCGCGATAGAACACATGGCCGGGCTCGATGCTGGTGACGATTTTGCGGTCGAACGCGTGCGCGTTGTCGAGCTGCGCAATATAGGCCTCGGCGACACGCGCCTGTTGCTCGTCCTGCGGGAAGATCGCCGAGCGATATTGCGTGCCGAAGTCGGGCCCTTGTCGATCGAGCTCGGTCGGGTCGTGCGCGACCGAGAAGAAGATCTGCAACAGGCGCCCATAGCTGATCACGCGCGGATCGAAGGTGATCTCAACCGACTCGGCATGCCCGGTGTCGCCGTGGCTGGTCATCTCGTAATGGGCCGTCGTCGCGCCGCCTCCGTCATATCCGGAGACCGCGTCGCTCACGCCCTTGACGTGTTGAAAAACGCCTTGAACGCCCCAGAAGCAGCCGCCGGCGAGCACCGCGACTTCTCGCGTCGCCGACCCCGCCGGCACGTCGAGCGCGGGCGGCGGGATCCGATGCGCCGCTTCGGCGCTCGAGGCGTGCGATGCGAGCCACACGCCGCCTGACAACGCCAGCACAAGAGCCACGGCGCCCACGGCGCGGAGCGACGCGTTGGCGGGCCGAGTTCCATAGGATCGGGTCATGGACGAACCTCCCTTTCAACGCGCCGGCGCGGCCGGCTCGAAGCGCAACGCGACGCCGTTCATGCAGTAGCGAAGCCCGGTCGGCGGCGGGCCGTCGTCGAAAACATGGCCGAGATGGCCCGCGCAGCGGCTGCACGAGACGGCGGTGCGCACCATGAAGAACGAGAGGTCCTCGCTGGTGACGACGGCGCTCGGCAACGGCTCCCAGAAGCTCGGCCAACCGGTATGGCTGTCGAACTTGGTCGCCGACGAGAACAGCGCGAGCCCGCATCCCGCGCAGGCGAAAATACCGCGCCGATGCTCGTTGAGGAGCGGACTGCTGAAGGGAGGCTCGGTGCCGTCCTCGCGCAGGACGGCGTACTGCTCGGGCGTCAACAGCTTAGGCCAATATTCGTCGCCGCGGGCGAGGGGATCGCGGGCGTTCGCGTGCGTCGGACGCGTGTGCAACGCCGCGGCGCTCGCCAAGGCGGCGACAACAATCGCGCCTCCTATCAAAGCATCGCGACGCGTTGGCATCGTCGGTCCTCGCTCGCGCACGCTCGGGACATTCCGTCACTTCCGTTATTCGCGACTGCGGGCGATCTCGTTACAGTAGCAGCGGGATTTTTTTGCGCCGACATTCGCCGGATGAAGGCCGGGATTTATGCAGGCATGATAAGCACTAGGCGTCGGCTGCTTGCGCCCTAAGACTGGGTCGCCTTTATGCCGAGCTTCGCGCCCGCTTGCGCTCGCCTGACCCGCACGGCAAAGTTCCACGATGGCTTCCAGGTTTCCCCTCACCCTCCCGCGCGTCCTGCTCCTGTGCGCTCTCGCCGCGCTCGCGGCGCCGGCGGCGGCGCAGACGCGGCTCGACGATATCCTCGCGCGCGGCGTCCTGCGCGTCGGCACGACGGGCGATTATCCGCCGTTCACCGCGCGCGCCGCCGATGGCCGCTATTCCGGCCTCGACATCGACGCGGCGCAAGCGCTCGGCGCCGCGCTCGGCGTGCGCGTCGCATTCGTCGCCACGCGCTCGTCCGATCTTGTGCGCGATCTCGATGCGGGAGCCTTCGACATCGCCATGGGCGGCGTCTCGGTGACGCTGGAACGCCAGAAGAGGGCCTATTTCTCCGCGCCCTACCTCAGCGACGGCAAGACGGCGATCGCGCGTTGCGCGGACAAGGACAGGTTTGCGACGCTGCGCGCGATCGACCGGCCGAACGTGACGGTGATCGTCAATCCCGGAGGCGCGAACGAGACATTCGATCGCACGCATCTGAAAATGGCGCGGATCGAAGTGTGGAGCGACAATCTCTCGGTTTTCGATCGCCTGGAACAAGGCCGCGCCGACGTGATGATCACCGACACGACGGAGACGCTCTATCAGCAGAAGCGGCGCCCCGGCGTCCTCTGCGCGATCCACCCCGACGCGCCGTTCGATTTCGGCGAGAAGGCCTATCTGATGCCGCGCGACGAAGCGCTGAAGGAATTCGTCGACCAATGGCTGCACATCAGTCTCGCCGACGGCGCATTCCCGGCGATTCGCGCGAAATGGCTGCAATGACCGCGCGGGCGACGAGAATTCCTGAATAGACGCGCCGCCTCTCATACGGTTTTCGGATGATCACCTCGGGTTGGCGATTTTCGGCCAGCAGTGGAAGCCGGCTTGGCTCTTGATCTTTTCATGGTCGCTGGCGAGCGCGGCGCATCGCGACGAGACGATCTCTTCAAGGGCCTCG
>JBEKAL010000159.1:0-9211 GCA_050015935.1 Roseiarcus sp.
CTGAGAAAGATCTTCGCCGCCGCGGCCTCGTTCTTTTCGACGCCGACGCCGTTGAACAGCATGATCGCATATTCGACCTGGCCGGCGATGATGCCGCCGTCGGCGGCGCGTTTGAGCCAATGCGCGCTTTCCTCGATATCGAGCGGAACGCCGCGCCCCTCGCGCAAGAGAACGCCGTAGGAATACGCGCCGTTGTCGTCGCCGGCGTCGGCGGCGCGGCGAAAATAATCGGCGGCCTTGGCGAAATCGGGCTTATCGCCGCCGTCGCCCTCGATCGCCATGACGCCGAGATTGTAAAGCGCTCCGGCGTGGCCTTGCGCCGCCGCCTGTTCGAATTGCGCCTTCGCGCCGGCGCGATCCTTATCGACGCCGGGGGCGCCGTTGAGCAGGAGCGCGCCGAGGGCGAACGCCGCCTCCCGGTCGCCCAGACCGCTCGCCAGGCGATACCAGCGCGCGGCCTCCGCCTGATCCTGCCGAACCGCGTAGCCGTCGCGATAGATCTCGCCGATCAAGGTCATCCCGGCGGCGTCCTTCGGGTTCGCCGCGACGCGCTTCGTCGCTTCCCTGAACGCGGTGATATAAAAGCCGCGTTGATAAGCGCCGAACGCCAAGTCCGGCGCCGGGCCCTGCGCGGGCGTCGGGGCGGCGCCTTGGGGGGGCGGCGCATAAGGCGGCGAGAAGGTCTGCGCGCGCGGCGCGCCTGACGCGGCCAAAGCGAAAATGAGGGCGAAGCCTACGCGGATCGTTTTCTTCATGGACCGTCAGACCGTCGCTTTCGCCACAAGCGCCTGCGCCTCGGCCAGTGCGGCCGCCGCCGAAGGCGCGAGCCAGATGGCGTCGCCGAGCGCGACGAAATCCGCCCCCGCCGCGGTCAAGGGCGCCACGGCGGCGAGCGCGCCGGCGAAGGCGACGCAGGGCGTCTGGAAGATTTCCGCCCACCACGCGGTGCGCTCGATCGTATCGGCGAGGGGCGGCGTGAAGCCGTCCCGCCGGGGCTCGCCGAACCTGACGTAATCCGCGCCCGCCTCGCCCGCGCTCATCGCGTCGTCGCGCGAGCGTAAGCCCCCCGCCCCGACGATGAGCGCGGGGCGGAGGCTCGCCAGGGCTTCGGCGAGTTCCGGTCCGACCCCCGTGATATGCGCGCCGTCCGCGCCGACGCGCGCGACCAACCGCGCATCGTTCTCGACGAGCGTCGCGACATCGGACGGCGCCGCCAGTTCGACAAGGCGCCGGACGATTCGTTTGGCGTCGCCTTGCGCAGCCGGGGCGACGCGCACCAGCGCGCTCGCGACGTCCCCGGCGCCGAGCGCGGCGGCGAAGCGCGGCGCGAAAGCGGCGAGGTCGGCGCCGCTCAACGGCGGCGTGATCAGATAGAGGCGGCAAGAGGAGGCGGCGGCCATGGCGCGGTCAAATTTCCGTTCGAGCGAAACCTGCCGACCAATGCGGCCAAAAGTGCGGCCGCGCAACTCTCAGACTCGCGAAATCTCGCCGTCGCCGCGATGGCGCGCCGAGGGCGCTGGTCGGCGCCTCAGCGCGCGAAGGCCGCGCGCAGCCGCTCGACCTGAGCGGTCACCGCGCAACGCGGGGGCGCTGGATCGAGCCCGTTCGCGACCGCCATCGACTGGTCGAGATGCGCGACGCGCGCTTGCAGGCGCACGGATTTCAGGCTGAACTGGCGCAGGGCCGGCGGAAGCTCTTCGAACAGATCGGCGCCGCAGGCGACATGCTGCTCGGCGAGCCGGACCCTGTGCTTCTCCGACAAGGCCTGCGCCGTCGTCATTTCTCCCTCGTTGACCGCGCGCTGGAGCAGCAACCAGGAGGCGACCTGCATGAGCCGCGTCGTGAGCCGCATGCTCTCCGTCGCATAGGCCAAGGCGACGGGCCTGGGCAATTGCCGCGACTCCCGGCGCCCGGGGCCGTCGAGATAGGCGGCCGTTTCTTCGACCAGGGTCATGCCCTCGTTGAACAGCGACTTGAACGCGTCCGAGGCGGCGAGTTTGTGGATGAACGAAACCGTGTTCGCCGTAGGCTCCTCGGCCGCCGACAAACTCTGCGTCGACCCGTCGTGACGACCCATGATTCGCTCTCCTGCGCCCCGCCGGTTTGACGCGCGACGCGTTGCGATTTCGAGCGTGTCGCGCCTGGCGGCGATGAGACGCAAGATTAACGCCGTTTCGCGCCGGCCGCTCGTTTACTTTTCAGTAAGGTTAACGGAATCTTAAGCGATTCCGAACAACGCAAAAAAATAGCCGCCCGAAGGCGGCTAAAGTGTCGGTTGATGGGAGGCGTCGAACAGAACGGATAGGAGCCTTTCAGAACCCGAAGATTGGGTCGAAAGGATTCATATTTGATAATCGTTAACGATCGGTTAACGACGCCTCCGCGCGAGAACGCGTTTCGCCGATTCCGAGATCGGCGCGAGCCGTCGCCAGGCCCTTTGCGCCAAAATGCGACAACCCGCCCGCAACGGCGGATTTCTTTCAGGCCTTGAAGAACGCGCTCGCGGCGCGCCGAGTGGCCTCGCGGGCCTTCATGGCGCTCTCGAGCCTCGCTATTTCCTGTTTGAGCGTCTCGATTCGTTCGGCGAGTTCCGGCGCGGAGAGATCGTCGAGAGCCTGCCCGATTTCATGGGCCGGCGGCTTCGGGCGCTTGGCGCCGACCACTGCGTCCTCGTCGAAACCGCCCATTGCCGCGTCTCCTAAGGAAATCCACCGCGTCGATCTTAATGGGCTTGCACCGGCTCGCCGATGCGAAGCCGCTCAGGGGGAAGCTTGCCCGCCCATGATGAAGCCGCCGCCCAGGATCCGAGCGCGCAGGTCGCACGAGGCGTAAAAGACGCAGGCCTGTCCTGGCGAAACGCCGTTCTCCGGCTCGTCGAATTCGATTTGGCCGACGGGCAGAAGCGTCGCGGCAGCGGGCGGGCGGGTGGAGCGGACGCGCGCGGCGATGGGCAAGCCATGCTCGGGAATATCCTCGAAGTTTCCCTCGCCAATCCAGTTGACGTCGCGCAAGCGAATGCGCTTGGTTTCCAGGGCCTGGCGGGGCCCCACGACGACCCGCGCCGCGCGCGCGTCGAGTGCGACGACATAGAGCGGTTCCGCGGCCGCGATCCCCAGGCCGCGCCGCTGTCCGATGGTGTAATGCAGGATGCCGGCGTGGCGGCCCAGCACGCGGCCGTCGATATGGACGATCTCGCCGGATTCGGCGGCGCCGGGCAACAGGCGCTCGATCATCTGACTGTAGTGGCCGGCCGGCACGAAGCAGATATCCTGGCTGTCCGCCTTGTCGGCGACCGCCAGGCCGAATTCGTGCGCCAGCGCGCGCACCTCGGGCTTGGCCAGGGCGCCCAGCGGAAAACGCAGCAGCGAAAGCTGGTCGCGCGTCGTCGCGAAGAGAAAATAGCTCTGATCGCGCTCGGCGTCGGCGGCGCGGTAGAGGGCGCGCCCGCCATGGCCGTCGTCACGCGACGCGACGTAATGGCCGGTCGCGAGAATGTCCGCGCCCAGGTCCCTGGCGGCTTCGAACAGGTCGGCGAACTTCATGTGCTGATTGCAGGCTACGCACGGAATCGGCGTTTCGCCGGAAACATAGGCGCGCGCGAAGGGCTCGATGATTTTCTCGCGAAATCGCGTCTCGTAATCAAGGACATAGTGCGCAACGCCGAGACGCGCGGCGACGTCGCGCGCGTCGTGAATGTCCTGGCCGGCGCAGCATGCGCCTTTGCGGTGCGTCGCCGCGCCATGATCGTAGAGTTGCATGGTGAGGCCGACGACGTCGTAGCCGTCGCGCGCCAGCAACGCCGCGACGACGCTCGAATCGACGCCGCCCGACATCGCGACGACGACGCGTGTGTCCTTCGGGGCCTTGGGCAGGCCGAGGCCGTTGAGCGGGTGCGGCGAAACGACGCGAGTGATTTGCGGGGCCAACATCGGATTTCGTGCGAGGCGGATCAGGCCGTCCACTTAAGTATTATATCATAAGACGCCAGCGAAATGGGGGAAAATGTCGCCGTCCGCCGGCTCGGCCGGCGGCGGGCGCCGCCCGCCCCGGCGCTCGCGGCGCCGACAATATCGAAAGAAATCAGCGCGTTTTGAAACATTTTGTTATGAATTTCGTCACTTCGCGCTTAGGCAAATCTTAAGTTGCGCGCCGTAGACTTCATCGAGTTGGACTTGCGTTCGAGTGTGAGAGCGAAATGAGTGAAGCGCTTCGACCGAGAGTGAAATATGTCATCGGTCCAGACGGCAGCCCGCTGACGATCGCGGATCTGCCGCCCTCATCGACCAAGCGTTGGGTCATTCGCCGCAAGGCTGAAGTCGTCGCCGCCGTGCGCGGCGGGCTGCTGTCGCTCGAAGAGGCGTGTTCCCGATACGCCTTGACGGTTGACGAATTCCTGAGCTGGCAGGTCTCGATCGATCAATTCGGCCTCGCCGGCCTGCGCACGACGCGCATTCAGCAATACCGCCGCTGAAGGCCCGCGGGGAGGCCTCGCGCCGGGAAATCCGCGCCGACATTGGCGTATCTCCGCCGCCCCACGGCGTCGTTCAGACTGAACGCGCCGGCCGGCGTCAAACGCCGCGCACGTATTGGCGCCAATTGTGCGCCTCCTTGAATCCCAGCAGTTCGCGCGCCTTGCGGTTCGACAGCGGTGCCTCGAATTTATCGAGCGGGCGGGTGACCGGAACGCCGGGGCAATGGTGCGCGAGGAAGTCGCGCGTCGGGATGTCGAGGGTGATCGCATCGTTGACGGCGTTGAAGATCTGGAAGCCGAGGCCGTCCTTTTCCAGGCAGAGATGCACGATCTCGCCGAGGTCGCGCGCGTCGATGTAGCTCCAGGCGTTGCGCTTGCGCATCATCGGGTTGGCGAGGAAGGCCTCGAACTGGCCGTACTCGTGCGGCTCGATGACGTTGCCGATGCGCAAGGCGTAGATATCGGCCCCGTAGCGCATCGCGAAGGCGCGCGCGGTCTTCTCATTGCAGACCTTGGACAAGCCGTAGCTGTCCATCGGATCGACGTCGTAGTCTTCCTCGAGCGGGAAGCTGTGATAGTCCTTGTCGCCTTCGGCGAAGCAGACGCCATAGGTCGTCTCGCTCGACGCGATGACGACCTTGCGCACGCCGAGCTTCATCGCCGCTTCGATCACGTTGTACGCGCTCACGACATTGGCGGCGAAGGTGGCGTTGTCCGGCTCGATCAGCACGCACGGGATCGCCGCGAAATGCACGACGGCGTCCGGCGCGCGCGGGGCGTGACCGAGATCGAACCCCGCGAAGCCGAAATGCGTGGTCAGCGCATTGAACGCCTGGCCGCTGTCGGTGAGATCGGCGATCAAGGTATTGACGCCGGGCAGATCGAGCGGCTTCAGGTCGACGTTGAGGACCTGATGGCCCTTGACGATGAGATGGGCCACGGCGTGCCGCCCGGCCTTGCCGGTTCCGCCGGTGAAGACGACGCGTTTTGCCGACATGGCCGTTCCTCGACTCCCTCGCCGCCGCCGCGTTCGCGATTATATCGCGTCCCGGCGCCAAGGCGACGGAGAATTCGCTGCGCGCCCCGTCACCGCAGCAGCTTGAAGGCGTGCGGCGACCAGTCGTTGCGGGCCACGCCGGGGATGCACCAGAGCATGGACAAAGGCTCGATCGCGCGCGCCGCCTCGACCGCGCCCATATCCGCCGTCTCCCAGCCGAACTGATCGAGCAGCGTCGTCGCGGCGCGCTTGGCCTCGTCGTTGTCGCCGCAGATGAACATCGTCGGCTTGCCGCCCGCAAAATGCGGATCGACCATCTGCGCGGCGCCCACCGAATTGAACGCCTTGACGAAATGCGCCGCCGGAAACGCCTTTTGCAGGCGCTCCATCAGCGAATCGTTCAGGCTGGTGAAGAACGTCAGCACGCCGTGGACCGGCGGCCCGCCACCGATCGGATTGGTCGCGTCGATCACGGTCTTTGCCGCGATATTGGCGGCGCCGGCGAGTTTCAGCGCGTCGAGCGCGACCGCGCCGCCGACTGCCAGAACGACAATTTCGCCGAACGCCGCCGCCGCGGCGAAATCGCCGATCCGAGCGCGAGGGTTCTTGGCCGCCCAATCCTTGAGCTTGGCCGCCTCGCGCGTGCCCAGCATGACTTCGTGACCGTGTTTGAGAAAGCCCGCGCCAAGAGTCTGCGCGACCACGCCCGATCCGACGACGCCGATTTTCATGTGCGTTCTCCCTGGGAATGCCGCGGCGCCGCTCGGCCCGCGGTAGGGAAGTCATGTGGGGAGGCGGACTCGCGGCGGCAAGCCGCGCCGCTTAAGGCCACAGCGTCGTCGCGCTTGCGCGGCGCCCGCCGGGCTTCTATAAGGCCGGCTTGCGCCGTTCGCGGCGTTGCCGGAGTGTAGCGCAGTCTGGTAGCGCACCTCGTTCGGGACGAGGGGGTCGGAGGTTTAAATCCTCTCACTCCGACCAATGTTTCCAAGGGTTCACTAGGTTGGCGATATCACCCTTGAAGACGTTTGCGGAATGAACACGCCGCGTAATTCATCGTCATTAGCGCGCAAACCCGGTATGGGCAGTCTCCCGCTGTGGGGTGGACGCTTGACACTTTTTTAGTCGCGACTCACCGTTGAATCGAACTGTCCAACGTGACTTCTGGCGTCGAGCAGCGGGCTGGGGCCGATACCTTAACGATCACGCCTATGTCAGCGAGCAACGCTACGGCGAATCCCCGAGGTTATGAGGGAGGTCATCAACGGTCGGTTCGCGAAGAATGCCGGCTACCCCTTCGGTTTCGCCTTCCCCTTTACGCCCGGCGGAATCCTCTTGACCAGGCTCTCGTCGTACTCCGGGACCATGGCGCGCAACTCGGCCTTCGAAGGTTGTGACAGAACCGCCCCCTGGGTGACGATAGCCATCCCACCGGCGATCCGTTGCTGCATGGCTTTCTGCGCGTTCCCGCCTGCTCTTCCCTTCGCCATCGACAACCTCCGGTGGATCGCTTGGTCGTACGGCCAATCTTCGCTTGCGTTTGACGTCTAGACGTCAAATAATCCCTCCCCGAGGGGGATCGATTCGATGACACATCCGCCGGGGGCCATTAGAGACGCAGTTGTGGGCTACTTGTCTAGAGCCGAGCGCGCCTCGATCGGAGAAATTCAGGCTGCAATCGCCACACATCTCGGAACTGTCGCCCAATCCTCGATCCGCTCGTCGTTGATTCTCCACACGCCAGAGGTCTTCGAACGCGTCGGCCGAGGCCAGTACCGGCTCAAGCAAGCTGACGCCGCGAGGCCATCCAAAGTTTCGCCAAGCGTGGAAATTGGAAAAGCGTGCATCGTCCATGCCGACTGTCTGGAATGGCTCAAGGCTGCCGAGCCGCGCTCGATCCACGCCGTCGTCACCGACCCGCCCTACTCGCCGCTGGAGTACAGCGACAAGGAACATACAAAGCTCAGGAACGGGAACATCGGCGGCGTCTGGCGTATCCCGCCGTCATTCGACGGCATCCAGCGCGCGCCGCTGCCTCGCTTCACCGTCCTCGATGACGCCGACCGCAAAGAGATGCGCCAGTTCTTCGTTCAATTCGGCAAGCTCGTTCTGCGCGCCACCGTTCCCGGCGCCAACGTCATTGTCGCCTCGAACCCCCTGCTCGCTCACTTGGTCGCCGAAGCCATGGCTGACGGCGGATTAGAATTGCGCGGCCAGGTCGTGCGTCTGGTGCAAACGATGCGCGGCGGCGATCGGCCGAAGAACGCCCATAAGGAATTCAACGACGTTAGCGTGATGCCCCGTTCGCAGTTCGAGCCGTGGATCGTCTTGCGCCATCCGCTCGATGGTCGCGTTCAGGACAACCTGCGCAAGTGGAAGACGGGCGGATTCCGTCGCATTTCCAACGATAGGCCATTCGGAGACGTAGTCCGATCGGCTCCGACGCCGAAGGCCGAGCGCGACATCGTCAAGCACCCGTCGTTAAAGCCGCAGGCGTTCATGCGGGCCATCGTGCGCGCCGTGCTCCCGCTTGGGGAAGGCGTCGTTTGTGATCCGTTCGCCGGATCAGGATCGACGCTCGCCGCGGCGAACGCGATCGGCTATCGCAGCGTCGGCATCGAGCGTGACGCCGAGTATTTCAGAATGGCGCAGAAGGCAATCTCGAAGCTTTCGGCGCTCAAGATCAACCCTGATTGATCTTGTAGACCCAATTCGCGCGCAGCTTCTTGATGCCTTCTTTGTCGAGCGTCGAGGTTCTGGCGCCGAGGTCGCTGCGCTCGTTGCGGCGGAAATCGGAAACGACGACGTCGCCGAGTTAGACCTCTGTGAATTCAAGCGGAGCGCGATCTTTAGCCGGCTCGGTCGCATTGTCGACGCTGTAGACGAAGACGCACATCGTCTGATCGCGGCCTCCATGGGTATCGACCGCTGCGCCCTTTTTCCGGGTGGATTTGATCTCGATCCCTTTCTCGCCGGCCTTCACGCCGTCGCCTGGATACTCGCCCTTGAGGACCAGATCGGGATGCCCGTTGAAGTGCGTGTTCTTCGTCAGCGACCTCGAATGCTTCGCGAGGCTGTCTGTCAGCATGTCGGAGATGGTGCCGCTCATATTCGCCGGCCGCAGCATGTCGTCGAGACGCGGCAGTCCTTTGGCGACCATGAAAGCATTGGTATCGCTGAAGAAATCGTAGACGTCCTGCATCGCCATCTCGAAGTCCTCGAGACGCAAATTGTAGGGCAGTTTCAGAGTGTGATTGAAACAGCCTTGCTGGACGACGGCCTTAATCGGCATATGCTTCCCCCTAGTCACCTGAGGAGATTACGAGGAGTCGTTGGTCGCGCATAGCGTGGTTGAGGCCGTGTGTACGTTGCGACGAGGTGATTGTCGTGGAATGAACCCCCCTGTATTTGGGCGATTCAGGTGGTTTCAGGTGGTAGCTAACCCCCTTTAAAACAAACGAAAATGACCTCAGCCCGAGTCGTTCGGGACGAGGGGGCCGGAGGTTTAAATCCTCTCACTCCGACCAATTTCATCCAATCTCGGCGCCGTCGCGGTCCGGCGCGGCTCACCCCGCGTGTCCGCCCAGCACTCTGGCATAGACGCGGCGCACCTTATCGCGCGCCTCGCGCACCGCCCCTTGCAGCGATTCGAAGTCGGGCAGCGCCGCGGCGGCGGCGATGCGCCGTTTGACGCCGCTGGCGGCCCTTGCGGGATCGAAGGGGCCGGCGACGGCCAGACGCATGAT
>JBEKAL010000160.1:0-9181 GCA_050015935.1 Roseiarcus sp.
GCAAGTCTTGCGAAAAAGGCTTCGCCATCCCTGCTGGCCTCCTTCCCAGCACGAATGGTGAATCACGTCTCGCCCGATTCGGGAACCCCCTATCGATTCTGACTATTCGGGACCCGCTCTAGTCAAAGCGCCCGTTCGTAAACGCGGAAAGTGCGCGTGTGACGCGCCGGCAGGTGGCGCATGATGTTGAGCATGGCGTGGTTGGTTTCCAGCATCCAGCTAATTTCGACCTCCTCGACGCCGGCGTTGCGGGCGTCCTCGATCGAGCGAGCGAGAAGCTCATTATAGGCGAGCACCGCGACCTTGGTGTGGCGCCACTTCTTCGCGACGCCTATCATCGGAACACGCGCCATCCGCGTGCCGCGGACGTGAACGCGCCAGAGGAGCCTGGCGAAGCCAAAGGGCAGCAGCTTGCCGTCGAGGCCGCGCAACGCCTCGTTGACATCGGGGATTTGCGCGATGATCGCGATGTCCTCGCCCTTAAACGTGGCGATACGGACCCAGCTCGGCCGACATACGGGCAGCATCAGACGGGCGATCAGACGCGCCTCTTCGCGCCCGACGGGCGTCGCCCAAGCATTATCCGACCAAGCGTCGTTATAGAGCGACAAAATGCGCGGAAAATCGCGATTCCAGTTTCTTAGGGAAAGGCTGTGAAAGCCAATCTCTGGCGCGTTGAAGCTGGCCGCCAAGCGCGCGACGCGCGTGCGGAAATCCGATTCGGCGACGCGACAGACGTAGGCCACCAAGTCCATCGCCTTGACGTAGCCTAAGCCCTCGACGTGGCGGGCGTAGTGCGGCGGGGAGTGGTTGGTATGCACGACATGCGGCTGATCGAACCCATGAACAAGGAGACCGCTTTCGTGATTGATGGTCAGGCTGAAGGGCCCGCGCGCGATCCGCATGCCTTGGGCGCGAAGGAACTGCTCGGCTTCGGCGAACAGCGCGGCGAAAACGTCGGGATCGTCGATCGCGTCGATGAAGCCAAAAAACCCGCAGCCGTCGTCGAATTTGGCGAGATGCGCGCGATCGACGGTGGCGACGATCCGGCCAATCGGTTCGCCGTCGCGAAAGGCGACAAAAGGTTGAATGACGTTCTCGCGCATGAAAGGCGTCCGCCGCGGATTGAACAGCATGCGGATTTCGTCATGGACCGGCTCGATCCAATGCGGATTGACCGATTGAGCCCGTCGGGCCGCCGCGATGAAGGCGGCGATCCCGGCGCGGTCGGCGACCGGAACGATGCGCAGCCCGCTCACAGCCCAGCGCTCCCGCGCGCCAGCGCCGCCGGCGACGTCGCGCTCGCGAGCGCGAGCTCCTCGGCGATTATCGGAACCGAGCGCTCGATATCCTCGGGCGCGTGCTCGCTGCTCAGAAAAAAACGAAGGCGCGCAAGCCGTTCGGGGATCGCGGGATAGATGATCGGCTGCACGTTGATGTTTCGCTGGAAAAGCCGTTGGCTCAGAGCGACGGCGCGGATCGAACTTCCCGTCATGATCGGAACAATCGCTTCGCCCTCGCTCGCCCCGACGTCCAGGCCGGCGCGGCGTGCGGCCGAGGCGAACAGACGCGAGTTGGCGCGCAGACGCAGCACTCGCTCCGGCGCGCCATGCATGAGCTCGAGAGCCGCGAGCGCCGCCGCGGCGACGGGCGGCGGCATGCCGACGCTGTAGACGAACCCGCCCGCAGCATGCTTTAAGAACTCGATCAGCGCCGTCGAACCCGCGATATAGCCGCCGCAGGCCGCGAGTGTCTTCGACAAGGTTCCCATCCAGATGTCGACCCGGCGCGGATCGAGGCCGAAATGCTCGAACACGCCGAGGCCGCGCGGGCCGAGCGTCCCGAGGCCATGCGCGTCGTCGATCATGAGCCAAGCCTGATGGCGGTCCTTGAGCTCCGCCAGAGTCGGCAGATCGCAAACATCGCCGTCCATGCTATAGAGCCCCTCGGCGACGATCAGCACGCGCTCATAACGGCCGCGCAACCCTTGCAGCATCGAATCGAGCGCGGTCATGTCGTTGTGAGCGAAGGGACGTCGCTCGGCGCGCGACAGATGCGCGCCCATCAAAATGCTGTTGTGGGCCAAAGCGTCGTGTACGATGAGATCGCGAGGCCCCAGCAAGGCGCCGATCGTCGCAACGTTGGCGGCGTGGCCGCTCACATAGGTCAGGCAACCTTCTTGGCGATAATGGCCCGCGAGGGCCGATTCAAGGGCGCGATGGATCGGCCGCTCTCCGGCGACAAGCCGACTTGCGGAGGCGGAAACGCCGTAGCGATCGATGGCCGCGTGTGCGGCGGCCCGCACCGCGGGATGATGGTTCAAGCCGAGATAGTCGTAAGACGAGAAATTAATCATGCGCCGACCGTCGATGACGGTCGAGGCGCCCGCGTCGCCTTCGTGAAGCAGGAAGTATGGGTTCTGCAGACCCATCGCCGACGCCGCGGAGCGGAGCAGGCGCTGCTCGGCGTGACCGGGCAGACTGTTGAAATCGAGCGATGCGGAGTGATCGGCGGACTTCGCCATGCTTGCTTCGGACCCGGCCTTCGAAGCTGCGGTTTCCCCGACGCGGGCCTGAACGAGGCGATCCAGAAGTCGCCGATCGTTCTCGGTCAGACGGCGCGACAATGGAAATTCTTGTGCCATCAATGCCAATCTCCCATCCCGTCCGAAATTTCGGCGCCGTGGACTAAAGCGAAAAATCGACCGCCTCGAGTCGGCCATATTCGAGGCCATGCGCTTTGTCCCGCGCACGATCGGAGCGCGCACGATAAGGGCGGCAAACTGGCGTTACAAGCGCTCTCGCGCCGCAGGCCTCGCCCAGGGTCGACGTTTTGGCGGCGGTTCTGGGCCGAGGCGCGGGCTTGTCCTGCCGGCGATCGACGCGCAAGGGCGGGTCGAGGCGTGGCGGACGAATGCTTCGCATTCGCCTGGAGATCGTCGACGACACGGGCTTCATCGAGAACGACGTCCATTCCGTGAGTGTCGCGCGCCAGTATTGCGGGCGGTCGGGCAAGACCGACAGTTGTCAGGTCGCGCCCAGGCGAGCCCCGTCGCCGGCATCGGCATGGCTCTGCGCCACATCCAATGATGCATGGCCCACACGTTCCGCGACTCGCCGCTCCGACGCTCCATGAACTCCCGGTAGACTTCGCCGCGGCGGAAGCGCTGACCACCTCGGTGTCGATCTCATCGACAGGCCGCGACCACAACCGAGCCGCATATTTCTCGAGCGTCATCTTCCATAGCGCGCGGCGCTTCTCGTTGCGCCATTCCGGGCCTTTGGCTCCGATTAAAGCGTCGGCCATTTGCCCAGATGTCGGTTTGCCGATCTGAGCGCGCGGCGAGCCTTCCCGCGCAGTGATCGGGTCCTGACCCGCCTGGACGAATTTCTCGGCCGCGTCGCGCGCCTTTCGCGCTTCCGCCAGGGAAACCTCAGGGCGCCCGCCGAGACCCCTCTCGCGCGTGCGATCCCGCGACACGAAACGGAAAATCCACCTCCGCCGGACGGGCCCGTCATCGCCATCGATCCGCACGCGGAGCCCGCCTCCGTCCGAGTGTTTCCCAGACTTCGAGAGCGCCGCCAATGCGCGCGCCGCCAGCTTATTTCGTGTCCGCGCCATAAGTTCGCCCAACGTTCGGTCCCTTTATCGATCCCACTTTGTGCGGCACATTATGGTGAACAGCCTCGTTCCGGTGAAGGGGCGGTAATGAGACACGATCCAAATCCCGCGGCCAGGGTTGTCGTTGCGATTTCCGGCGGCCTCGGGAATCAAATGTTTCAATACGCGATGGCGCGGCGCTTCGCCCACGTTAACGACGCGGAACTGCTTCTGTATTTGGGAACGCGCTACAAGCCGGGAAAAAGTCGCGCCTACGGCCTAACAAAATTCCGGATCACCGGACGCTTGGCGACGCATGGCGAAGCGGGGGGCCTTCGACGGGTTCGGCCTTGGCGCCGAATTCCGGGCCGGCTGTTACCTGGACTTCTGCCGGCCCCCGATCCGGAAGTCGTCGCCGAAAAGACGATGCGGTTCGATCCGGACATCCTGACGCGGCGCTGTCCCGTCAAATTCAATGGCGTCTGGCAATGCGAAAGATACTTCGCCGAGATCGCCGATCTCATTCGCGCCGAATTCACGCCTCGCGACGACCTCGATCGCCGAAATCAGGACATGTTGATCCGCATTAAGTCCGGCCCATCATGTTTCATCCACGTGAGACGGGGGGACTATGTGACGGGAGGCGTTTACGCGTGCCCGCCCGATTACTATGCCGAAGCGGCAGCGCTCGTGCGCGAACGCGTGGGCTCCTCAGTGCGGTTCTTCGTGTTTTCCGACGAACCGAATTGGGTCCGAGAGATGCAGATTGGCGGCGCGAACGCCGAGATCATCGATTGGAACGGCGAGGCGCCCGAGCGGGATCTCGAACTCATGCGCGCGTGCGACCACGCCATCATCGCCAATAGTTCTTTCAGTTGGTGGGGCGCTTGGCTCGGCGATCTCGGCGAAAGAACGGTAATCGTGCCGCGAATATGGTTTCTCGGTCGCTCCGATCTCGACGACATCGCGCCGAGCCGATGGTTGCGCATTTAGAGCGTCTAACAAAACTCGTTTTCGATAGGTCGAAAGCAAACAGTGGCGGCGCGCGTCGGCCATCGTCGCCGCCGCGACCTGAAGGTTGCGCTCGGCGAGCCAGGCGGGGCCGGTTAGCTCCCGAAAGCCTCGCTGCGCTCGCGTCGGTCGGCGCAAGGCCCGAGCTCATAGCCGCGCCGGAGCTTCAGCCGCTGGGAGCGGGGCCGGAGCGACGAAAGCCGTCAGCGCCCCCGCGCTCATGGCGGCGTGAGGACCGTCATTGCAGCGACCGCTTCGCGCCTCCGAGCCCGGAAGCGAGCGCAGCCGAGACGGAAGAACCGGCGGAGCCGAGCCTGTTCGGCGACGAACTGGCGCCGCTCTCCGCCGCCGAACCCGAAGCGTCGAGCGCCGCAGAGCTGGCCCCTGAGACGGAGCGCGCCGAAGAGGACGAGCCGACCGCAACCGCCGCGTCGGATACCGCGCCCGCCGAACCGGCTCCGGCCACCGACGGGCCACAGCGCGCGCCGCTCCCGCTGATGACAGCGCGCGCGCGCGACCTTGGTGGAGGAGTAATACGGTTTCTGGATGATCGGCTCGCCCTCGCCGAAACCCTTCTCCCGCTTGTGGGGAGAAGGTGGCCCGTGGGGCCGCATGAGGGCCTGCGCAACCGCTATTCCCGCTCGACGCGTACCGCGGCGCCGGCGTCGGGGCGCGCGATGCCGATCGGCGTGAAGTCCACGTCGGGAAAATGCCGGGCGAGCGAGACGATCCTCTCGCGGGCCTTCGGCGAAATGCCTTCGCCGCGGCCGGAGACGCCCTTGTTGAAGCGGCGCGCCTTGGCATGAGCCGCTTCGATGGCGCGGGTGATGCCGCGCTCGTCGGTCCTGATTCCGGCCCGCTCGCAAATGCGGCTGACGACCTCGGATGGCGACGTTCGCACTTGATCGAACGTCACCCGCAGGGAATCGACTCCCTGCCAACTGACGAAAAAGCTGACGTACCAGGGCGCGACGAGATCGGCGATCAGCTCTTCAAGCGCCGCGTCCCCCAGCTTCGCGTGCTTCGGCCCCAGGGGAACCATCGGAGATTCCGTCGACTCGTTGCGAAAATGATCGCGAATGCTGGCGACCACGTCGAAGACGTTGCGAGTCAGGACGACCGGCGTCAGCCGATATTCGACGATCAGATTGCCGACGTCCGCGCTGTAGCGCAGATGCTGCTGACATACGTAAGACGCCAAGTCGTACCTCGCGAGCTGCACGACATCGAGGGTCTGCTCTCGCCAGCCGTAGGCCCAGGTCAAGGGCGCGTGACGTATTCCCGGCAACTTCGCCAGGACATCGGCCAAGAATGTCGAGGCCGACTTTGGCATGCAGGCGACCAGCACATGCGGGCGCTCGAGGCCCAGCACGCGACGCGCGGTCGTTTTCACCGATCCGATGAACAGCCTTGACGGGGAGCCCATTTCCTTTCCTTCTCTATGCGCGAATATACGAGCCGCGCCGACGCGATACAAAAGCCACGCGCCCTTCGGCGGCGCGTGGATCGGTTCATTCGCCCCGTCCGCCGCCGCCGAGACCATCCTCGGCGGCCTCGCCCGGATTGGGCGAGCCTTGGCGTTTGAACGCCCGCCAACCGACGGTCGCCGGCCGCAGGCGCTCGACCGCCGCCGGTCCGGTATTGGCGATGAGGTCGAGGATCGACGCGAAAGGCGTGAAAACCGGCCCTTGCCGGGGCCATGGCGTCTTGCTGTAGGCCATGTACTCGACCGCGACGCCCGCCGCCTCGAACATCTCGTGATCGAGATAATTGGCGGCGCCGTGCCCGGTCACGTAGCGCGTTCCGCCGACTGAGAGGACGAGGTCGAGAACCCGTCGCCACGAGGCGCCGGCGATCGCGCTCGCGCTGGTTCGCGCGCGGCGCGCGGGCGAACGGAGCCCGAGGCGAGCAGCGGGAACCTCGGCGCTGGCGATCAGCACATCGCAGAGCGTCTTCTCCCCATAGGCTTCCTCGACGATTTCGAGCGCGAGCGCGCGATAGGGAGCGGCCGCGAAAGCCTGGCGGAGAAAGGCGATATGCCGCGCGCGGAAGTCTTCGGCGGGAGCGAGATCTCGAATGGATTGGAACGAGCCCTTGCCCTCGAGCGGGATCGACATCCACTTCACCGCGCCGTCATGAACGATTCGCGTCCGGTTGGTGAAGCCGCCACGCGAAAACTGCGCGTCGTCGAGCCAGAAATAGACGTCCGCCAACATCATCTGCTCGAAGAAGCCCGGCCAAGCGAACAGCATCGGCTGCGAAACGACGACGGTCGTCATCGCCGCCAACTCCGATCGGCGGCGTCAAATCGGCGAACGGTATTCGCGCGCGCCCCGCCGACGGTTCGCCGAGCGGCGTCGCCGGCGGTCCGCCGATCCCCGCGCGCCGTCACGGTTTGACGCATCGCAGGTAGCCTCCGGGGGAACTGGAGAGGATCATCTTGCCGTTGACCTCTTCGTCCGGCCGGAAGCGATCGTTCTCCTTCAGAAATTCCTGGACCGCCGCCAGCGGCTCGTCGCCGGGCGGCCAAAACCGCGAACGCGCTCTCGGCGTCTGATCCGGCTTCAGGCGGCCGAGGAGCGTGTCGGCGACGACGAGGAATTGGCCTTGCGTGACCAACGGGGAAAGGAGGCGCAATTCCGCCAGGACATGATGCTTTGAGTGATCGGAATCGAGCACGAGCATGACGGCGGCGCCGGCCGGGATTTCGGCTTTCACACGCGCGATCGTCTCTGCATCGATCGACGAGCCTTCGATCAACGCGATGCGGCTCGCCATCGGATGCTTTTCGATCGCAGCGCGATTGTGGGCGCGAATGTCGATGTCGACGCCGACGACCTTGCCCCCGCCGATCAACGTCAACATCGACGCATAGAAGATCACCGAGCCGCCGCGCGCGACGCCGGTCTCGATGATGACGTCGGGCTTCGTCGCCCAAATGATCTCCTGTGTCGCGACGATGTCGGACGGCACCTGAATAATGGGAACGCCCATCCACGACCACAGATAGGTGTAGCGGTGCCGGTCGGCGCTCATGACGCAATCGCGCGCTTCCTCGAACAACGCCGCATCTGCGCCGAGCGCCAAGCAGTTGCGCCGGCGCTCCGCTTCGAACTCGGCGCGATCGTCCGGAAAGTTCGGCTTCGTAAACGGTCGCAATGTGCCGGCCACGCTCGTCTCCGCAATGAGCGACAATTCAGGCTATCGGTTCGCGGCGATGATTTCGCGCAGCGCCCCGCAGACGACGTCCACAAGGCCTTCGGTCATGTTGTAGCCCGAGGGCAGATTGACGCCGAAATCGGCGATGCGAGCGCCGCGGTCCGCTGGCGTCACGAAGCGCTTCGAATAAGGGCGCCCGGCGAAAGCAGGCAAGGTCGACAGCCGCGAAAAGAACGGGCGCGAGTCGATGTCGCGCTTGTCGAATTCGGCCATCACGGCGAATTTATTCAGGCCGAGGCTGGGGTCGAGGATCGCCGTCGTCATCCAGTAGCTGTTGAGCGTATCGGGCGGCTCGGCGTTCAGCGCAATCCCGTTCACCGTAGCGAGCCGGTCCCGATACCAGCCGAAGATCGCGCGCTTGTACGCGATCAGTTGGTCGATGCGCTCCATCTGCGCCACGCCGAGCGCCGCCTGCACCGCGCTCATCCGGTACTTGAAGGCGATCTCGGAATTCTGGAAAAAACGATCGCCGGGATTGCGTCCGTGGTCGCGCAGGAACAGCACCCGCTGGAAAAGCGCGGTATCGCCGGTCGCCAGCATGCCGCCCTCGCCGGTGACGACCGTCTTGCTGCCGTGGAAGCTGAAGGCGGAAACCCGGCCCAGTGCGCCTGCTCTTCGCCCGCGATGGACGGAGCCGAACGCCTCCGCCGCGTCCTCGATCAGCGCCAGGCCGTGACGGTCGGCGATCGTCTCCAACCGCTCCCAATCGCAAGTCGAGCCGTAGAGATCGACGCCGATGATCGCCTTCGTCCGCGGTCCGATCGCGGCCTCGACCGCGTCGACGTCAAGACACCAGGTGTCGGCTCGAATGTCGACGAGCACCGGTTCCGCTCCGACATAAACGATCGGCGCCACGGAGGCGATCCAGGTCACGTCGGGGGCAATGACCTCGTCGCCGGGGCCGACGCCGAGGGCGGCCAGCGCGAGGTGGAGCGCCGCCGTGCAATGGGGAACGCTGACGGCGTGAGCGACGCCGACATAGTCCGCCACCATGCGTTCGAAGCGGGCGTTGTAGGCGTAGTGGTTCTGCCGCCACGCGGTGCGCGCGGCCTCCGCGGCGAGTTCGACTTCGCGGTCGGTGATCGACGGCGCGGCGACGGGGATTCGCTCCGGCGCGACGATCATGCGTCGGCGCCGCAATATGGCGGGGTCGGATTCACAGGCGTCGGGTTCATCCGGGGTCCGGCGGTGAGCGTCGGCCACGCAATACGATTGAATCCGCCGTTTGCCTAGTACCCGGAATCACTGGTCGGCGAAACACGGTTTGAGGCGTTTTTGATGGACCTTGCTTTTCGTCCAGACGAAGGGTCGGGCGGTTTGGTTGTAGCTTGCGATGAAGGCGTCGATATGG
>JBEKAL010000161.1:0-9157 GCA_050015935.1 Roseiarcus sp.
CAGATGGTCGACGACCCGAGCCATGTCCGCCTCCCGCGAATCATGGCTCTTCCATCTATCATCCTGATCCCCCCTCCGGAATCCCCCCTCGTCGAGTCAATCGCCCGGAAACCGTATCACTTCGTCAGCCAAGCCGACCTGCGCTTGACGATCCGCCCGGATTTATTACACTTGCTGTATATGTCAATAAACAGTGAAGAATTCATACCCACGACGGTGCTGTCCGTCCGCGTGCTCGAGGACCTCAAGGAGCCGCTCGAATATTTGAGCCGCTCGGCCAAGCGGACGAAAACTTATCTCGCTACGCAGGCGCTCGGCGATTACGTGAAGAAAAACGCATGGCGCGCGACGGAGCTTCACAAGGCGATCAAGGAGGCCAATAAGGGCGTCTTCATCTTCCACGAGGCCATGCTCGCCTGGGTCGACTCGCTCGGCGCGGACAAGGAACTCGCGCCGCCCAAGCCGGACATTCGTCGACCCAGGAAAAGGCTATGACGATTGTTTGGGTCCCATCCGCCAAACGCGATCTCTCTTCAATTTCCGCCTGTCATGAAAGCGCCGACGGCAAGGCCAAGGCCAGCGGTGTGCTGCAACGCATCGTACACGGCGCGTCGAGGTTGATCGAGAAGCCATTTCTCGGGCACGTTTCCGACAGCGTCGACGGCGTCCTTGAGCTTCACGTCGAGAACACCCCCTATCTCCTGCCCTACCGGGTCGTCGATCGTCACGTCAGAATCCTGCGCGTCTTTCATGAGTCGCAGGATCGGCCTTCAGCCTGGCAGATAGAATGACGGCGCAGCTCGCCACTTGATGCCCAGCTCCGGCGCGTGCATGCTTTCCCCATGCGCGTGCGGATCGATCGCGAGCGCGAAGAGCGCAAGATCGCCACGGGATGGTTCGCCAGAGCCCGCATTCCCGCCTATTGCCTGTTCCTCGCCGTCAACTTCAGCGAGGAGGAGCGATACCTTATTCGGTACACCGGCATCGGCCACTACGTTTTCTTTCGTGCGCCCATACCACCGGAGGTAACCGATCCCGAGAAAATAAAGGAGCTCAAGGCGAAAGACGCCGGGTTGTTTTTCGTTCGCGACCTGCTCAGCTTCCGCGTGAAGACCCTGCTCGCCGTCTGGCCTGATCTCATCGCCGCCGACGAAGGCGAGACCGCGACGCGCTTGAAGCTCGAAGAGCTGGCGGAACAGTTGGCGCGCGCCAGGGGGACGACGGAAAGCTCCGTCGTGTACGAGCTGTGACCCTCTGGGAAAATGTCTGGCAGGAAGTCGCCAAGGAAATGCCGCGCCGCGACCCGCGCCCGAAGACATGGGGCGGCTTCATCGGCGCGACACTCACCGCGCTTGTTATCATCGCGATCTGGTTTCCGATCCGCCTCATCCACGAACTCTTGAAGGCGATCGATCTCTCCGAAAAGCCCGATCATACGAAAGACGCGCAGCAACTCTTCCGGGAGGCCTATTCCCTCTCGTGCGACCTTCCCAGCAAGAGCGCCTTCGCCAACTCCATACTCGAACAGGTCGATCTCCCGCGCCCGCTGCACGACGCCTTTTTCGAAGCCCTGCGCAATCTCTATGCCGAAAACATGATGCTCACGGCGCCGCCGATCCCGGCCGATTTGGACAATCTCGACGGCATTCGTTGGCGCGATCGAATGCGTCTCGAGATCGCCCGTATGAAGGGCGGCACGCTGGCCAAAATGCGCCACGCTTGCGTCGCGGCCGTGCAAGCGTCCGCCGCCAGCTTGCCGAAGATCGCGGGCGACAGTGAAATCACGTCGCCGCTCGCGACGCTCGTCAAACCCGGACGCTTCGTCGAAACCCTCGTTCGACCCCTCGACGCGCAGCTCTTCCCTATCTTCGCGGAGCGCTACCTCGACAATACGTATCGCATCTCCGGCGTGACGCGCGGCAGGCATCCCAAGCCGCCGAAACTCGACGAGCCGCATCAGCTTGACGATCCTTCGCCGTTTCTCGATGGCACGCCTTTCGCCGGCATTCTCGCCACGCTGATCGGCACTGACATACCGCAACGGGCGCGTAGCTCGCATCACTGGATCGTCGCGGGAACCGACGCAGGCAAAACGACTGCGCTGCAATATTTCATCGCCAAGGACTTGGAGCGCGCCGCGCGCGGCGAATGCTCCCTCGTTATCCTCGACAGCCAGCGCCAACTGATCGAGGAGCTCTGGAGTCTAAAACTTTTCGCGCCCGGTCAACCGCTCGACGGCAAGCTTTGCATCCTCGACGCGGCCGACGTGGAATTTCCGATCGCGGTCAACCTGTTCGACATGCACCTCGACCGGCTCAGGACCCTCTCGCCGCTCGACCGCGAACGGCTGACCAACAGCGCCCTGGAGATGTACGAGTTCATCATCGGCTCGCTCTTGCAAGCCGAGATGACCAGCCGCCAATCGACGCTGTTCCGCTTCGCCACGCGAGCGCTCTTTGGCATCCCCGGCGCAACGATCCACACCTTCCATGACATTCTGAAAAACGGCCCCGCCAAATATCAGGCCTACATCGACACGCTCGACCCGGTCGCGCGGGAATTCTTCGCAACGGATTTCAACAACAATGCTCAGTTCAAGCAGACCCGCGAACAGGTCAATGTCCGCCTCTTGGCGGTCCTGGAGAACCGGCCATTTCTTCGGATGTTTTCCAGCCCCCGCTCGAAGGTCGATTTCTTCACCGAGATCAACACGCCGGGCAAAGTGATCCTCATCAACGCCGAGAAGGGATTGCTCAAGGACGAGGGCGCCGAACTCTTCGGCCGCTTCTTTCTCGCCCTCATCAATCAGGCCGCCGCGCAGCGCTCCAGCATCCCCGCCGACAAGCGTCTCCCCTGCTTCGTCTACGTCGACGAATGCCACAACTACATCAAGAATGATCCGAAGATTCAGGTCATCCTGGCCGAGGCGCGCCAGCAATAAGTCGGCGTTATCCTCGCCCATCAATATCTTGGTCAAATCGATCCGCCGGTGCGCGCCGCGCTCGCCGCCAACACCAGCATCAAGATGGCCTCGCGCCTCGGAGGCGCTGACCTCTCGGCGATGGCGCGCGATATGCTCACGACGCCGGATTTCATCCACGACCAGACCGTCGGCTCGTTCGCCGTCTTCATACGCGATGCAACCCCGGCAGGAGCCATATCGATGCACTTCCCCGCCGAGCCGCTTTCGCGCTTCACCCATATGAGGGCTGACGAACAAGCGATCGTTCGAGATCGCAGTCGCGAAATGTATGCGCGACATGTCCCTTTTTCCGAGACGCCCGACAAATCCCCGGAGAAGCCGGCCGCTCCGCCACCGTCAGCTGGGGGCTCACGGCGGCATGACCCCGACGATTAATAACGACAACTCGCGACACGCCCGGCCATGCCCCGGCGAGCCGCAACCGCCGACGACCGGCCGCGACAGTCGCATGTCGCGGCATGATAAAATAATTTTTCGTGCGCAAGGCGCATCGCTGTGGAACGACGCGCCTCATTCCTGAATATGCGTCACGTTTACACGCCAATTGTGCCGACTATTTCATTGCGTATGCAGCCCGCAACCCAACACAAACGTCGATCGCATCTTTCGCGCCGACTGACCGCCAAGCGCATCCGCATCACCGAGGCGGACATCCGCGACATCTTCGAACCGCTTGCTCGCCATCGACGATTGACGACACGGCAGCTCGTCGCCTTCGGCGCACGTCATCCGATCATCACCAAGGCGCGCCTCGGCGAGCTTTGGCATGCCACCCAGGACGAGCGGTCGCATTGGCTGCATCGCGCCAACGAAGAAATGGTCTTCGCCAACCACCTCACGGTCGAAGACCTGCACCGGCTCGGCGAAGAAGCCGAGGCGCTGTTGATCGAGAAGCGCGTCATTCCGGCGGAGGAGTGGGTCGCCGCCAGCCGCATCGGCGGCAACAGCGCTGCGCCGTCGAAGATCATACGCCTCGCCCACGATCACATGGCGTCCGACATTGCGATCGACATCGAGATAGGCGCGCGCAAGGCGGGCGTCGCGTTCAAAAACCATATCGACATTCTCAGCGCCGCGCCGCCTTCGACGCGGATGCAAAGGAGACCGCTCAAAATACCCGTCACGCTCCACGGGCAAAAGATGTTTGTCGAACCCGACGCCCTCTTCGCGATCAGCGACCGCGTCTTCGCGCTGGAGGCCGACAACGGCACCGAGAGCGTGAAGGCGATCATTGTTCCCAAGATTCTCGCCTACCGCGAAATCGTCGCGGCCGGGATCATCGACGACTACCTCGCCGTCGACAATCTCGCCGTCCTCTTCGCGACGACGAGCGAAAAGCGCAAGCACAACGTCATGAACGAACTCGCCAAGATCGCGCGCAATGGCAAGAGCACGATGTTCGGTTTTCGCGTCGAGGATTCATTCGACGACTTTTTGCAATCGCCCACGCCGACGGGGCGCTTGTTCACCGCGCCGTGGGAGCGCGTCGGCCATCCCGATCTCATCCTCGCCGACATGTCGCCAAAGTAAAAGGGCCGCGCATCGGCGGCCCTTCGTTTCCGTGATCTATACCTGAGGTGGTTCCTCCGGCTCGTCGTCGGCATACGGCGGCAACAGTTTCAACACGCCGTTCCAATGATTGCCGATCGGCATGGTGTTGAGCTTGATCGAAAACCCTTCGCCGCGCTCGCGTCTCCAGGCATGGCCGATCGTCGCCCATTCCTTGCGGCCGGGGCCAGTCTTCGCGCGAACCACGAAATCCGGTTGTCGTGCCTCGTCTCTTCGCTGCCGTTGCGGCGCTTTCTCAATGGCGGACATGGGATCTCTCCTCTGCTCGTGTCCGCCATAAAGTATAATATATTCAGTGACATAGAGGAGGTTGACATGCACACCGAAGCGTACCGTATCGACTTCGACGCGATCAAGAAAAGCGTGCCGATGGATCAGGTGGTCGCATTCCTCGGCATTCCCGGACTGAAGCCGCGGAGCGCGCGGCAATGGAAAGGCCCCTGTCCGTTCTGCAAGGGCGTCGATTGTTTCGTCGTCAGCAATGACGGCGGCCGAGAGAAGACCGGAGCGTTCAATTGCTTCAAATGCCCGGCCGGCGGCGACCAGATCGAGCTCGTTTCGCTTTTCCGAGGCCATGGTCGTAAAGACCGGCAGGGAGCGTTCGCCGCCGCCAAGGAGCTGCACGACCGGTTCATGGCGGCGAGCGGAGGCGATGGGAACCGTAATAGCAACAGTTCTTCGAACAATTCCCCCCAGCCCGCCAAGGAGAGGCGATCGGGCTTCGATCCTGACGCCTACGCCAAGAGCCTCGATCCCGCCCACGAGGCCCTGGCGGGGCTCGGCGTCGATCCTGAGACCTATCGGCAGTGGAAGGCGGGCTACGCGAGCTCCGGCGTCAATCGGGGCCGGCTCGCTTTGCCCATCGCCGGCAAGGACGGGACCATCATCGGCTATTTCGGCAGGGCGACGAAGAGCGAGAGCCCGACCTTGGCCTTCCCCAACGGCCTCAATCCGCAGGAGCACATCTTCGGAGCCGATCGCGTGACGAGCGAACCGCTCTATCTCGTGCGCGATCCCGTCGACGTGCTCAAGGCGTTCGAGGCGGGCTGCGGCAACGCCGTCTGCTTCCTCACGGAGGACATCGCCGCGATCCAGCTCGAAGCGCTCGCCGCCCTGATGGACGAGCGCAAGTGCGCTGCTTTGTCGTTCTTTTGAGAAACTCGAAGCCTCGCGCCGTGCGAGGCTTCTTTGTTGCGCCGTCCGCTCTTGACCGTTTTGCCGGCAGGGATTTGTCTACGGCGCTCACGAGCCTCGGGGGGGTCGTCATGCTGCGGATCGTCGCGCTTATCGTTGTTCCCATTTCGCTTGGCTTGTCGTCGCCGGCCGCCGCCCAGGTGACGCAACCGGACGAGAGCTTGCAAGAGCAGCTCGTTCCCGAAAGCTTCAAGCTCGAAGCCAGCGCCGTCTCAGCCAAATTCAATTGGCTGTGGAACGCGACGATCTCGTATTCGATCGCCAACAATTCCGGGATGAATCTCTATCTCGGCATCATGCGCGGCGGGGTTGCGATCGGCAATTGCACCGACGCGGAGGAAACGCGCGGGTCGCTGCAATTCTTGCCGAACCCGCATGCGACGGCCTACAGCGTCAATCCGATGCAGGGGCCGCCGCGGGGCGCATTCGTGCCCGCCGGCGCGCGCGTCGCCGGCGCGATCATCGTCTACAACTGTCCTGCGCCCAATCCGGGATTCCCGACCGCGCCGCTCTCGCTCTCCCTCATGGTCGGCAAGACGCAGTCCTTTCAGACGATGACGACCTTTCCTCTTTCCGTCGACGCGCCGATCCGTCAGCTGCAGTCGGAATAGCCGTCGCCCGATCACAAGGCTCCGCGCATGCGCGATCCCTACGAAATTCTCGGCGTCGCGCGCGGCGCGAGCTTCGAGGAAATCAGGGCCGCCTACCGCCGCGCATGCAAACAGCGCCACCCCGACCTCGGCGGCTCGCACGAGGCGATGGTTGAGCTCAACGCCGCCTGCGAATTCGTCCTCAACGAGCTCAAACGCGGATACCAGCAGCAGCGCCAGGAAACGCCACGGCAAGATCGAGCCGATCACGCCGAGGAGCGCGATCGACGAAGCTGGGAGCAGGCCTACCGCGACATCGATGAAGAGCTCGAAGAAATTCGCCGCGCCGCCGAGGCGCACGAGGAGGCGTTGCGCGCGATGCGCTCGCGCGCCTGGGAGGCCGGCGACCGCGCGACATGGGCCAAGCTCACTTGGGAAGATTTCACCCGCTTCTTTCGCGGTATCGCCCGCAGCGGCGTGAAGGGTCTCGCGCTTCTCTTCGCCGCGCTTGTCGGCATCGGCAGCGTTCTCGTCGAAGCGAATTTCGTCAGCGCGCTGATTCTGCTCGGCTCCGGCCTCGGCTTCGCTCTTTCCCTCGCCCTGAAAAACGACAAGGGCGGCATGCTGAGCGCCGCCCTACTCCTCTTCGGCGTGATGACTCTCTGGTTGCCGCCGGTGCGCGGCGCGCTCTTTCTCCATCCCCTCGCGACCATCAGCGTGCTCATCCTCCTCGCACTGATTTTCAAATTCGCGCGAGCCGGCGGCACGGTCGGCCTTATGACAGGCGGCGTGCTCGCGCTCTATGTCATCGTCGCCATCCTCGACGATACGGCGCGACATCCCGCGAGGGTCGCAGTTCTTCCGCCGCAGTCGCCCGCAGCGCCGGCGCCGGGGCCGATCGTCGCGCCCAATCCCGCGTCGCCGCCAGCGCCCTCCGCGCCGAGGTCGCCGGTACACCTTCCGCAGCAGACCGTCGCGCCGTCGCCATTGCCGCAATCAAAACCAGCGCCGGTTCCGCCCGAGCCCCGCACGCTCCTCGCCTCGGACGGCGCAATCCTGAAATTCGTCGCCGGCGTCCCCTATCATTTGAAAATCCGCGCCGGCCTCGCGACGTCGCTGCGCGCCACGCAAGGAAAAGTCGCTTTTGGTTCGCAGGACGGCGACGTCGGCGAATGCGTCGACGCGCTTGACTTCCCGATGCAGACGGGCGCCGGGCCATGGTTGGAAATCGACCGCCTGCTTCGCGCCTGCGGCGCTGACGCGATCATGACGGTGAGCGCCGTGAGATGATCCCATTTCGAAATTTGGCCGGATAGTCCGCGCCTGGGAACTCAAAAGGAGCCGGGAGGTGTCCGGCGTCTGCCGCTGCGCTTGCCTCTGGCAAGGAATGGGTAAGCCTCGGTTCATCGACACAAGTGCATATCGGCACCGAGCTGTGCGGCGATCGCGTCGATGAACGACTCGGCGGTCCAATGGCCGGCCAGCAACAGCAGGCAAAGCGCATAGAGCACGGCCAATGGCGACATTTGAACGACCGTCCGCGAAGATAATTCCAGTGGCTCTGGTCGGACGCGGAGCGCAATGAACAGCGCGATCGACATGGCGCCGATCAGACCGCCGATAACGACTTCCGTCGCGTTGTGGGCTTGGAGCGCGACCCGGCTGGCGCCGATAGCCAAGGCGAGCGCGACCGCCCCGCCGTACAGCGCCAACCGCCATCGGGTCGCTCGTCCCGCGCCGAACAGCGCGGCAAGGCAACCGTAGAACGTCGCGCCGAAGGCTGCATGGCCGCTCGGGCTTTCCACGCCGAAAACGGCATGGTTCCCGCCGCAAGCCGCGAAAGCGAATTTGGCGAACAGCGCCGCCGTCACGCACGCGGCCACGGCCGCCGCATAGGCCGCAGCGTCCTGTCGCCAGCCGGTCCAGGCCAGAAACACGATCAGGCCGAGAGACGCCGGCAGGAGAACGGCGATATCGCCAAGATTGCTGACCAGCTGCATCAGGGCCCCTTGCTGCGATATCGACATTTATCCCGAATTCGGGCCATCCGTTCAAAATCAAAGCGTTATTCTTAATGCCGGTCTTCGATGCCGATTTGGGCGCACGGCGATGCGCCCGTCCGGACCGCCCGCCGTTCAAGCGCACTTGGCGCGGCGCGGCCGACGCGAGACGCCCAACAATCCTGGCTGAGGCGGACACCGGGCATTGCGAACGCGTTCGGATGGTGGATAGTAGAAAGGTTCTGCGGTCTCTCGCAAAGACGACCATGTCGGCGCTCTCTCGCGCTTTTTTCCTATGCCTAGCCTTCGCGTTGGCGCTCGACGCGGCTTGCGCCGGCGACGGCGGCGTCTCGCTGGGCGGGTTCATGTGCGTTCGGCCGTTTTCGCCGGCCTGTGCGGACCAGCCGGCCACCTACCAGAGACCAGAGAAGGTCTCGGCCTGTCAGCGCGAGATCGACGGATTTGTCGCCGCGACGGCCGCCTACCGAGATTGCCTCGAACGTCAGATCAGTAGCGCGGTGCGTCAGACGAACGACGTTCTCGATCATTTTCGTTGCCTGTCGCGAGGCGATTCCTGCCCGTCGCCCGCCAAGCATCCGTAAGCGAGCCGGCGCCCCCGCTGCGCGCCCATTGGCGCGCGCCGTCCAATACCGACGGCCCGAAACCGGCACGGTCGAATCGCGCGCCGAATTCGCGTGGCCGGCGCGCTCAACCTCAGTGCGGGCCGGGAACCGAGATCCTCGCAACCGCCTCGCCGAAAGCGGCCCCCGGTCGCGCGGGTCCCACCCAGATATCGCCGTCGGCGTCGGTGACGACGCACG
>JBEKAL010000162.1:0-9157 GCA_050015935.1 Roseiarcus sp.
TGAATTCGCGGTCGCTGGTGCACATGAAGGCCTTGCCTTTCCACTCGCCGCCGCGCTCGTCCATCGCATAGACGTAATAATATTGCGCCGCCAGCGCGCCGCGCAGCAGCGTGTCGCAATCCGACGGCTTGAGATTCCACCAGCCCTCGCTCACCCAGTTCTGCCCGTCGGTATAGGCGAGCGCGATGCTGACGCGATTGGCGGTGAGGTTGCACATGCGAAAATCGGCCCGCGCGGGCTCAGCGGCCAGGAGCGCCGAACCGAGAAACAACAAGCCGAATTTCCAACCCATGATCGCCCGCGCCGCGCATCGGAGCGCCATATTCGTCGGCGAGGCCGGCGTGTCAACCATGAGCCGACGTCGCTCTTGCGGCGAGAATCCCGCCCGATCGACGAGCCCTCCCTCAAGTCGGCCGCGCGACATAGATCCCCGCGAGGATCATGAGGCCGCCGAGCGCCTGAACGAGCGAGACGGGTTCGCCGAGCAGCGCGTAAGCGAAGCTCGCCGCGGCGATCGCCTCGAGGAAAATGACCAGCGACGAAAACGCCGCCGGCAGGCGGCCGAGCGCGACGGCGAGCAGGCCCTGGCCGCCGGCATGGCTGATCCAGGCCAACGCCAGCAGCGCCGCCACGCCCCTCGCGCTATGCGGCAGGATCGTGGGCTCGAGGCTGAGCGCGACGAGGAACAGCAGCGCGGCGGTGATGACGGTCGCTTCGAAGGTGACGCGGGCCGCCGAGCTCTGGCCCCGCGCCGCCTTCACGGCGAGAAAATAGAGGCCGAAGAACACGCCGGTGGCGATGCCGAAGAGATCGCCGATCGCGCCCGCGGGCCTTAAGTGCAGGCTCTGCGCGAGCAGCGCCGTCCCGCCGAGGATGCAAAGGGCCAGGCCCGCCAGGGTGTTCCAGGCGGCGCGTTCGCCCACGATCAGCCAGCCGAACGCGACCACCCAGATCGGCGCCGTGGTCGCGAAGAACGTCGCGTTGGCGACGCTGGTGGTGACGATGGCCAGATGCCAGAAGAAGAGGTCGCCGGTGAAGGCGAGGCCGGCCAGAATGGTCGCGACGCCGAAGCGCCCAGCCGGCCCGACGCCGGATTCGCTGAGACGCGTCCAAGCATAGAGGGCGGGCAGAGCCAAGGCGACGCGCCAGAACGCGCTGGCGTAAGGCCCCACATCGGCCAGCCGCACGAAGATCGGCGAAAGGCCCATCGCCACGGCGCCGACGACGAGCGCGGCGAAAGGCGCCCCGAAGCCGCCGCGCGGCTTTTCCGCCGGAAGGGTCTGCGTCATCCGATTCCGGCCTAAATGCCAAGCGCGAATTCACGCCCGCGGTCAAACGTCGGCCCGTCCATATTCTCGCCGCATCGATCGAGCAAGGGGGCCCGATGGACGCGATGCTCAGACGGGAAGTCGCCAAGGCGCAGGACGCCTTCCAGCCGGTCGAACGAATCGAGGGCGCGCTCGACGGCGGCGTCGTCGTCGTTTGCGACCACGCCGCCAACGCCATTCCGCCCGGCTACGGCGCGCTCGGACTGCCCCAGGAGGCGCTCGGCCGGCATATCGCCTTCGACATCGGGGCGGCGCAGTTGACGCGGCGTCTGGCCGCGCGCCTGGGCGCGCCGGCGATTCTTTCGACCTTTTCGCGCCTGTTGATCGACGCCAACCGCGGCCCCGACGACCCGACCCTGGTGATGCGCATTTCCGACGGCGCTCTGGCGCCGGGCAACGCGCGCATCAGCGATGGCGAGATCGAGCGCCGCCGGCGTCTCTACTGGGCGCCGTACCGCGCCGCGATCGAAGCGGCCGTCGAAGCGATGCTGGCGGCCGGAACGCCGCCGGCGATCCTTTCCGTCCATTCCTTCACGCCGAGTTGGCGCGGTCTCGCGCGGCGCTGGAAGGTCGGCGTCCTCTGGGACTGCGATCCTCGCCTGCCCAAGCCATTACTGCGCGCCCTGGCGGATGAGGACGACCTCGGCGAAGAGGAAATCGGCGACAACGAGCCCTACGACGGCACCCTGGGGGGCGACACCATCAACGCCGTCGCGACCGCGCGCGGCCTCTCCAACGCGCTCATCGAGGTGCGGCAGGACCTGATCGAGGATCGCGAGAGCGCCGAAAGCTGGGCCGATCGCCTCGCGCGGATCATCGCCCCGCTGATCGGGCCGCCCGAAGCGCGCGCGCCGCAGGACTGGGGCAGCCGCGCCGTCGGCGGGCGCCGCCGGGCCTCGGCGAAAAACGGCGCCACGGCTTGACGCGGCGAGCGCTCCCGGCCATGGCTGGAGCGCGAAAACCCCTCCTTTTCACATCATGGATTGCGGCATGAACGAAGACCCCGTCGCCCCCGGCGCCCAAGCCGTCAATGCGGCCCACTTGCGCGCGCTCCTCGAACGCATCGAGCGGCTCGAGGAAGAAAAGAAGGCGCTCAGCGACGACATCAAGGACGTCTACGCCGAGGCCAAGGGCAATGGCTTCGACGCCAAGATCATCCGCAAGATCGTGTCGATCCGCAAACAGGATCGCGACAAGCGCCGCGAGGAAGAGGAAATCCTCGACCTCTATCTGGCCGCCCTGGGAATGGGCTAAAGGCGGGGGCGCTCGGTCCTGGGGTCGGTCGGGGATGAAGCGAATCTACGGGCCGTCATTGCGAGGAGCGAAGCGACGAAGCAATCCGGCGGTTGCGGCCTGCATAGAGACTGGATTGCTTCGCTCCGCTCGCATTTGACGGATAAAGCAAGGGCGAACGTGATGTCGGTTCAGGGCGCGCGAGGGACGATTTTTCCGGCCTTGAGTCCCGAGGCCGCCCGCGTCGCCGCGGCTTTCTCGGCGGCGGTCGCCGCGCGCCGGACTTTCGCAGCGCCCTACCGCCACTCTCTGCTCGAAAACGTCTTTCCCGCCGACGTCGCCGACGAACTCGCCGACCCGCCGTTCGCCGCGCCCACGCTCGACGGCGTTTCGGGAAGGCGAGAATTGCACAACGACCGGCGCAGCTACTTCGACGCGGCGGCGATGGAGCGTTTCCCGGTCATGCGCGCCGTCGCCGAGGCGCTGCAGTCGCGTGAGGTCGCGCGCCTCGTTCACGACGCCTTCGGCGCGCCGATCGACGGCGCCTTCCTTCGCCTGGAATACGCCCAGGACGTCGACGGCTTCTGGCTGGAGCCGCACACCGATCTCGGCGTGAAGAAATTCACCTGCCTGATCTATCTCTCCGACGGCCCCGGCCACGAGACGCTCGGCACCGACATCTATTGGAGCCGCGAGCGCCATTTCGGCGTCTCGCCGTTCAAGCGCGGCGCGGCGATGGTCTTCGTGCCCGGCGACGACACCTGGCACGGCTTCGAAAAGCGCAGAATCGAAGGCGTGCGCCGCTCGGCGATCCTCAACTACGTCACGCATGAGTGGCGGGCGCGCGAGCAGCTTTCGTTTCCCGAGCGGGCGGTGAGGGTGTAGCGGGCATACGCCCAAACGCGCGGAACGATTTTGCCGGCAGAATCCCTATGCCTTTGGGAAAGGCGCTTCGCTCGCCATCGATGATTTCAACGGCGCCCGCTGCGGCGCTCCGGGCCCGTCCCGCAAGCGACTAACTCGGCTTCTCTCTTGCTCGTCCAATCGATTTTCCGACATCGCTCATACATGCGCGCGAAGCCCGGTTCTCTTCTCCCTGCCCAAGCGTAGGAAAGAGAGCTTTTAGTCCAGATATCGAGTCGAGGACTTATTCCATCAGCCGTTGCAAAGAATCCTGCTCAAGTTGATGTGGATCAATGTGCGCCGTCACCCTCGTAATCTCTTTCTACTAAGATCGTGAAGAGTGTGGAGATGGAGGGCAGCTATGCGTAAATGGGTTGTTATTGCGGTGGCGGCCGGTTTGGTCGCGCCGGTCCCGGCGGCTTGGGCGAATGGCGCGCTGGCCGTAGGGGGAGGGAGTTTTGGGTTTTCGCGCAATCATGAAAGCCTGAGGCACGCAGAGGAGTTGGCGCTAAACAATTGCGGCAATCCCGAATGCCGTATCGTGATGACGTTCGCGAATGCGTGCGCCGCCTACGCCCATGCGTCCAACGGAGCCTGGGGGTGGGCTTTTCGCCCGAATGAGCAGGCCGCCCGTGATCGCGCCATGGAGAACTGCTTTGGGAAGGGCGGCCAGGACTGCGTGGTGCAGACCAACCGAGGTTATGAGTGCGACGGGCTCTGAACCAGGGTTGAGTATTCTACGCGAGATATCTTGACCGGCGGCCGCCAGATGGCGGCGTCGCCGAAGCGCCGATGGTCCCTTTGGACGGTTCTTGACGACGCCAGGCCGTCCAAAGGGTGTTTTTGTGCAGCAAAATGCGCGAAATCGGCGGAGAGCGCGGCGCGGCGATGGTCTTCGCGCCCGGCGACGACACCTGGCACGGCTTCGAAAAGCGCCGAATCGAGCGCGTGCGCCGCTCGGTGATCCTCAACTACGTCACGCATGAGTGGCGGGCGAGGGAACAGCTTTCGTTTCCCGAGCAGGCGGTGAGGGTGTAAAGCCGGGACTCGCCGAGGTCGCGCATGATTGATGTGTTGACAACAGCAACACATCTTGGCATGGTCATGACATGACGGAGCAATCGACAATCGCCGAAGTGAATATCCACCTGCGCGCGCGCGCGCAGGATCGGGCGATCATCGACCGAGCGGCGGAGCTCGTCGGCGCGAACCGCTCGCAGTTCATGATGGCCTCGGCGCTGAAAGAGGCCAAGAACGTTCTTCTCGATCAAACGACCATCCATGCCGACGCGAAGGCGTTCCAAAAGGTCATGGATTGGCTGGACTCCGCTGCGACCCCCGCCGAGGCCGTCGGCATGAAGCGCATCCTTGAAGCCAAATCCCCTTGGCGAAGTGATTGACGCGCCGTTGCCCCTCGACGCCCCTGTCCTGTTGACGGAAGCTCACGACGGCTCGGCCTTCGATTCCGGCGAACCCGTTCTCGACGACTGGTTGCGTCGCCGCGCGTGGAACAATCTACAGACGGCGGCGAGCCGAACCTATGTCGTCTGCCCCGAGGGTTCCCTAGGGATCGTCGGCTATTTCGCCCTGAGCATGGGGCAAATCCTCGCTCACGAAGCCACAGGCGCCATGCGGAGAAACACGCCGAGATTCATTCCAGCCGTCGTGCTCGGGCGCCTCGCGATCGATCGGGCATGGCAGGGCAAGGGGCTTGGGCGCGCCCTGCTCGCCGACGCCGTCCAACGTTCCCTTCGCGCCACGAGCGAGGTCTCGGCCCGGCTGGTGATCGTCCACGCGATCTCTCCGGCCGCCGAGGCTTTTTATCTCCATCACGGCTTCGCGCGCCTTCCCGTGGAGACGCCGACGCTCGCGCTCGATTTGGTCAAGTTGGGAAAACTGGCAGCGGAGGCGTGAGGGCGAGAAGGCAATTATCGCGATGCAAATTGGCGAGCGCCTGTTTCCTAGCGGTGCAGGGCAGCGAATTTTGCCACGCCATTCATGCCGTCGTACTTCGTTGACAGCCCGTTTCAATCGGAAGGCCGTCTAATTGGGAAACCGATCCGAAGTGCTGCGGCCGGACAGCCGAGTTCTGGCGCAAGCGGAGAGCAGAATGTTGACCAGCGGTTGATAGAAACTCCTAACGTTTAAGAATTCAGGAGAACTACGAGCTTGTTCCCGGACAATGTCATAGCAGTATTGAACGAGGTAACAGAGGCCACCACGTTCGCCGGCGCGGCCAGCAACCTCAACTCACGAAGAGACTGGAACGAGAGGCTTTCCATAGCCCTTAATGGAGTGCCTCCATTCAACCAGTTGAGTGGGAGTAAGCTCTCAACATTCAACGCTATGTCAGAGTTTAATGCTTCGACATTGGCGGGCAGTTTAATCGAGCGCGTCCTGAACGGTATCGCGCCCGCCGAGGCCTTTCGTGATTTGTCGGACTTATTCTCTCGGAGAGAGGCCCGGTTTGCCGTTATTTTCCGAATAGCCGGCATTCGTGTGCAAGGACTCATCTCAGTGTCTGCCGACATCGAAGTCATGCCGCCAAATTTGGTGCCGGCAACCCGCATCCGAGAAGAAATTTTCGACATCGATAAGCAAGGCATGCCGTTGTATCGCGGGAGCATCACCGCACTACGATACCCAACAGCCGCCTTAATTATCAAAGACACCATGACGTTCATCTATGATCATGAAATTGATTGGGATGAAAGAAAGAAGCACGCAGATCGTATCGACTTAATGAAACGACTGGCGCTCGCTGCCATGACCCTCGCAAGCGGCGACTGCGCGCCGTTCATACAGGTCGCATCATCATGGATCGATCATTCGGCCTACTCGTACTCAGGTATATCTGGCGGGAGTGGATATGCCTCGTTCTCTGGCGTTGCTCCCGTCGGGCCTTGCAACATTGACGGCAGCGAACTTGCCAAATTGTATGATCGGCTCTCGCGCTTACGAGGCGATGAATCTGCTGCAGTAACTCGGGCGGTCGAACGCTTGTGTCGTTCTCGAAATCACGTTTCAGCGGTTGATCGTGCGATCGACTTAGGTATTGCAATTGAGATGACAATGCTCCATGGCATCGATGATCGATCGGAACTTAAGTATAGAACGGCCGTGAATGGCGCTTGGCTACTCGGAAAAACTCCTTCGGACAGAGAGCGAATTTTCAAGGTTCTAAGGGAAGCATATAATGCCCGTTCCAAGGCGGTTCACTCCGGTCAGTTGCCGGCCAAGAAAGATTATGGCGCAATACTGGCCGGAGCCGATAGACATTGCGCTGACGCGCTCCGAGCAATCCTTGCTGTCGGCAAGTTCCCGAAGTGGGAAACGCTAATCATGGGAGAGTGACCCACGAGGACGCGGCCACGCTCTGGGTTATGGCGGCGTCTTACTACCACGGTGCCGTCTTTCCATTTGAAGTTTGGCCTTCCGAAGTCTTGGCTCTGTCTTATGGCCTTCGGCCGCGGCAAAGCGCTTCGGGAAAGCGCAATATTCGCTGCAAGAGTTCGCGACCTGATCCCGGCTGAAGTCGTCGCAATCGGGCCTGCGAACCGCGACCCCACGCAATCGGGTGGCCAAGCGGCGCTGGGCTTGCTATCACGCCGCCTAAATCTTAGCCATTCGAAGGGCAGACCATGCGCAAAGGCGCCGTATCGCGCAAAACCAACGAGACCGCGATCGAGGTCGCCGTCGACCTCGACGGTTCGGGCAACGCGGACGTTTCGACCGGCGTCGGTTTTTTCGATCACATGCTCGATCAGCTCGCGCGCCATTCCCTCGTCGACATCGCCATCCGCGCCGAGGGCGATCGGCATGTCGACGACCACCACACCGTCGAGGACGTCGGCATCGCGCTCGGCCAGGCGCTGCGCGAGGCGCTCGGCGACAAGCGCGGCCTCGCGCGCTACGCCGATTGCCTCACGCCGATGGACGAAGCGCTGACGCGCGTCGCGCTCGACATTTCCGGCCGGCCGTTCCTGGCGTTCCGGACCGAGTTCCCGACGCAGAAGATCGGCGCCTTCGACGTCGAGCTGGTGCGCGAGTTCTTTCAGGCGCTCAGCGTCCATGCCGGCCTGACGCTGCATATCGAGACGCTTTACGGCGCCAACAGCCATCACATCGCCGAATCCTGCTTCAAGGGCGTGGCGCGCGCGCTTGGCGCCGCGCTTGCAATCGACCCGCGGCAGGCCCAGCGCGTTCCCTCGACCAAGGGCGCGCTGTAAGGCGTGTAGCAGAGGAGGCCGTCCGCAACGGGCGGCCGTCAGCGAATGGCGATCTACGCGGTGCATTGTCCGGCCGGCGACGGCGATCCGGCGGCGTTCGAGCGGGCAAAATTTCTCAAGCTCGGTTTCTGCTGGGCGGCTTTCGTCTTCGGGCCGATCTGGCTCCTCGCCCATCGGCTGTGGCGCCCGCTCGCGCTTTGGCTCCTCGGCGCGGCGCTCGTCGGCTTGGCGCTGGCCGGGGGAGTCCTCGGCGCGGACGGCGCCGTCTGGCTCTATGCCCTGAGCGCGTTCTATCTCGGCCTCGAGGGCCGCGCGCTGCAGGGCGCCGCGCTGGCGCGCCGCGGGCGGCCGCTGGCCGACGTCGTCTGCGCCGCCGATTCGTCGACCGCCGAACACGGCTTTTTCGAGCGCCGGTTCGCCCAGCCGGCGCCGCGCGGCGGCCCACGCGCCAACTTCGGCCCGCCGTCTTCGGCGCCGCCTGAGGTTCTCGGGCTTTCCCCGGAGGCGAGCCGCTGAAATGAGCGTCGCGATCGTCGACTACGGCTCGGGCAATCTGCACTCGGCCCACAAGGCGTTCGAACGCGCCGCGCGCGAAGCGGGCCTCTTGCGCGAAGTCAGGGTGACGCGGCGCCCGGAGGACGTCGCGCGCGCCGAGCACATCGTTCTGCCCGGCGTCGGCGCCTTCGCCGATTGCCGGCGCGGGCTCGACGCCGTTCCCGGCATGGTCGAGGCGCTGGAAGAGACGGTGCGCCGCCGCGGCCGGCCGTTCCTCGGCATTTGCGTCGGCATGCAGCTGATGGCGACGCGCGGGCTCGAATACGAAATCGTCGCGGGGCTCGATTGGATCCGCGGCGACGTCGCTTCGATCGTTCCCGCTTCACCCGACTTGAAAATTCCGCACATGGGCTGGAACACGCTGACGGCGCAGCGCGCCCATCCCGCGCTCGAAGGAATCGCGACCGGAGAGAACGGCCTGCACGCCTATTTCGTCCACTCGTTCCAGCTTTACGCGGTCGACCCCCAGGACATGCTCGCGACGGCCGATTACGGCGGGCCGATCACCGCGATGGTCGCGCGCGACAATATCATCGGCACGCAGTTCCATCCCGAGAAGAGCCAGAGGCTCGGCCTGGCCCTGATCGCCAATTTCCTGAAGTGGCGCCCGTGATTCTTTTCCCGGCCATCGACCTGAAGAACGGCGAGTGCGTGCGCCTCGTTCGCGGCGACATGGCGCAGGCGACCGTGTTCAACGCCGACCCGGCCGCGCAGGCGCGCGCCTTCGCCGCGCAGGGTTTCGACCATCTCCATGTCGTCGATCTCGACGGCTCCTTCGCGGGCAAGCCGATGAACGCCGCGGCGGTCGAGCGCATCCTCGCCGGCGTCTCCATGAAGGTGCAGCTCGGCGGCGGCGTGCGCGACATGAAGACGGTGAACGGCTGGCTCGAAAAGGGCGTCGCGCGCGTC
>JBEKAL010000163.1:0-9151 GCA_050015935.1 Roseiarcus sp.
CGAACGCTGGCGCATCGCCGGCGGCGACAGGGCGCGTCCACGATCGGGAGAAAGCCGAAACGATCACGCGAAATCCGCACCTTGCGCCGAGCGAGTGTCAAAGCGCTGCATAATGCCGGCTAACTTCTCTTCGCATGATCCTCTTCTTCGCCACGCCAGAGCGCGCCACGCCATGAAACCCGCGGCCGCCGCCAGCGCCCTAAGAGTCCAGGCGGCGCTCGGCCCCGACTTCGAAGTGCTGGAATTCGACGCCGGCACGCGCACCGCGGCGGACGCGGCGGCGGCGATCGGCTGTACGGTGGCCGAGATCGCCAAGTCGCTGATTTTTCGCGCCGAGCCCTCCGGGCGCGCCGTCCTCGTGATCGCCTCCGGGGCGAAGCGCGTCGACGAGCGCAAGGTCGGCGAGATCGTCGGCGAACGCATTGTCCGCGCCGACGCCGATTTCGTGCGCTTGAAAACCGGCTTCGCCATCGGCGGCGTGCCGCCGATCGGCCACGCCGAGCCGCTCATAACGCTGATCGACGAGTCCTTGAGCGCCTTCGAGACGATCTGGGCCGCGGCGGGGACGCCGAACGCGGTGTTTCGCCTGACGCCCGCCGATCTGTTGCGCCTAACCAATGGAATGAAGGCGGCCATCGCGCGCTGAAGACGCGACCCATTGCGACGGCCGGGGAGCGCGGCGCTGCGGCGAGAGCGCGCCGACGTTGTCTGCGCTGCACAAGCGCGACGGCGAGTTCTCGGGGTTAGCGGCGCACTGCGGCGTCACTGCAAGAAACGCCGCCAACGTCCTGACAACCCATCTGTTTCTCCCCTAGCGCCAACAATGTCTTTCTATAATTCAGAAATCGCGCTATCCTATTCTTCATCCCGCCGCTTCGGCTCGGGCGCGAGAGGAGCATTGCGATGGACGGCGGCGGGGAAGAGCGGTCGGCGCGGGCGCGGATGCGCGAGGCGGCGCGAGAGCGGCGGGAGGAGCGCGCGCGCCGGCGCAAGGACGTTCTCGACCTGGTCGTCTCCGGCTACGCCTACGAGACGATCGCCGACAAGCTGAAGCTTAGCGTGAAGACCGTGCGGCGCGCGACGGAAAGGGCGGTCGAGAAGCGGCGGCTCGACTCCGGTGCGCACTATGTTCATTTGCAGGTGATGCGACTGACCAAGGCGATGCGCGTCGTCGACCTCAATCTCGAGAACGGCGATCTGAAAGCGGTCGAGCCGTTGCTGAAGGTCATGTCCCAACTCGACAAATATCACGCCCTGAGCGCGCCCGCGCCAGCGCCGCCGCCGCTCGCGCTCGGCACCCCCCCGCTCGCCCTGGCGGCGCCGCGCGGGATCGAAAACGGGACCGAAAACGGCGCCCAAGCCGTTGAAATTCCTTAGGGCGAGACAGGGATGAGCTTTTGGCGATCCGTCGCTGGCGTTAAAGCGCCCGCCGCGCCGCCAGCGCCTCGGCGAGCAGCGCCGCGACCGGTTCGGGCGTCTCGAAACGCAGGAACACGGGCAAAGCGAGGATCGCGCCCCGATAGGCGGGCGCGAGGCGCACGTGATCCTTTTCCGTGGTGACCGCCGTCAGGCCGCGCGCCGCCGCTTCGGCGATCAGCGCTTCGATTTCGTGGCGAGCGTAGGCGTGGTGGTCGGCGAAGCGGCGTTTGGCCGCCACGCGCGCGCCGAGCGCTTCCAGGGTGGCGAAAAACTTCTCCGGCCGCGCAATGCCGGCGAAGGCGAGCACGGGGCGGCCGACGATGTTCGCGGCGACGATCGCGTCGGCCTCCAGGCTCGCGCGAAAGATCGGCTTTTGCGGCGCCAGCGCGCGAAGCGCGGCGATCGCCTCGGCCGCGCCGCCGACGACGACCCCGGCCGACACGAACGGCAGTTGCCGCGCCGGCGGCGCGCGCAACGGCCCGGCGGGAAAGGTGAGGCCGTTGCCGAAACCCGTCTCCCCGTCGAAGACCGCGAAAGTGAAATCCTTGGCGAGCGACGGGTTCTGCAGGCCGTCGTCGAGCACCAGCGCGCTCGCTCCGGCCGCGATCGCCTGGCGCGCCGCCGCGACGCGGTCCGCCCCGACGAAGCACGGCGCGACGCGCGCCAGCAGCAGCGGCTCGTCGCCGACGGCGCCGGCGCCGTGGATCGCGGCCTCGACCCGCATCGGTTCCGCCCGCGCGGCCCCGCCGTAGCCGCGCGAGAGAAACGCGACGCGCTCGCCAGCGCCTTGCAGCATGCGCGCGACGGCGATCGCGGTCGGCGTCTTGCCGGCGCCGCCGAGGACGAAATTGCCGACGCAGACGACGGCGGCCTCGACCCGCGCGCCCGGCCGCGCCATGCGCCGCGCCGTCGCCAGGCCGTAGAGCGCGCCGAGGGGCTTTAGCGCGCGCGCCGCCAGGCCCGGGCGCTCGCGCGCCCAAAAGCCGGGGGCGAGCATATGAGCGCGCGCGGGTTCGCGGCCGGCAGGAACGGCGCGAGCGCCTGCATCACCCGATCGGCCGCGCCGCCCTGCGTCCCCACCGCCTCGGCGGCGGCCCGCGCCATCGCCCTCAACCGCGCCGGATCGGCGAACAGCACCGCGAGCGTCGCCGCGAGCTCTTCGGCGTCGCGCGCCAGAGCCGCCCCGCCCGCTTCGTCGAGCAGCGCGTAAACATCGGCAAAATTGGCGACATGGGGGCCGTGCAGAATGGCGCTGGCGAGCTTGGCGGGTTCGATCGGGTTCTGCCCGCCCTGGCCGACGAACGACTTGCCGACCATCACCACGCCGGCGAGCCGGTAGAACAGGCCGAGCTCGCCGATCGTATCGCAAATATAGATCGCGGTTTCGCGCTCCGGGCGCTCGCCGCGCGAGCGCAGCGCGCAAGGGAGGCCGAGCGCCTGCAACTCAGCGAGGATCGCTTCGCCGCGCGCGGGATGACGCGGCGTGATCAGGGTCAGCGCGTCGGGGAAGGTTTGCGCGACGCGCTTGTGCGCCTCGGCCGCGATCCGCTCTTCGCCGTCATGGGTCGAAGCGGCGATCCAGATCTGACGCCCCGAGGTCAGCCCCGCCAGCGCCGCCAGCTCCCGCCGGTCGGCGGGCGGCGCCGGCGCGTCGAATTTTAGATTGCCTGCCACGCGCACCGCGGCCGCGCCGAGCCCGACGAGCCGCTCGGCGTCGGCCTCGCTCTGCGCGAGGCAGAGGTCGACCTGCGCGAGCAGCGCGGCGATGAAGTCGGGGACGCGGCGCCACCTCGCGAAGGATCGCGCGCTCATGCGCGCGTTGACCATGACCAGCGGCGCGCCGGCGCGGCGCGCTTCGAGGATCATGTTCGGCCACAATTCGGACTCGGCGATCAGCGCGAGATCGGGGCGCCAATGCGCAAAAAAACGGCGCATGAATCCCGGCGCGTCGAGCGGCGCGAACTGATGCAGCGCCCCCGCCGGCAAACGCTGCGCCAGCAGCCGCGCCGACGTGACGGTGCCGGTCGTCATCAGCGCGCCGCGCCCGCTTTGAGTCAGGCGCTCGACGAGCGGCAAAAGGGAAAGCGCCTCGCCGACGCTGGCGCCGTGCAACCAGACGAGCGGCCCCTCCGGGCGCGCAAGGCTGGCGAACCCGCGCCGCTCGTCGACGCGCAACGGATCTTCCTTGGCCCTGTTGAGCCGCAGCGACAACAGCGCTCCGCTCAACGGCGTCGCCAGACGCATGGCGAACCGATAGGCGCTGAGCGTCAACGGAAGGCTCATGAGCGCCTCACGTCGGCGCCGGGATCGCGCGCCCCGACCATCGCATAGGCGCGCGCGTGCGCCGCGTCGAGCCCCGCCTCGACCGCCCGGCGCGCGGCCTCCAGCGCCGCCTCGTCGGCGTCGGGCGCGACATGGATGAGATCGCCGACGACGATCGCGCCGCGCCCGAACGGCTTGCCGAGGCTCGCGCGATCCCAGGAATTGAAATCGAAACGCCGGCTGACGACCACTGCGGTCGGCGCTATCGGCCGTCCGGAAAGGCGCGCCAGCGTGACGACGCCGAGCCCGGCGACGCGCGCGCGCTTGGCCGCGTCGGCGGTCATCGCCACGGAAGCGCCGCCCTCGAGCTGGCGCAGCAGTTCGCGAAACGCCGGCGCGCCGCCCTTGCGGCGGCTGCGGTCGGCGCGCCAGCCCGAACCGCGCACCGGCGTCACGCCGAGCCGGCGCAGCGCCGCGGCCTGCGGGCCGCCGTCGCCGCTGCGCGAAATGAGGGCGGCCATCCGCGGAATCGATTTGGGCCACGCGAACGAAATCATCAGATGTTGCCCATGCCACATGGCGACGATCAGCGGCGTCTGACCCGCGATCGCCGCATCGAGGTCGGCGGGCTCGCGCGCGAAGCGATTGGTGCGCTGAACGAGCCTGAGATAATGCGCGAGCAGAAAGCCGAGCGCCTCCTGCACGAACCTGCTCTGTCCGAGAAGTTTGAACATCGCCCCCTCAGGCCGGTTTGCGCTTGAGACCCTTCGGCTCGAGGAAGCGATGGAGATGGACGATGAAATGGCGCGTCTGGGCGCTGTCGCAATCGAGAGAGACGCCGCCGACGTCGATCTTCGCGGGATCGCGGAATTGGCGGCTCTCGACGCCTTTCAATTCGGCGACGAGCACAAGATGCAGGAACGGCGGGGGTTCGTGGGTCGAGGCTTCGTCATGCGTCATGTCGTCGATTCCCCCGGGGAAACGCGCCCGCGCGGAACAAGCGTCGGTTTAGCGCCAGGACGCGCAAGGGCTTTGCCCCGCGAAGGCGAAAAACGCAACCGCCGGCGCGCTCCCCAAACGCTTTCAAATTTCATTCCGCCCGCCCGGCCAGGGCCGACCGCGCCGCCGCGACGAGGGGCGGAGCGAGGCTCGCGCCGAACGCCAGCAGCGGGCCGCGGCGGGTCTTCTCTCTATTATAGCGCAAGATTTGTCCATCCGCGTCGGTCAGAAGCGCGCCCGCTTCGCTCAAGACAATGTCGGCGGCGGCGATGTCCCAGTCGTGGGAATTGGCCGAAGCGAGGCCGATGTCGAGCGCGCCGTCGGCGACCCGCGCCAGCCGGAGCGCCAGCGAAGGAATGCGCGGCGCGGCCACGAATTCGATCCCGGCCGCCTTGGCGAGCGCCGCTATCATCGGTTTGGGCCCGCCGACCAGCGCTCCGTCGAGCGCCGCCCTCGCCGAGGCGCGGATCGGCGCGCCCTCGAGCCTCGCCCCGCCGCCGAGAGCGGCGGCGTAGGTTTCCCCGAGGACGGGCGCGTGAACGACGCCGGCGATCGGGCGAGCGTCGAGGACGAACGCGATCGACACCGTCCAGCGCGGATCGCCCGCCAGAAACGCCCGCGTGCCGTCGATCGGATCGACGACGAGAAGGCTCGCCGTGTCGAGGCGCGCCCAATCGTCCGCCGTCTCCTCGGAGAGCCAACCGGCCTCGGGATAGGCGGCGCGCAGCCGTTCGCTCAAGTAGCGATCGACCGCCAGATCGGCGGCGGTGACCGGCGAGCCGCCGCGCTTGGCGCGAACGTCCGCGCTGGTCGTCTCGCCCAAGCGAAAATCGCGCAAGGCGATCTGCCCCGCCCGCCGCGCAGCGTCGGTGATTTCATCAAGCGCCGAGCGGGCGCGCGCGCGAAGCCTTGCGTCCATCGATGAAGTCGAGCGCTCTTGCCGTCGCACGTGCTCTAACCGCGCAGGCCGCGGCGCGCAATGGCGGGCGGGAGGAGCCGCCCGCGGGAAGCGAGCGCGGCTTTGCCTTTCCGATCCCAGGCGCTATGAAGCCGCCATGACCAAGCCCGCCCAATCCGTCGGCGCCTTCTCCCACCTCGGCCGGCCGACGCGCATTCCCGCTTCCCCCGACGCGGCGACGCTCGAGCGCGCGCCCAATCCGCATCCGGACGTGGATTACGTCACGCGCTTCGCGGCGCCGGAATTCACCTCGATCTGCCCGGTGACCGGCCAGCCGGATTTCGCCCATCTCGTCATCGACTATGTTCCGGACAAGTGGATCGTCGAAGCCAAATCCCTCAAGCTGCATCTCGCGAGCTTCCGCAATCACGGCGCCTTTCACGAGGATTGCACGGTGCGCATCGGCAAGGAGCTGGCCGCGCTGTTGAAGCCGCGCTGGCTGCGAATCGGCGGCTACTGGTATCCGCGCGGGGGCATTCCCATCGACGTGTTCTGGCAGACCGGGCGCTTGCCGAAGGGCGTCTGGGCGCCGGACCAGGGCGTCGCGCCTTATCGCGGGCGGGGATGAATTCGGGCGCAAAGCGTAAGCGGCCGACGCCGGACTTCAAGTAAACTGTTACATGAATCGAACGCGACATTGAATTGATATCTCTATGATCTATTGCCTCGCTCAAGAGCGATTTCCGAAGGAATGGAATCGTCATTGCGAGCGGAGCGAAGATTCCACGGGGAGCGGACAGCGCTGATCGTCGACATAAAGCCGCTTCAGTTCGGGCTGCCCCGTCGCCGTTTCGACCAGACCAATGAGCCCGCGCGTGACCGGAGGATCGCTCGCGGTCGCAAAGCCGAAGAGATATTCGTCCGCCGCGCCTCGATGGTTTGCGATCGTGACCGCCCGACGCCAGCGGACGCGAGCGGACGCGTCCGTCAGCGGCCCGCCCGGCGTTTCGCCAAGCGATCGAAATCCTGCAACTCCGCCGCCAGCGCCTCGAAGTCGCGCAAAGGCAGCATGTTCGGACCGTCGGAGGGCGCGGAATCGGGGTCTTCGTGGGTCTCGATGAAGACGCCGGCGACGCCGACCGCGACCGCCGCCCGCGCGAGCGCGCCGACGAATTCGCGCTGGCCGCCGGAAGCGTCGCCCTGCCCGCCCGGCTGCTGCACCGAATGGGTGGCGTCGAAAACGACCGGGGCGCCGGTCTCGCGCGCCATGATCGGCAGCGCGCGCATGTCGGAGATCAGCGTATTGTAGCCGAAACTGACGCCGCGCTCGGTGACGAGCACGTCGGCCCCGCCGGCTTGCGCGATCTTGGCCACGACATGTTTCATGTCCCAGGGCGCGAGGAACTGTCCCTTCTTGACGTTGACCGGGCGGCCGGCGCGCGCGGCGGCGACGAGCAGGTCGGTCTGGCGGCAGAGAAAGGCCGGGATTTGCAGCGCGTCGACGGCCTGCGCCGCGAGCGCGCATTGCGCGGGCTCGTGCACGTCGGTGAGCACGGGCAGGCCGAACGTCTCGCGGATTTCGGCGAAGATCGGCAGCGCCGCCTTTAGTCCGACGCCTCGTGCGCGCGCCCCCGAGGTGCGGTTGGCCTTGTCGTAGGAGGTCTTGAAGACCAGGCCGACGCTAAGCCGCGTCGCGATCTCCTTCAGCGCGCCGGCCATCTCCAGCGCGTGGGCGCGGCTTTCGAGCTGGCACGGGCCGGCGATCAGCGCGAGCGGCAGGTCCGCGCCGAAGCGAACGGCGCCCGAGCCGCGGCCGACTTGCACGATCGCGTTATTGCGCATGAAACGCCCCCTGTTCCGAGCGCCGATCGGGCGGCGCCGCTTCGGCGACGAGCGCGTCGAGCGCCTCGCCCGCGCTCGAGGAGCGCTGTTCGTTCGAGCCGAGCCGGCGGATCGACACCGTGCGCTCGGCCGCCTCCTTGCGGCCGACGGCGATGAGGACGGGCGTCTTGGCGAGCGAATGTTCGCGCACCTTGTAGCTGATCTTTTCGTTGCGCAGGTCCGGCTCGACGCGCAGGCCGCGCCTGCGCGCGTCGCTTACGATCTCCATCGCGTAGTCGTCCCCCTCCTGGGTGATCGTGCAGACGACGACCTGCGTGGGCGCCAGCCACAGCGGCAGATGGCCCGCGTAATGCTCGAGCAAGATGCCGATGAAACGCTCCATCGAGCCGCAGATGGCGCGATGGATCATCACCGGCGTCGTCTTCTCGCTATTGGCCGCGATGTAGAACGCGCCGAAACGCTCGGGCAGATTGAAATCCACCTGCGTGGTGCCGCATTGCCAGTCGCGCCCGATCGCGTCGCGCAGCACATATTCGAACTTCGGCCCGTAGAAGGCGCCCTCGCCGGGATTGAGCGTGGTCGTCACGACATTGCCGTGGCGCGCCTTGATCTCGTCGAGCACTCGGCTCATCACCGCCTCGGCGTGATCCCACATCGCGTCCGTGCCGACGCGCTTGTCGGGCCGGGTGGACAGCTTGACGAGGATGCGGTCGAAGCCGAAATCCCCGTAGACCGACAGGACCAGTTCGTTGATCTTGTGGCACTCCGCGGCGAGTTGGTCCTCGGTGCAGAAGATGTGCGCGTCGTCCTGGGTGAACGCGCGCACGCGCATCAGCCCGTGCAGCGCGCCGGACGGCTCGTAACGATGGACCACGCCGAATTCGGCGAGGCGCAGCGGCAATTCGCGATAGGAGCGCAGGCCGTTCTTGAAGATCTGAATGTGGCCCGGACAGTTCATCGGTTTCAAGGCGTAGACGCGCTCGTCCTGCGCCTCGGCGTCCTCGCCCGCCGGCCGCGCCATGAACATGCTCTCGCGATACCAGTCCCAATGGCCCGACACTTCCCATAAGCGCTTGTCGAGCACCTGCGGCGCGTTGACTTCGAGATAATCCTCGGCGAGGCGACGGCGCATGTAGGCGGTCAGCGTCTGGAACAACGTCCAACCCTTGGGGTGCCAGAAGATCGAGCCCGGCCCCTCCTCCTGGAAATGGAACAGATCCATTTCGCGCGCGAGGCGGCGGTGGTCGCGCCTTTCGGCTTCTTCGAGCTGCTTGAGATAGGCGTCGAGTTCTTCCCGTTTTGCGAACGCGGTTCCGTAGATGCGCGAAAGCATCGGCTTGGTCGAATCGCCGCGCCAATAGGCTCCCGCCACCTTCATCAGCTTGAAGGCGTCGCCTATCTTGCCGGTCGAAGTCATGTGCGGGCCGCGGCAGAGGTCGGTCCATCCGCCCTGACTGTAGAGCTTCAGCTCCTGGTCGGCGGGAATGGCGTCGATCAGCTCGACCTTGAACGCCTCGCCGCGCTTCTCGAAATAGCCCTTGGCCTCCTCGCGGCTCATCACCCTCTTGGTGAACGGCCGGTCACGCGCGACGATCTCGCGCATGCGCTTTTCGATCGCGGGAAAATCCTCCGGGGTGAACGGCGTCGCGCGGAAGAAGTCGTAATAGAAGCCGTTCTCGATGACGGGGCCGATGGTGACCTGCGCGTCCGGCCACAGCGACTGCACCGCCT
>JBEKAL010000164.1:0-9151 GCA_050015935.1 Roseiarcus sp.
CGGCTGCCGCGTGCTCGATGGACTCGGCATGATCGTCAATCAGGGCGTTATCGGCGTCAAATATTGGACCGGCGTCGACGTCGACGCCTCCGTCATGCGACGGACGCTCGAGAACATCTTTTCAAACTGAGCGAGCGGGTCCGATCGCGCACTGGCGCCAATCGACGTCCACGCCAAACGGCGTGTCGAGGGCGCCGCTCGCGAATGACGGCCAACGCCGTGATTGCTTCGCACACTCTCGCAGCGACGGCGGCGGCGGCGGCGTTACGGCGTCAAATAGGGCGCGAGCAACGCGAGGTCGGGCGCGCCGAGCCGCTCGTTGGCCGTCCACGCCTGGCGCCAATAGGGATAGACGAGCGTCGGCTGACTGACCTTGTCGAGCCGCGCGCGTTCCTCGGCGGCGAGCTTCACCTCGACGCAGGCGAGATTGTCCTTGAATTGCGCTTCATTGCGCCCCCCGACGACCACCGACGTGACGCCCGGGCGGCCCAGCGTCCAGGCCAGCGCGATTCGCGCCGCCGAGACGCCGTGCGCCTCGCCGATCGCCACCAGCGTGTCGACGATATCCCACAGCTTGCCTTCGTCGGCGCTCGGCGGCTCCCCCCAGCCCGCCATCACCCGCGCGCCTTCGGGCGCGCTTCTGTCGCGCCGGTGCTTGCCGGACAACAGGCCGCCGGCCGACGGGCTCCAGACGAGCACGCCGAGTTTCTGGTCGAGCGCGATCGGGATCAGCTCGTATTCGGCCTCCCGCGCCTGCAAGGCGTAATGAATCTGTTGCGAGACGAAGGGAATGCGGCCGTCCCGGCGCGCGACTTCCATCGCCTTCATGACGTGCCAGCCGGAAAAATTGGAGCAACCGACGTATCGCGCCTTGCCGGCGCGCACGAGGTTGTCGAGCGCCTCCAGCGTCTCCTCGAGCGGCGTCAGGCCGTCCCATTGGTGCGCCTGATAGAGATCGATCACGTCGGTGCGCAGGCGCGTGAGGCTTTCCTCGCAGGCGCGGATCAAATGCCAGCGCGAAAGACCGGCGTCGTTCGGCCCCTTGCCCGTCGCGTAGCGCGCCTTGGAGGCGATGAGCATGCCCGGCTTGCGCTTGCCGCCCATCGCCTCGCCGAGCATCGACTCGGAAGCGCCGGCCGAATAGATGTCGGCGGCGCCGATGAGATTGACGCCGGCGCCGGCGTCGGCGGCGAGGTCGATCAGCCGCCGCACTTCCGCAAGCGAAATATTGCCGATCTTGGCGAAGACGCCCTGCCCGCCGAAGGTCATCGCGCCCATCGTCAGGACCGAGACCTTCAGCCCCGAATTGCCTAATTGTCTATACTCCACAGCTCTCCTCCGCTGCGGCGCTTCGCTCAGGGTTTCCTTCGCGGCGAAACTCGGGCATAAACGCGCCGGAGGTGCAAGCATGTCAACGTCAGCAAAGCAAAATCCGGCCCGGCGCCCGCGCGCGGGAGGCCACTCGTGAGAGCGCTGCTCTGTTCGCGCCCCGGCGAACTCACGCTGGTCGAGCGCGCCAAGCCCGAGGTCCGGCCCGGCGCCGCGCTGGTGCGCATCCGGCGCGCCGGCGTGTGCGGCAGCGACCTGCACATATTCGAGGGCACGCAACCTTATTTGGACTATCCCCGCGTCATCGGCCACGAGCTCTCGGGCGAGATCGAGGCGATCGGCCCGGCGAGCCGGTTTCGCATCGGCCAACGCGTCGCGGTCCTGCCCTACATATCCTGCGGCGCCTGCGTCGCCTGCCGGCGGGGCAAGCCCAATTGCTGCCAGAAGATGAACGTGGTCGGCGTGCACTCCGACGGCGGCATGGCGGATTGGCTCTGCGTCCCCGAAGACAACCTCGTCGACGCGGAGGGCGTCGGCCTCGACGAAGCGGCGATGGCGGAATTCCTCGCCGTCGGCGCCCATGGCGTGCGACGCGGCGAGGTCGCTGCCGGCCAGCGCGTCGTGATCGTCGGCGCCGGGCCGATCGGGGTCGCCTGCGCGATTTCCGCCAAAGCGCGCGGCGCCGACGTCACCATGTTGGATACTCGCGAGGATCGCTTGCGCTTTTGCGAGGAAGCGCTCGACGTCGATCGCCTGGTCAAAGCTGGCGAAGGCGCGCGCGCCGCGTTGGAAGCGGCGACCGGCGGCGATTTCTTCGATTGCGTGATCGACTGCACCGGCTCCGCCGAGGCGATGAACGCCGGATTCTCGCTCGTCGCGCACGGCGGCGCCTACGTGCTGGTCAGCCTCGTGCTCGGGTCGATCACGTTCGTCGATCCGGAATTCCACAAGCGCGAGACGACGCTGCTGGGCAGCCGCGTCTCGACGCGGCAGGATTTCGACGCCGTCTTCGCGATGTTGCGCGCCGGCGCGATCCCGACCAAGGCGTTGAACACCCATCGCGCCACACTCGAAGAGGCGCCGAAAATGTTCCCGTACTGGCTGCAACCCTCCAGCGGCGTCGTCAAAGCGCTCATCGAGATCTAAGGCGATGACCTTCCCGATCCTGCAATTCGGCGCCAGTCGGTTCCTTCAGGCGCATTTCGATCTTTTCGTCGCCGAGGGCTTCGCCGAGGGCGACGGCGCGCGAACAATCGCCGTCGCGCAGACGACGGCTTCGGCGGACAGCGCGCGCCGCCTCGCCTTCTTCAATTCGGGCCGGCCGTATCGCGTCCACGTGCGCGGACTGGCGGGAGACGCCGTCGTCGACGAATGGATCGAAGTCGCCAGCATCGGGCGCGGCGTCGACGCCAACGGCGACTGGGGCGCGCTCGAGAGGCTGTTCGTCGACGATGCGCGTTGGATCGTTTCGAACACGGGCGACCGCGGCTACGAACTCAGCCCGAGCGATCGCTTCGAGGGCGCGGTTCCCCGTCGTTCCCCGCCAAGCTGACGAAGCTGCTCCATGCGCGCTTCGCCGCCGGGCGGCCTGCGCCGACGCTTTTTCCTTGCGAACTGATCGAAGGCAACGGCGATAAATTGCGCGCGCTGGCGCTGGCCCTCGTGTTTCGCGGCGTCGCGTTCGAGTTTCGCTTTCGTAACGCCGAACGCCGGACGTTCTGGGATCATGGATTCAACATCGGATCGATCGTCGCCACCCTGGCCCAGGGCGTTGTCCTCGGCGCGTTCATTCAGGGCTTCCGCGTCGAGGGGCGGGCTTTCGCCGGGACATCGCTCGATTGCTTCACGCCCTTCTCGATTTTCACCGGCGTCGCGCTCGTCTTCTATCGCCGGCTCGGCGGACGGATCGTGCGACGCGCGCCGGCATGGCCGCATCGGCCTTGTCGGCGTCTTCGTCGCGATCGTCGTCGTCAGCCTGTGGACGCCCTTGATGAGCCCCGAGATCGCCGCGCGGTGGTTCTCATGGCCCAATGCACTGGCTGTCGCCCGTCTCGATCGCGACCGCGCTGATCGCTCTGGCGGCTTGGCGCACGCTTGCGGGATCGTCGGACGCCGCGCCCTTCCTCGCCGGCATCGGCCTGTTCGCGTTGGCTTACGGCGGCATCGCGATCAGTCTGTGGCCGATGATCGCGCCGCACCATTTCACGCTCCGGGAAGCCGCGTCCTCGCTGCGCACGCAGGCCTTCCTGCTGGTGGGCGCGGTGTTCCTCTTGCCCATCGTTCTCGCTTATACCGGATGGTCCTATTGGGTGTTTCGCGGCAAGGTGCGCGCCGACGTCGGGTATCATTCGACGAGGGCGTTCGCTGGATGGGCAACGTGTTTATCGAACGGGTCTGGCGCTCGCTGAAGCACGAGGACGTTTATCTGAAAGGCTACGCCGACGGCCGCGAGGCGAAAGCCGGCATCGGCGCGTACTTCGCCTTCTACAATGAGCGCCGCCTTCATCAGGCGCTCGGCTATCGCGCCCCGATGGCCGTCTGGCGAGAGGGAGTGGCGGCAGGAGCTTGTGGACATGTGGACAACGCTCGCGCGTTGACCACATGCCCACAGGAACAGAAGCAGACACAGCCCTTGGCGGCATGATAGATCATGATAGATAGGGACAACCAGCGGACGGATTTCCAACTTAGCCGCCGCCAAAAATGGTCCCGCCGCGCGGGGCCACTTGAGGAATTATGCACTAGCGGAGAACATTGATGGAACGTTTGAGTTTGGCGACGATGGATCGGCTACCGGTCGATGTTGCGCGGCCAGGATTTGACCCGCGAAGTCTGGAAATCGGCATTGTGCATTTCGGCGTCGGCGCCTTCCACCGAGCCCACCAGGCTCTGTACACGCAGGAAGCCATTACCCGTCACCCAGGTCCGTGGGGCATTTGCGGCGTCGTTCCGCGCATCCCGGACGTTCGTCCTTCCCTGCTGCCGCAAGACAATCTCTACACGGTGGCGGAACGAACGCCGGATGGCGTGAAGGCGCGGATCATCGGCACACTGCGCGAGGTCTTGTTCGCCCCCGACGAAGTGGACGCCGTGACGGCGCGCGTTGCCGCGCCTGCAACCCGGATCGTCACCCTGACCATCACCGAGAAGGGATATTGCCTCGACCCGGCCAGCGGCCGTCTTAACGAAAAGCATCCGGAGATCGTCCGCGACCTGACCGAGACCGGGACGCCGCTGTCGGCGATTGGCCTGCTGGCGCGTGGCTTGGCGGCGCGTCGCCAGCGGCGTGGCGGCCCACTGACCATTCTTTCCTGTGACAACATCATGGAAAACGGCCACGTCATCGAGAACGCGCTGACCCGGTTCCTTGAACTCAGCAATCGGGATCTTGCTCATTGGGTGGCTGGGAATGTCACCTTCCCGTGCTCGATGGTGGATCGTATCGTGCCGGCGCCGACCGAGGAGAGCCAACATCAGATCGAGCGACAGATCGGCCTGCGCGACGATGCGTCGATTTCCTGCGAAAACTTTCGCCAATGGGTGATTGAGGATCGTTTCGCGGCGGAACGGCCGGCATGGGAAACAGCCGGAGCAATGCTGGTCAGCGACGTGGTCCCCTACGAAACCATGAAGCTTCGTCTCTTGAACGGCAGCCATTCGGCGCTGGCCTATCTCGGCTATCTGGCCGGTCATCAGACGATCGCCCAGGCCATCGGCGAACCGTCGCTACGCGCCTTTACCGCGCGCATGATGGAGCGCGAAGTTTCGCCGACCTTGGCGACTCCGGCCGGCGTCGATCTGGCGGCTTACCGCGCGCTGCTGTTGCAGCGGTTCGCCGATCCTGGGCTTGCGCACCGGACCTGGCAGATTGCCATGGACGGATCGCAGAAGCTTCCCCCCCGCTTGTTGGCGCCGATACGCGAGCGTATGGCGAAGAACCAGCCCTTCGAGCGCCTGGCGCTCGCCGTGGCCGCTTGGATGCGGTACGTGACCGGCGTGGATGAGGCGGGCAATCCAATCGACGTGGTCGATCCCCAGGCAGACCGCCTGCGTCAGATCGCCCGAGAGGTCGGACGGGATGCTCCGGCGCTGGTCGAGCGCTATACCGCGATTACCGAGATCTTTGGGGAGCTGGGACAGTCGCGGGCATTCAAGGCGACGGTTTCGAACTGGCTTTCCTCGCTGTTCGCGCTTGGCGTGCGGGGAACGCTCGCTGTGGCATTGAACTAAATATTTTGGAAGACCTTCTGCGTATAGCAGCGTGGTGTACGTCCCCTTATTGATAGTGTGGAGGGATCAAGAAGGGGCCGGGCCGGTTATCGTGTGCGTTGGCGCATGATCGGCCCGGCCGCCCGCTCCGAGACCGTGCGCGCCCTGCTCGCCGACGCCGCGGTCCTTAACGACCTCAACGATCTCTATGACCGCGAAGTATTGCCCGTCTTTGACGCGATTGGGCTGGGCGAGCAGGCCCGCGCCTATCGGCGAAGCGTGATCGAGCGCTTCCGCAACCCTTTCCTCGACCATCGTCTCGCCGACATCTTCACCAATCACGCCGCCAAGAAGCGGCGCCGTTTCGGCGGCCTGATCGCCTTGGGCGCGCAGGCGGGCGTCGCAATCGCGCAGCCGCGGCTCGGCGCGGCGCTGGCGCATTGACCGCCCTTGCCGCAATCGGCGAAAGAGTCCAATGTTCCGCCCGTTGTCGCCCTCCGAGCTCGGGAGTTTCTTCGTGACCTTCTCGTCTTCGTCCTCTCTGGTCCGCCACGCCGCGGTCGCGGCGTTCGCCATCGCGCTTTCCTTCGCCGGCGCGGCGCAAGCGCAATCGGCGCCCAAGCCGGATCGGAGTGTGGACATGGCGGCGGTGCTGCGACCCGGGCCGCTGCCGGAGCTTTCGATCGGCGACGCCAAAGGCGTTCCCGTCGTCGAATATGGCTCGCTGACGTGCCCGCATTGCGCCGTGTTCGATCACGACGTGCTGCCGGCCTTCGAGTCCGCCTATGTCGACACCGGCAAAGCGCGTTTCATCTTCCGCGAATTCGCGCGCAATCCCCTCGATCTCGCGGCTTTCGTCCTGGCGCGATGCGTCGGCGACGACAAGGCGCTGGCGACGATCGAGCTTCTGTTCGCCCAACAGGACAAATGGGCTTTCGTCGACAACCCGCTCGAAGCGTTGATCACCGCCATGCGCCCGACGGGCATGAGCCACGACAGGGCGATGGCGTGCTTGGAGGACCAGGCCAAGGCCGACGCGATGCGCAGAATCGTGGAAACGGCGGAATCGACCATCAAGATCGCGGGAACGCCGACGTTCGTCATCGGCGGCAAAGTCTATGAGGGCGAGCTGAGCCTGGACCAACTCAGCGCGATCCTCGAGCCGCTCGTCAAATAGCGCCTTTCACGCAACAAAGCGCTGGCCGCTCTTCGCAGCCTCCGAGCGGCGCGGCTTGACCCGCGTCGCGAAGAGCGTGACCGTCTTATGCCGCGCTCCGCCGACCGCGCTGTCGCCGCTGCGGGGCTCGGCTTGCCTATCTGTCGCCGTCAACCCGTCGAAGGCGCCCGTCCTTCAAGGAGCGCCCCACTTCCAATTCCGGATTTCCGGCATGTCTTGGCCGTACTGGACGATATATTGCTTGTGCTCGATCAGCTTGTCCTTGAGCCGCTGCTTGAGGTAGACGCCCTTGTCGGCGATCTGCGGCAGGCGATCGATGGCGTCGATCACCAGATGGAAGCGATCCAGATCGTTCAGCACCGTCATGTCGAAGGGAGTGGTGATGGTGCCCTCTTCCTTGTAGCCGCGCACGTGCATGTTGTCGTGGTTGGCGCGGCGGTAGGTCAGCCGGTGGATCAGCCATGGGTAGCCGTGAAAGGCGAAGATCACCGGTTTGTCCTTGGTGAAGAGCCCATCGAAGTCCAGGTCGGTCAACCCATGGGGGTGCTCGGTTCGCGGTTGAAGCTTCATCAGGTCGACGACGTTGACCACGCGGACTTTCAGGTCCGGCAGGTGCTCGCGCATGATCGAGACGGCGGCGAGCGTTTCTAGCGTGGGCACGTCGCCGCAGCAGGCCATCACCACATCGGGCGCGACATCCTGGTCGTTGCTGGCCCACGGCCAGATGCCGATGCCCTCGGTGCAATGTTTGACGGCGGCGTCCATCGTCAGCCACTGCGGCGATGGGTGTTTGCCCGCGATCACCACGTTGACGTAATGGCGGCTGCGCAGGCAGTGGTCCATCACCGACAGCAGGCAGTTTGCGTCGGGCGGAAGATAGACGCGCACGATTTCGGCCTTCTTATTCACGACATGGTCGATGAAACCGGGATCTTGGTGCGTGAAGCCGTTGTGATCCTGGCGCCAGACATGCGAGGCGAGCAAGTAATTCAACGACGCGATCTTCCGCCGCCACGGCAGCTCCGACGTGACCTTCAGCCACTTGGCGTGCTGATTGAACATCGAGTCGACGATATGGATGAACGCCTCGTAACTATTGAACAGTCCGTGCCGCCCGGTCAGCAAGTATCCTTCCAGCCAACCCTCGCATTGGTGCTCGCTGAGCATTTCCACCACGCGCCCCGTCGGCGCGAGAAACTCGTCGGTCGGCTCGGTCGCGCCTTCCCACTGGCGTTTCGTCGCCTCGAAGAGCGCTTCCAGGCCGTTGGAGAGCGTCTCGTCCGGGCCGAAGACCCGGAAGTTCCGCAGCTCGGCGTTCAGCTTCGCCACGTCGCGCAGGAAACCCCCGAGCACATGGGTGTCGCCGATGCCGCTCACGCCCGGCGAAGACACGTCGACCGCGTAGTCTCGGAAGTTCGGCATCCGCAGATCTCGGAGAAGAATGCCGCCGTTGGCGTGGGGGTTCGCGCCCATGCGCCGTTCGCCGCTGGGCGCGAGTTCGGCCAGTTCCGGCTTCAGGCGCCCCTGCTCGTCGAAGAGTTCCTCCGGCCGGTAGCTTCTCAGCCAATCTTCCAGCAGCTTGAGGTGTCCGGGATGGGCGGCCGGGTCGGAAATCGGCACCTGATGCGATCGGAAGGTCCCTTCGACCCGCAGGCCATCGACCATCTTCGGACCTGTCCAGCCTTTGGGCGAATTCAGCACGATCATAGGCCAGCGCGGCCGCGCGGATTCGCCGTGGGCGCGGGCGCGCCGCTGAATTTCTTTTATCTGCTCGATCGCCGCATCGAGCGTCGCGGCCATCGCCTCATGCATCGGCTCGGGCTCGTGACCCTCGACGAAATAGGGGGTCCACCCGTAGCCGCGGAGCAACTGTTCCAATTCCTCGTGGGCGATGCGGGCGAGGATCGTGGGATTGGCGATCTTGTAGCCGTTGAGATGCAGGATCGGCAACACCGCGCCGTCGGTCACCGGATCGAGGAACTTGTTCGAATGCCACGCCGTGGCCAGCGGACCCGTTTCGGCCTCGCCGTCGCCGACGACGCAGGCGACGATGAAATCGGGATTGTCGAACGCCGCTCCGAACGAATGGCTGAGCGAATAGCCCAGTTCGCCGCCTTCGTGGATCGAGCCGGGGCACTCCGGCGATGCGTGGCTGGGGATCCCTCCTGGAAACGAAAATTGCCTAAAGAGCCGGCGAAGCCCGGCTTCATCCTGGCTGACTTCGGGATAGATCTCGCTGTAGGTTCCCTCGAGATACGTGTTGCCGACCACGGCCGGGCCGCCGTGACCGGGGCCGGAGACGTAAATCATGTCGAGGTCGTATTTCTTGATGACCCGGTTCAAATGCACATAAATGAAATTCTGCCCGGGGGTGGTGCCCCAGTGTCCCAACAGCATGTGTTTCACGTCCGCCAGGGTCAGCGGCCGCTTCAGCAA
>JBEKAL010000165.1:0-11375 GCA_050015935.1 Roseiarcus sp.
ATCATTTCCGAGCGCTGCGCTCATCTCGCCAACGACCGACAAACCCTAAAGGGCAGAGCCGGCTTCCACTGGTGGCCGCCCATCGCCAATGCGAGCTGATCGCCCGGAAACCGTATGAGTTGCGTCGGGTCGATCCTAGGCGGCTAATCGTAGCTGCCGAACGTCCTCAAGGGCGAGCAGGAAATCCGAGCTCGGCGCTATGCACATGGTTCGATAAGCGTTCAGGAAGGGGAGCCATTTAACGAGCTGAAATCATTGATATTCCACGACAGGAGCGATTCGGGCTTACATCGATGATGCGTCTGGGGGCACACCGGGGGCACACATTCCCCCTTTGCCCTTCCCTCTTATCGTTGCCATTTTGCTCGATCGGTTTATTTTCACGTTACAACTAGGTGATTTTGTCTTAGGGTCATGACCCATAAAATGGTTGTCATGATCGGGGGTTTGTGATTCACGGCTTCCGAAAGGAAGCGCTGACGAATCGGGACCGGTTCTGGCTGGCGGACGAGCAATTCTCGAAGATCGCACCGCATCTTCCCACCGACACGCGCGGCAAGGCGCGCGTTGACGAGCGACGGATCATCGGCGGCATCGTCCACGTGCTGAAGTCGGGCGGGCGCTGGGTCGACGCGCCGGCGGGATACGGCCCGAAGACAGTCCGCTACAATCCTTATCGCCGCTAGGCGGCCAAGGACGTGGGGATCGATCTGTTAGATGCACTCGCACGAGTCGGCGGGGCGCCTTCGCAGGTTCTCATCGACTCTTCCACGCTCAAGGCGCGCCGCTCGGCCACTTGCGGAACATATGTCCCGCCCCGCCTGCAAGTGGATTGTTTCACGTGGTCGGAACAATCTGCGAAATCGTATCCTGCCTTTCAGAGGCGCTGTTGGCCAAGATGGAGATCCGCGCGTTCTGAGCCTCATAAAAGGGTCGGCGTCGAGCGCCATTTTCCGCTATCGCCGGGGGAAGGCGCATAGCCCTTCAGTCCTTGACGTCGGTGTCCGGACGATCACTCCCGTTGGCCGTTTCCTCATGCCAACGACCCGAACGATCTTCGTACTGAACGGGTTCGCTCTCTCCTGGCGTTTGTTGCTCACGCGCCGCGTTGGCCGCGGCTGCATGGGCGAGTTCCTCGGTCGCGAAAGTTTCCGAAAAAACGTCGCCAACGCTGTAACCCCAACCGCCGTCGTGTTCGACGACTTTGTAGGTGACGTGGGTCATCGCCGGAACCGTCCCATTTTCGGCCGTGTCGAGATCGCCAATTAGCTCACGATAGCACGATCTGGCTAGCCAGCATCGGCCCCACTAGTGCTCCGGTCGCTCGCGATGAGCAGGCTTCGCAACCACCACGGCGCAGGCCGGGGTTTCTTCGCTCAAGATCAGGGCGCAGACCCGGCGCGCGAGCGAAGCGATGCTCCCCCGCTACAACCGTGATGGCGAAATGTTCATAGGCAATGCCGCCAGGGAGCCGCTTTGAGCGGGTGGAAATTCCTTAACCGGAATGCGCCAATCCGTACGCCAAGCCGAAATCCTGCCCGGTCCGGCACCGATGACTACGACGTCAAAGCGCTCCACAGTCCGTCGTCCTCGAGCTTTGCTTTGATGCTGTTGATGAAGCGGGCCGCCGTCGCGCCGTCGATCAGGCGATGATCGGACGACAACGTCATCTTGAGCATTGGGCGCGCCACGATGTCGTCCCCGCGGACCACCGGCTTCCTGACTGTGCTGGACACCGCCAGGATCGCGGATTCGCCCGGATTGATGATCGCCGTGAAGTTTTCCACATCGAGCATGCCCATGTTCGAAATGGTGAAGGTCGATCCGCTCATCTCATCAGGGGCAACGCCGCCCGCGCGCGCCCTTTCGATGAGCTCCTTCGAGCGCTCGCTCAATACGGCCATCGTCATTTCATCCGCGTCGCGGACCACGGGGACGACCAATCCCTGATCGAGGTTCACCGCGATGCCCAGATGCACGTGGCTGTGCCAGCGGACGCTTCTGCCGTCCGTCGAGCTGTTCACCGGGGGGAATTCCTTCAACGCCAGGATCGACGCCTGCGCGATAAAGTCGGTGACCGTATAGCGCGCGCCGCCGACCTTGAGCCGCGCCCGATGGGCGAGCGCGTTCGTCATGTCCACTTCGACGGTGACGTAGAAATGCGGCGCGGTGACGACGCTTTGCGTCAGACGCTGGGCGATGACCTGCCGCATCTTGCTCATCGCCGCCGGCTTTTCGGCGACGGCGCGCTCGACGTCGGCGACTTCGATGCGTTTGGCGCGGTCGTCGCCGCGGACGGCGATGAGGTCGACGCCCCCCTTGGCCGCCAACGCCTTGGCGGCCGGGCTCACGCGAAGGCTCCAATAGTCCTTTGCGTCAAGATAGGCCCTCACGTCCCTCTCGACGATGCGGCCTTCGGGGCCGCTGCCTCCGATGGCATGGGGGTCGATCACACATTCCCTAGCGAGAGCCGCCGCGCGGGGGCTGATCCGGAAAAGGGCCGGCGCCGTCGCGGCCGCGGGCGCCGGAACCGCCGGCGCCGGCGGCCCCGAAGACGCGGCCACGATCGCGGCCGGCGCTCCGCTGTGGCGGGACGGCGCGGCTGGCGCGGGAACAGGCGCCGCGCTCGCAGGCGCGCGGCGTTCCGGAACCGGCGCTACCGGAATGGCCTCGCCTTTCTCGCCGAGGTAGGCGACGACGCTTTGCACGGGGACGCTGACCCCGACGCCGACCACGATCTTGAGCAGCGTGCCTTCGTTGAAGCTTTCGACCTCCATGACCGATTTGTCGGTCTCGACCAAGAACAGCATGTCGCCCTTGGCGACCGTATCGCCCTCCTTCTTCAGCCACTCGACGATGGCGCTGTCTTCGGTCATCTGACCGAACTTGGGCATGACGATCGGCGTGACCATGGCGAGGCCTACAGGATGGAGCGCGCGGCGGCGATTACATCATCGACGCTGGGCAGGAACGCCTGCTCCAGCACATGCGACTGGGGCGCGACGCCGTTCTTGGCGCCGACGCGCAGAACGGGCGCGTCGAGATAGTCGAACGCCAGCTGCTGCACCGTCGAGGCGATCTCGCCGGTGAAGCTGCCGATGTGAACGGCTGCGCTGACGACGATGCAGCGCCCCGTCTTCTGCACGGAACGGACGACGGTCTCGATGTCGAGCGGAATCAGGCTGCGCAGGTCCACGACCTCCGCCTCGACCTTGCTCTCCGCTGCAAGCCGTTCGGCCGCCTTCAGGCAATCATGGACCGCCGGGCCCCAACTGACGAAGGTGATGTCGCCGCCCTCGCGCTTTACGTCGGCGACGCCAAGCGGAAGCAAATGCTCGCCTTCGGCGACCGGGCCCTTCATGCCGTAAAGAAGCTGCGATTCGACGAAGAGGACCGGATTGTTGTCACGAATGGCCGACTTCAGCAGGCCCTTCGCGTCGGCCGGCGTCGACGGGTAGATCACATACAGGCCGGGGATATGGCAGAAGACCGATTCGAGCGTTTGCGAATGCTGCCCGCCGTAGCCCTTGCCGCCTCCGGCCGAAGCGCGGATGACAAGGGGCACTTCCGTCTGCGCTCCGCTCATATAATGCCACTTGGCGGCTTGGTTGCTGATCTGGTCCGACGACATCAGCGCGAAGTCGAAGTACATCAGCTCGACCACCGGCCGCAGTCCCCTCATCGCCGCGCCGCAGGCGGTGCCGCAGATGCAGGCCTCGCTGATCGGCGTGTTGAAGACGCGGCGGCGACCGAACGCCTCGATCAGTCCTTTCGTGACCTTGAACGCGCCGCCATAGTCGGCCACGTCCTCGCCATAGAGCACGACGCGGCTGTCGCGAAGCATTTCTTCGGCAAGGGCCTCGCGGATTGCATCCTTGTAGCTGATCTCGCCGTTGACGCGTTTGGCTTCGGGCGCCGGCGAATACAGCTCGACCTTCGTGAACTCCGACGGAACGATCTCGTTTTTCGTGTCCGTGTACATGAAGGCCAGGATGTCCTTGACGTCCGGGTCGGCGGCGGCGGCGGCGCGTCTGGCGGCGCGTGCGTTGCGCTCGGCGACGCGCCGCGCCACCCGTTCGATCCCCTCGGAATCCAGAACGCCGGCGTCGGTCAATTCCTTCTTGTAGGTCTCGATGGGGTCGACCGCCTTCCACGCCGCCTCCTCCTCCTTGGTGCGATACTCGTTGCGCGGATCGCTCAGCGAATGGCCCCAGTAACGATAACAGTCGGCCTCGATCAGAACCGGTCCCCCGCCTTCGCGGCAGAGCTTCGCAGCCCGCAGGACGGCGTCGCGCACGGCCAATGCGTTCATGCCGTTGACGACCTCGGCGTGCATCAGGTTGTCGGCGAACCCTGCCGCGCGCTGCGCCAAGCGGCGCACGCCCGCGACCTCGTCGTCGGCGCGACCCGTCATGCCGTAATGGTTGTTGCAGACCAGGAAAATGATCGGCAGGCCGAAGGCGCGCCCATTGGCGTAGTGGTTGACGAACTGGGCCTGGGCGGCGAAATTTAGAGATTCGAGCACGACGCCGTTGGCGAACGCGCCATCCCCGGCGAAGCAGCACACCACCGCCTCGTCGCCGAAGTAGCGGTTGGCCATGGCCGCGCCGGTGGCGATCGGCACGCCGCCGCCAACGATGGCGTTGGCGCCGAGATGGCCGACCGAAAAGTCGGCGATGTGCATCGAACCGCCGCGCCCGCGACAATAACCATCGTCCTTGCCGAACAGCTCGCAGATCGTTCGGTAGACGTGCTCCTCGAGCGCCGCCTCGAGCAATTCCTCGCGGCTATTGGCCCGGCAGCCGGGGACGCGCGCGCGAAGCCTGTCTTCGTCCATCGAGCGCATGGCGACCGTGCCCTTCGCCAGGCTCTCGCCGTGCCCGCGGTGCGTGCTGGTGATGTTGTCCGACACGAGCAGCGCGGAGCAGGCGCCGGCGGCCGTTCCTTCTTGGCCGACCGACACGTGCGTCGGGCCGCGATAGTTGAAATCGCGTATGGGATCGTAGGCGCCCGAACGCAGCTTTACGATCATCTCCTCGAATTCTCGGATAACCAGCATGTCTTCCAGGATCGCGATCGCTTCCGCCACGGTGAGCGTTTTGGATTCCAGTTCCGACCGGAGGCTGCCCGAGTAGCGATACGCGGCGATCTTGCCGCAATCGATCACGAACGGCTCGAACCGGGGCCGCATGTCGCTAACGTATGTCTGAGGTTCCGTCATCATCCTGCATGTCTTTCTGCGTTGCGAACTCGCGCGAACCGCGGGCGGGCCCTCCGGTGGATGGCCTTGACACTGTCATTTCCTGAGGAGCACATTCTGTCAAATTAATATAGCGCGAGAGGGTCTCTTGTCGCTTCGTGAGGCGCAGTTGCGCTCATAACCACCTCCCATGAGCGTTTGGCCCTTCGCGATTGGATGGTCCATCGTCCCGGCGGGATGCGCACGCGGGCAGGCCTTCGCAGGCTTGGTCGCCTCTCTAACGAAGTCTGAACGTCGATGGTCCCCAGGGAACAATTGGAGCGCCAACTTGACGATTTCGACAGGAGTCGGCGCCGGGAGGCGCTGACTCTGTTGTGGCGAGGCGCGCAGAGCGGCCGTGACGTCCTTCCCGAACCGGGCATTGCGGTCAACCTCCACGCCCACACCTTTTTCTCATACAATGCTTACGGTTATTCGCCGTCGAAATTCGCCTGGCTTGCACGGAAGGCGGGATTGGCCGTCGCCGGCATCGTCGATTTCGATGTTTTGGACGGAGCCGACGAATTCCTCGAAGCGGGGCGCCTCATCGGACTGAAGAATTGCGCCAGTGTGGAAACCCGTGTGTTCGTGCCGGAATTCGCGACGCAAGTGATCAATTCTCCCGGCGAACCGGGCGTGGCGTATCACATGGGCGTCGGGTTTCCGGGTTCCCTGTCTCATCCCTTTCTGACCGAAATGCGCTCCGCCGCACAGAAACGGACGCGGGACATGCTTGCGCGCGTCAACGCGTGTCTCGACCCGGTCCAACTCGACTTCGAGAGGGACGTGAGGCCGCTGACGCCCAATGGCAACGCGACCGAACGCCACCTCTGCGAAGCGTACGAACGCAAGGCGGTCGAGGCGTTTCCGGACGCCCGCCGCCGCGCGGCCTTCTGGACGGAGCGACTGGGCGACGCTCCGGCCGCCGGCGCGAAATTGCAGGGGCTGATCCGCGCCAAGACGATGAAGCAGGGCGGCGTCGGATATATGGCGCCCGACAGCGGGTCCTTTCCCCAAATGGCGAAGATGAACCGTTTCGTCGTCGAAGCGGGGGCGATTCCGACCATGGCGTGGCTCGACGGCGCGAGCGAGGGCGAACAGCGGATGGAGGAATTCATCGAAGTCGCCAAGTCATCTGGGACCGCGGCGCTGAACGTCATTCCGGACCGCAACTACACGCCAGGCCTCCCTGACCATAAGATTCAAAATCTCTACAAGGTTGTCGTTCTGGCCGAGAAGGTCGGATTTCCTCTCGTCGTCGGCACGGAGATGAACGCGCCCGGGCAGAAGTTCGTCGATTCGTTTTCTTCAGAAGAACTCAAGCCGTTGGCGCCGGCGTTCCGACGGGGCGCCTATATCGTCTATGCGCATTCGGTTCTGCAACGCGAATGCGGGCTGGGTTACCTGAGTTCATGGGCCAAAGACAGTTTCTCTTCACTCGCGGCGAAAAATGACTTCTTTGATGCGGCAGGACGCGCCTTGCGACCCGACACCGAGAAGAGACTGAGCGCCCTCAACGCCGGAACGGCGCCGAAACAGCTGCTGGAAAGACTGGACTGAGAAGCTTGCCATGAACGACATTCCACAGACGGCGCGCGCTGTCCAGCTGGTTGGACCCGAGAAGATCGAGCTCAATCCAGCCAAACCCGTTCCCAACCCGGGACGACGCCAGCTTCTGGCCAAAGTCGAGGCTGTCGGCTTGTGTTTCTCCGATCTCAAGCTGCTCAAGCAATTCTCCCAACACACCCGGAAATCGGCGATTACGGGCGGCATTGGTCTTCAAGCGCTTGCGGAAATGCCCAACTACGTTCCCGGCGACAAACCGACCGTCCCCGGCCACGAAGCCGTCGTTCGCATCGTGAAGGTCGGGCAGGGCGTCGATCGTTACAAGATCGGCGAACGGTTCCTGGTTCAGACCGACTATCGATGGCTGCCGACGGAAAAGTCCAACGCCGCTTTCGGCTACAACTTCGAAGGCGCGCTGCAGGAATACGTGTTGCTGGATGAGCGCGTCATTACTTCGCCCGAAGGCGAATCGATGCTCATTCCGGCGCCCGAGGATCTCTCGGCGTCCGCTCTCGCTCTCATCGAGCCGTGGGCCTGCGTCGAGAACGCCTATACCGAGGTTCAGCGACGGACGTTGAAGCCCGGGGGCCGTCTGCTCGTGGCGGGGGACGCTCCGGTTGACCGCGCCGCAGTGGAAAGATGTCCGGGACGACCGACGTCCACCGACTTCGCGACCGGCGGCTCCGTCGGCGAACTACCGGACGGGACCTACGACGACGTCGTCTATTTCGGCGCCGATCCCGCGACGGTGGAGAAACTGTTTGCGAAACTCGCCGCGCGCGGCCTGCTGACGATCGTCCAGGGCGGCCGGAAGTTCGGCCGTCCCGTCGACGCGCAAGTCGGCCGCGTCCACTACGGCGGCGTCCGCGTCATCGGAACCGCCGGTGCCGATCCGGCGGCGGCTTTCGCTGCGATTCCGGCGAGCCCCGAGATCCGTCCGGCCGACAAGATCAACATCGTCGGCGCGGCGGGGCCGATGGGAACGATGCACGTAATTCGTGACTTGTGTCGGGGCGTGCCCGATGTGGCCGTCTACGCCGGCGATCTCAACGATGAACGTCTCGCGGAACTTCGAGATCTCGCCGGGCCGCTTGCGCGGAGGAACCAGGTCGCGTTCCACAGCTACAATCCATCGAAGGATTCGCTCGACGAGACTTTCAACTATATCGTCCTGATGGCGCCCGTCGCGGCTCTGGTGGGACAAGCCATCACGGCGTCCGAAAAGAACGCCATCATCAACATCTTCGCCGGTATTCCAGCCGAAACGACGGCCGCCCTCGATCTCGACGCCTACGTCGAGAAGCAACTCTATTTCGTCGGCACCAGCGGCTCCGACCTGAAGGACATGAAGCGGGTTCTGGCCAAGGTCGCATCCCGCGAGCTGGACACCAATTTCTCCGTCGCCGCGGTGTCGGGCCTCGATGGCGCGATCGATGGCATACGCGCCGTCGAGAAGAACCTTCTGGCCGGCAAAATCCTCGTCTATCCCTCCTGCCGCGATCTCAAGCTGACAGCGCTGCGCGAGCTGGGAAGCGAGGCGCCGCTGGAAAGCGGCCGCTGGAGCGCGGAGGCGGAAACGGCCTTGCTGAGAAGGTTCGCAGAACCATGACCGGGTCGCTCGCCAGCAAAGTCGCCATCGTCACGGGCGGCGCGCAGGGTCTCGGCCGGGCGATTGCCGAACGTCTGGCGAACGAGGGCTGCATCGTCGTGGTCGCCGACGTGAACGAACAGGGCGCCAAGGATGCGGCCGCCGCGATCGCCGATGCGACGGGCGCTCGCGCCGTCGGCGTGAAAGTGGATGTCACGCGCGAAGCCGAGGTGGAGGAACTGTTCATAGGCGCCGAGCGGGATTTCGGCGGCGTCGACGTCGTCGTCTCGAACGCCGGGATCCTCATCGCTGAGCCGATCGCCGAAGCCGACGCGGAGAAATGGCGCGCGGTAATGACGGTCAACCTGTTCGGCTATTTCCTCGTCACGAAGCATGCCTGCCGCATCATGAAGAAGCAGCAATCCGGCTCGATCATCAATATCAATTCCAAGTCGGGCAAGAGAGGCAGCGCCGCCAATTCCGCCTACGCTGCGAGCAAGTTCGGCGCTATCGGACATAGCCAGAGCGTTGCGTTGGAAATGGCGCGGCACAACGTGCGTTGCAACGCCATTTGTCCGGGTAATTTGCTCGATTCGCCGCTTTGGACGGATCCCGAAAAAGGGCTGTTCGTACAATACCTCCGCGCGGGCAAGATTCCCGACGCGAGCAACGTCGGCGACGTTCGCAAGGCCTACATCGACCAGGCGCCGATGAAACGGGGTTGCAGTTATGACGACGTCTGCAACGCGGTGGCGTTTCGATTGCCGACGGCGGTCTCGCTTCGCTGGGCGAGAGCCTTGCTTCGCCAGGGCAAAGGGCGCGTCGGGACTTTGCGGCGGCCCGCCGTGTTCGAGGCCGCCGAAGCGGCCGCCAGGCGTCTGGGCGTGGACCTTCAAAACCATTGAGGAGTTGCGCGCGGCGCTCGTCGTATTCGCCAGGGGCACAACGAAACCCGGCTCCTCGCGCGGCATGGATACAAAACGCCCGCGAGGGTCGGAGAGGAGCAAACCATGCCACGAAATGCGATTGACCCGGCGCCGGTAGCCGCCTTACCCTTGACCGCCTGAGCAAGCGCAGCCGGGCGTCTCAATATCGCGCCGCACATTCGGAGACTCACGATGCCCGGGGCCGTCGCGGTTCTCGATATTGGCAAGACCAACGTCAAACTCGAGCTGTTCAGCGCGGATGGCGCTCTTCTTTGGGAGCGCTCGACCCCGAACCGCGTTCTGCCAGGACCACCGTATCCGCACGCCGACGTCGAAGCGATCTGGGCCTTCTTGATCGAGGCCTTGCGCGACGCTGACGCGTCGCATCCGATCAGCGCGATCGTGCCGACGACGCACGGCGCCGCAGGCGCTTTCGTCGACGACGTCGGGCTTGCGCTGCCCGTGCTGGACTATGAATTCGCCGGCGTCGAAGAGGTCGAGCCGCTCTATGCCTCGCTGCGGCCGCCCTATTCGGAAACGTTCTCGCCGCGGCTGCCCGCCGGCCTCAACCTGGGGCGGCAGATCGCCTGGCAAAAGCAGAGGTTTCCCGACGCCTTCGCAAGAGCGAAACACTTCGTGACCTACCCGCAATATTGGTCCTGGCGGCTCGCCGGGGTCGCCGCGTCGGAGGTGACGATGTTGGGCGCGCATAGCGATCTTTGGGCGCCGTTGCAGCGACGGCCGTCAAGTCTCGCGGCGAAGCTCGATTTGCCCCGACTGACTCCGCCGTTCCGTCCTGCCTGGGATCGGCTCGGCGCCGTCAAGCCGGACATCGCCGCGTTGACCGGCCTCGGCGCTGAGACGCAGGTGTTGAGCGGCGTCCACGATTCCAACGCCTCGCTGTTGCCGCATCTGGCCTCGCGCAAGCCGCCCTTCACGATCGTTTCGACCGGCACATGGGTCATCCTGATGGCGGTCGGCCTCGGCGTCGGCGGCCTCAATGAGGCCGACGACATGCTGGCGAACGTCGACGTCGAGGGACGGCCGATCGCCTGCGGCAAATTCATGGGCGGGCGCGAATATAGCGAAATCGTCGGCGTCGTGATGGGCGATGCTGACGACGCCGCATTGACCCGCGTCATGGCGTCTGGCGCTATGGCTCTGCCGTGCTTTGCGCCGCAGGGCGGACCTTTCGCCTCGCGCAAAGGCGAGATCCGTGGTGAAGTCGTTCCGGCCGACCGGCCCGCGCTGGCGACGCTCTACGTCGCGCTCATGAGCGATCTGATGTTGACGCGGCTGGGCGCCGACAACGGCGATCTGATCGTCGAAGGCAGCTTTGCCGCGAATTCGGCCTATTGCGAATTGTTGGCGACTTTGCGTCCGGCGCAACGGGTCTTGGCTAGCGGCGATGCGGCAGGAACCGCGCGAGGGGCGGCTTTGCTGGCGCAATGGCCCGTCCGACATATGAAGACCGCGCAACAAAGGTCGATAGCGCCGTCGTCGTTCGACGGTCTGATCGCTTATCGGGCCGCATGGCTTGACGCGATCGGATGAGGCAAGGCGTGTTTCATTTCATGCTTCGCCCGGCTTTCGCGACGACGGCGGCGGCGGCGCGCACGGCGCGCACGGCGCGGCGTTCATCTCCGGCTTCGGCCAGCGCCGCGTTTGCGCATATCCTGAACGTCCCGACCATCGAGGAGAAAGCGCTCCCCACACGGTCGCCTCCTCGAGCGCCGATTAAAGCTTGTCGACGTTCGATTCCCGCGGGCCGCGCCCCTGCGGCGAACGCCGCCCCGCCATCCCCAACAACCGAGAGCACGATCCTTGTTCTCCACTTTCATATTCGCCCTCGAACGGTTGACGAGTCTGCTCTACTGCCCCGAGTCGCTCACAGTGCGGGGTATAGGCGCTTGAGCTTAACGCGGGCGTCGGCGGTGGTGAATTGCCAATCCGCCTTGGCGTGGTTTTTGTTCCGCTGGTTTTGCCAGGCGTCGACTTCCTCGACGAGGGACTGCTTGTCGGGGATGCGGCGATCGAGACATTGGGTCGACAGACC
>JBEKAL010000166.1:0-9067 GCA_050015935.1 Roseiarcus sp.
CCAGAGGCGGCGTCTCACGACCCCAGCTCTGCATGCGGTTGCCTTCGGCTCGTGGTTGCTACCAACTCGCTCCACAGAGGACTTGCACCTCCAATCCAATGCCCATGCCGGGCACACCAAGGCCAAGCCGCTGCGCGGTCGCTTCGCGAGCCTTGACTGCTCCGCGCGTCGATGGCCCTTGGTTTGCAAGTCGCGTTGCTGACGAAAAGCGGCCCGCGGGCCGCTTTCGCTCGGCAACGCGACTTGCCACCCCCTTGCCGCGCCGACCCGGCGCAGTCACCCGAAGGGCCGAAGCAAAGCGGAGGAGCGGCGCATCCGCTTGACGGCGACGGGGCGGCGTGGCTGGAGGGGATTAGGAATTTGCGCGCGTGTTGCCGAGGTCCAAAGGTGCCCTGATCACAAGCCAGGGCGAAGCCGGTAACGACCAATATCAACTCTAACAAATAGTTCGGTATTCTTACCCGGATTACCCAAGGCGTGCTTCGGCAAGAACGCATGATAGGTCCGTTCGGCCCATCCGGGGCACGCCTGCTTTACGGCCGCGGCATCAAAAGGCTCCGTCAATCGTCCTGACCGCACGGCGGCCCGAATCTCTGAAGCGAACTCCTTCATGGCGTCGCACCTTCCCGAAGGCCTTGCCGTGGTCATTCAACCAATAGCGCCACGGATTGTCACGTAGAATATCGCGCCGCTTGCCCCCCAATCCCGAACCATGTTTCCCTCGCCCCATGCCCCCCGCCCTGATTCGCTCTCACCCCCTCGACGACCTCAACGAGGCGCAGCGTCTCGCGGTCGAGCACGGCGTCGGCGACGCGAACGGGCCGGGGCCGTTGCTGGTGATCGCGGGCGCGGGGACGGGCAAGACCGCGACGCTCGCCCATCGCGTCGCGCATCTCATTCTCGCCGGGGCCGATCCCCAGCGCATCATGCTCGCGACCTTTTCGCGCCGTGCGGCGGCGGAGTTGAACCGGCGGGTGCAGCGGCTGCTGCAACGCAAGCTCGCCGCCGAGGCGGCGGCGCGTTCGACGCCGGCCTACGCCGGCACGTTCCATTCGATCGGCGCGCGGCTCATTCGCGAATACGCGCCGCGGCTCGGCCTCGATCCGCGCTTCACCATCCACGACCGCGAGGACTCGGCCGATCTGATGAACCTCGCGCGCCACGAGGCCGGGCTTTCGCAGGGCCAGGAGCGCTTCCCGACCAAAGCGACGTGCCTGGCGATCTATTCGCGCGTCGTCAATTCGCAGAGCGCGCTCGCCGAGACTTTGGCCAGGCATTTTCCCTGGGCGGCCGCGCACGAGGAGGCGCTGCGCGGCCTCTACGCGGCTTACGTCGAGATGAAGCAGCGCCACAGCGTCCTCGATTACGACGACCTCTTGCTCTATTTCGCCCAGATGCTCTCTGAAAGCGAAATCGCGGCGGACGTCGCCGGCCGCTTCGACCATCTGCTGGTCGACGAATATCAGGACACCAACCGCCTACAGGGAAAAATCGTGCTGGCGCTGCGCCCTCGGGGGCGCGGACTGACGGTGGTCGGCGACGACGCGCAGTCGATCTACTCGTTCCGCGCCGCGACGGTGCGCAACATCCTCGATTTTCCCAAGAGCTTCAGCCCACCCGCCCGCGTCGTCACGCTCGACCGCAATTACCGCTCGACGCGGCCGATCCTGGCGGCGGCCAACGCCGTCATCGCGCTCGCGCGTGAGCGCTACGCCAAGAACCTGTGGACCGAGCGCGCCGCGGGCGCTCTTCCCGCGCTGGTCACGGTCGGCGAGGAGGCCGATCAGGCGCGCTTCGTCGCCTTGAGCGTATTGGAGAATCGCGAAGCGGGTGCCAGCCTGAAAAACCAAGCGGTGCTGTTCCGCGCCGCCCATCACAGCGCCGCCCTCGAGCTCGAACTGACGCGGCGCAACATCCCCTTCGTCAAGTTCGGCGGCCTCAAATTCCTCGACGCGGCGCATATCAAGGACGTTCTCGCGCTGCTGCGCTTCGCCGGCAATCCGCGCGACCGCGTCGCCGGTTTTCGCGTCGCGCAACTGCTGCCGGGCGTCGGCCCGGCGAACGCGGAAAGAATCGTCGACGCGGCGGCGGCCGGCGACGGTTTCGCGACGCTGGCGGCGTTCGTCCCGCCCGTCAGGGCGCGCGAGGCGTTCGCAGAATTCGCCGCGCTCATCGTCCGGCTCGCTTCGTGCGCGCCCTGGCCGAGCGACCTAGGCGAGGCGATCGCCTGGCGGCGCGCCAGCCTCGAGGAGAGTTACGACAACGCCGCTTCGCGCGCGGCCGATCTCGACGCTCTGGAGCGCATCGCCGGCGCCTTCGCCTCGCGCGAGCGTTTCTTGAGCGAACTGACGCTCGATCCGCCCGACGCCACCAGCGACGAAGCCGGGCCGCCGCTTCGCGACGAGGACTATCTCATCCTCTCGACCATCCATTCCGCCAAGGGCCAGGAATGGAAATCGGTGTTCGTGCTCAATTGCGTCGACGGCTGCATCCCCTCGGACTTGGCGACCGGCTCGTCGGAGGAAATCGAGGAAGAGCGCCGCCTGCTCTACGTCGCGATGACGCGCGCGCGCGACGAGCTGACGCTGATCGTCCCGCAGCGCTTCTACGTCCAGGGACAGCCGAACAACGGCGACCGCCACGTGTTCGCCACCCGCACCCGCTTCATCCCGGCGCCGCTGCTCGAGCGCTTCGAGCGCCAGACCTGGCCGCTCGCCGCGCCCGAGCCGACGCGCGCGGCCGAAGGGCCGAAAGTGGATCTGGCGGCGCGCATGCGCGCGATGTGGCGGTAGGCCGCGGCAACCGCCGTCACGCCCCGCCTCGCGCCGGGCGCTCCAAGACCCCATGCGGCGTGAATAGCGACCCTTTGTGGAGCAAAACTGAGAAGTTTCGCTCGTGCGCCGCTGAATCGAATTGATTCTGAAAGGAAAATCCCCATGTAAGCCCAGCCATGACGGCGGACAGGCCGAGAATCGAATCGCCCTGGGGCGCGGCGGAACGCTATCGATAATCCTCTGGCGCCGCATCGAAAATCCTGTATAACCCGCCGGCTTGGGGTTTTCGCCCCATTCTCGAGCGACCGACCTGGACGACATCCCGGTTCGGCCGATCCCTCAAAGGCGAGGCGCGCTCGCCGTAACGAAAGGAAAGTCCGATGTCGATCACCGCCGAGCGCAAGGCCGCGCTCATTCGAGACTACGCGTTGAAGGCCGGCGACACGGGTTCGCCGGAAGTGCAGGTCGCGATCCTCACCGAGCGGATCGCCAACCTGACCGGCCACTTCAAAACCCACGTCAAGGACAACCACTCGCGCCGCGGCCTTCTCAAGATGGTCTCGCAGCGCCGCACGCTTCTCGACTATGTCAAGAAGAGCGACGAAGCGCGTTACAAGGCGCTGATCGAGCGCCTCGGCATTCGCCGCTGAACGCGAAAAAGTAGACCGGGCGGCGGCATGGGGCCGCTGCCCGCTGAGGAAGGATCGCGAAAGCTGCGCGTCATAGCCCGTCGAAAGACGGGCGTTCTCTGAGAACGCCCTAAGGCAGGATCGCCAGGGGCTGGGCCCTTAAACGGGGCAGCCCCTGGCCATCTTGCCGATGACGGACATGGATGAGCGGGCCGCAAGGCCGCAGGCTTTCGCATCTTTTTGATGAAGAAAAGGATGACGAAACGATGTTTGACATTCAACGCGAGGAATTGACCCTAGGCGGTCGGAAGCTCGTTCTCGAAACCGGCCGCCTCGCGCGGCAAGCCGACGGCGCGGTGCTCGCGACCTGGGGCGAGACCACCGTTCTGGCGACCGTGGTCGCCGTGAAGGAGCCCAAACCGGGCGTCGATTTTTTCCCGCTGACGGTTCACTATCAGGAAAAGACCTTCGCGGCGGGGCGCATCCCCGGCGGCTATCTCAAGCGCGAAGGGCGCCTCTCCGATAAGGAAACCCTGACCTCGCGCCTGATCGATCGTCCGATTCGGCCGCTGTTCCCCGACGACTTCCACTGCGAGACGCAGATCATCGCCACCGTGCTCAGCCACGACATGGAGACCGATCCGGACGTTCTCGCGCTGATCGCCTCCTCGGCGGCGCTCACCCTCTCCGGCGTGCCTTTCATGGGTCCGGTCGGCGCGGCGCGCGTCGGTTTCATCAAGGACGAGATCAAGGTCAATCCGACAATCGAAGAAATGAAGGAATCGGCGCTCGACCTCGTCGTCGCCGGCACCGCCGACGCGGTCTTGATGGTCGAATCGGAGGCCAAGGAGCTTTCCGAAGAGACGATGCTCGAGGCGGTGATGGCGGGCCACGCCGCGTTCCAGCCGGTGATCCAGGCGATCATCCGCCTCGCCGAAAAGGCCGCCAAGGAGCCGCGCGAACTCGTCCCGAACGACAAATCCGCGGTCGAGAAGGCCGTGCTCGGACTCGGCGAAGCGGATCTGCGCGCCGCCTATGCGATCACGCAGAAGCAGGAGCGCTACGCCGCCGTCGACGCGGTGAAGGCCAAGGTGACCGCCGCGCTGCTGCCGGAGGGCGGGAACCACGAATTCACCGCCGAGGCGGTCGCGGAGGCTTTCCATAGCGCCCAGAGCAAGGTCGTGCGCTGGAACATCCTCGACCGCCAGCGCCGCATCGACGGACGCAATCTGACGACGGTGCGCCCGATCCTCGCCCAGGTCGGCATTCTGCCGCGCACCCACGGCTCCGCCTTGTTCACGCGCGGCGAGACGCAGGCGCTCGTGGTCGCGACGCTCGGCACCGGCGAGGACGAGCAATACGTCGATTCGCTCGAAGGGACCTACAAGGAGCGCTTCCTGCTCCATTACAACTTTCCCCCCTATTCCGTCGGCGAAACCGGGCGCATGGGCGCCCCCGGCCGGCGCGAAATCGGACACGGCAAGCTCGCCTGGCGCGCCCTCCACCCGATGCTGCCGACGGCCGCCGAGTTCCCCTATACGATCCGCCTCGTATCCGAGATCACCGAATCGAACGGCTCGTCGTCGATGGCGACGGTCTGCGGCTCCTCGCTCGCGCTGATGGACGCCGGCGTGCCGCTGAAGCGCGCGACCGCCGGCATCGCGATGGGCCTCATTCTCGAGGACAAGCGCTTCGCCGTGCTCTCCGACATTCTGGGCGACGAGGATCACCTCGGCGACATGGACTTCAAGGTCGCGGGCACGACCGAGGGCGTCACTTCGCTACAGATGGACATCAAGATCGCGGGGATCACCGAGGAGATCATGAGGGTCGCGCTCGCCCAAGCCAGGGACGGCCGCCTGCATATCCTCGGCGAAATGGGCAAGGCGCTCACCGGCGCCAGAGCCGAACTCGGCGAATTCGCGCCGCGCATCGAGACGATCAAAATCCCCACCGACAAGATTCGCGAAGTGATCGGGACCGGCGGCAAGGTGATCCGCGAGATCGTCGAAAAGACCGGCGCCAAGATCAACATCGAGGACGACGGCACGGTGAAGATCGCCTCCAGCGACGGCGCCAAGATCAAGGCCGCGATCAACTGGATCAAGTCGATCGCCGCGGAGCCGGAAGTGGGCCAGATCTATGACGGCACCGTCGTCAAGACGATGGAGTTCGGCGCCTTCGTCAACTTCTTCGGCTCGCGCGACGGCCTCGTCCATATCTCGCAGCTCGCCAAGGGCCGCGTCGCCAAGACGACCGACGTCGTCAAGGAAGGCGACAGGGTGAAGGTCAAGTTGATGGGCTTCGACGATCGCGGCAAGGTCAAGCTGTCGATGCGCGTCGTCGATCAGCAAACCGGCGCCGATCTCGAAAAGGCGGAAGCCGCCGAGGCGGCCGCGCAGCGTTAATAATCCGTAATCCGCGAAAATGCCGGAGCGGCGCCACGCCGGCGCCGCTCTTTTCTTCTCTTGTCGCGCCCGTCCGGCAACCCCTTTCGTCAGGCCAAACCAACGATCGCGTCGAATAAGCGCCGGCGTTGAGGCGAGCGAAAGATCGACCCGGCGGGTTCGAACCGCAGAAAATTCAGGCGAGCGATGAATCCCATGCAAGTCAGTTTCAACAGCGCGCTCGAAGACGGGCGCGCCCATTATTCGATCGGCCGCGTCAAGGCCGTGGGGCGCTGGCGGGCGGCGCACGAGCCGGTCGCCGAGGCCGATCGGCAGGCCGCCGTTCGCGCCCTCGTGCGCGAGGCCGAGGAATACGGCGCCGACGCGCTCGTCGACGTGAACTTCGAAGCCGACGAAGTCGCCGGCGCCGATATCGACGGCGTGCCGCTCAGCCGCGTCGTCGCCACCGGCGCCGCCGTCCGTTTCGCCGTCGCCGCCTGATCCCGCCTATCCCGCGATCCTGGAAAAATCCGCGACCGTATGAACCGCGTCGCGCAGCTCTCCGAGCAGGCGCAGGCGGTTGAGGCGCAGCTCGGGGTCGTCGGCGTTGACGGTGACTTTCAGGAAGAATTCGTCGACCGGCGGGCGCAGCCGCGCCAGCGCCCGCATCGCGCCCTCGAAATCTTCTTGCGCGACCCGCTCGCGCGCCTCCGCGCCGGCCGCCGCGAGCGCGTCGGCGAGGGCCCGCTCTTCGGGAAGCGGTAGATTGGTGGGGTCGTGCGCCTTGGTAAGGTCTTCCTTCTCGCCCTTCTTCAACTCGGCAGTCACGATGTTGGCGGCGCGGCGATAGCCCACCAGTAGGTTCTTGCCGTCGTCGGTGTCGAGGAAGCGCCCGAGCGCCTCGACGCGGCGCACGATCATCAACAGGTCGTCCTGGCCGGGCAGCGCGAACACCGCGTCGATCAGATCGTAGCGCGCGCCCTTGTCGCGCAGGTAGACCTTGAGACGGTCGGCGAAGAAGGCGAGGAGGTCGTTTGAGTCGCGCTCATAATCAGCGATGTCATGGGACGCTGTCGGTACCGCTCGAATGTCGGCGCTAACAATCCGTACGGGGCCTTGGATCACAACTCGTCCTGCCGTCGCTTTCTCATATCGGTGTCGATGCGACATGACGATCGGAACCAGCGACAGTCTCAGCTCGTTCTCCAGCACGATCCGGATCACCCCGAGCGCCGCCCGGCGCAGCGCATACGGGTCCTTGCTGCCGGTCGGCTTCTCGTCGATCGCCCAGAAACCGACGAGCGTATCGAGTTTGTCCGCGAGCGCGACGGCGATCGAGACCGGCGCGGTGGGGATGCGGTCGTTCGGCCCCTGGGGTTTGTAATGCTCTTCGATCGCCGCCGCGACGCTGGGCGCCTCGCCCTGCGCGGTCGCGTAATAGCGGCCCATCAGGCCCTGCAGCTCCGGGAATTCGCCGACCATCTCGCTCACCAAGTCCGCCTTGGCGAGGCGCGCGGCGCGCTCGGCGAGTTTCGCGTCTGCGCCGACGATCGGCGCCAATTCGCGCGCCAGCGCTGCGATGCGCTCGACCCGCTCGCCCTGCGTCCCCAATTTCTCGTGAAATCTGATGCCCATCGCCTTCAGCTTCTCCAGCCGCTGGTCGAGCGGTTTCTTCGCCTTGTCCTTGTAGTCGGGCAGGGGGGCGAGGTCGGTGCGCCAGAAATGGCGCGCGTCGGCAAGGCGCGCCCGCACGATGCGCCCATTGCCCGCCGCGATCGCCGCGCCGCCGTCACTGGCGACGAGGTTCGCCACCAGGATGAACTTGTTGGCGAGCTGAGGCGCGCCGGGCGGAGGCGCGGTCAGTCCCTCCGCGTCATGGCCGGGCCTGTCCCGGCCATCCACGCCGTTCCGCCGCGCCGCGCTTTCGAGGTCCGCGCCGAGCGGCGCCGCGTGCGGACGATTGCTTTGCAATCGCCTTGGGATGGCCGGGACAAGCCCGGCCATGACGGATCGGGCATCCCGCAGCACAAAACACTTCTGGTTGGCGCGGATCGTGGCGCGGACGACCTCGGGCGGGAGTTCTAAAAAGGCCGCCTCGAATTCGCCCATCAACACGACTGGCCATTCGACCAGCCCCGCGACCTCCTCCAAGAGCCCATCGTCCTCGATCAGTTCGAGCCCGTGGGCGAGCGCGAGGCTGCGCGCGTCGGCCGATATCATCGCCTTGCGCCGGTCGGCGTCGAGCACGACCTTGGCCTTGGCGAGGGCGGCGGCGTAGTCCTCGAAGCGCCGAACCTTGATCGCTTGCGGCGCCATGAAGCGGTGGCCGTATGTCACATCGCCCGCCGTAAGGCCGTCGACGGCGAAGGCGATTGTTTCCGGCGCCTCATGCGGGCCGCCGAACGCGCACAGGATCGAATGCAGCGGGCGCACCCAGCGCAACGCGTCGGGCCGCGCCGAAGCCGCGCCCCAGCGCATCGACTTGGGCCAGGGAAAGGCGCGGATGATCGCCGGCAGAATCTCGGCGAGCAATTCGCGCGTCGGGCGGCCGGGCTTTTCCACCACCGCGACATAGAATTCGCCCTTCTTGGCGTCCTTCTCGATTTTCGCGTCCTCGATGCGGGCGAGCCCCGCGCTCTTCAGGAAGCCCTGGATCGCGCCTGGCGGAGCGCCGACGCGCGGCCCCTTGCGCTCCTCGCGCCGGCGCCGCTGCGCCTCGGGCAGGCCGACGATATGCAGCGCCAGCCGGCGCGGCGTCGCATAGGCCGCCGCGCCTTCATAGGCGACGTCGGCCTCGACGAGCGCGCTCGTCACTATCCGCTTCAGATCGTCCGCCGCCTGGCGCTGCATGCGCGCCGGGATTTCTTCGCTGAAGAATTCGAGGAGCAGGTCGGGCATTGGAGGGTCTCAAAATTACAAGTCAACCAGAAGGGCTGCCCCCGCCCGCCGTCTTCAGCCACGCCGCGCCGCAGGCCTTGGCGAGTTCGCGCACGCGCAGGATGTAGCTCTGGCGCTCGGTGACGGAAATGACGCCGCGCGCGTCCAAGAGATTGAACGCGTGGCTCGCCTTGACGCACTGGTCGTAAGCGGGCAGCGCCATCAGATGCCGCTCGCCCGCCTCGCCCTTTTCGAGCAGCGAACGGCATTCGCTCTCCGCGTCCTTGAAGTGCCGGAACAGAATCTCTGTGTCGGCGTGCTCGAAATTGAAGCGCGAATATTCCTGCTCGGCTTGCAGGAACACGTCGCCGTAGGAGATCTTTTCCGCGCCGGCGCGGCC
>JBEKAL010000167.1:0-8933 GCA_050015935.1 Roseiarcus sp.
GCCCAGCGCGGCGACAATTTCACCACCGCGACGGCGCAGGGACAAGCCGACGCGCAGGCGGCCGGCTACGCCTACGTGCGGGTCGAGGGGTACGTCTTTCCCGCGCAGTGATAAAATTTAACCGCCGCGGAGCGTTCCTCCTGCGGCGCCCATCCCTTGAAAATGGGTCGGCAGGGGTGGCGTTGCGCTCAGCCCGAGGAGGCGGCTGCCGCCCCTCGGTCGCGGCGAGGCCCGGGAAAGCGTCGCTCGCGCCGTAGCTCAGGCTTTCCCTGAACTTCGCCGGCAGGCAGCCCGAGGCGCTGGTAGCCGTCCATCCCGCCCCTTGCTCTGGTAGTATAATCATCGTAGCATCAATATTAAAGGCAGGAAGCGAGAGGTCATAGCAAGCCATGTGTCAATATTAACGGCAATTCGCATGGCGTATTTATGCCTTCAGATCATCATAGCCGGGGCTTAGCCGTGCACCGAATGCGTAAGGAGGGATTCCATGTATCGGTCCAATAAAGTTTATCTCGCAATTATCCCGTTGGTCATTCTCGTCGGCGCGGTGGAGGCGGCTCCTGGCGCCATAGCGATGATGGCCGTCGGTGCTCCGAGCGCGCCGTCACCAATTGAAGGCGTTACTCCGCTCGTTTGGGCGTCCCCTAACTGTGATTTCGAAGCGAATTCCACCGTTGGGAAATCATGTATGATCGGATGGAGCGTCTCCCCGGAGAGCGGCGGGGCGCAGGTTGTGCACCCCCTCCTTCGTGTCCAATTCCCGAATACGATCACTCCCGCCGAATGTGCCGGGCCACGATTCCAGTGGAGTTGGGGTCACCTAACAACTGCGACCATAAGCGCCAAGATAGGTCAGATTTGCTACGTTCCACTCTGGGCGCCCTCGAATTCTACGCACGTCACAATGCAATTCCTCCCTCAAAAGCCCTTTATCGGGGCCGTCAACCCTGTTCCCCACGACCGGACCCAAGACGAAATTGACCTTGACAGCAATCGCGACCCCCACTCCCCTCTTCAGTGCACTTTATCTTATGGGCTAAGGTACTCGCCGTACGCCGCTAAGCCATATACTGATCATTTTTCGATACTCATCTCAGGCAGAGACGCAAATAATGAAAACCAGGAGTATTCAGCTCGAATTGACATAACAATGAATGTTGTTAATTAGGTGCGCAATTCTCGGGACGCCATGGGTTGATTCAATTGGCGCCGCGCAGGAAGATGACTTGAGAGAGAGGGTGGGGACCGATCTATGGCTGTCGCTTGTATCCCATCCTTGACCCACCGGAGCCATCGCCTGATGCGCAACTCAAGCGCAGTGGCGGCTGAAACTGCGCTGCGCTTTTGCTCGATCCTGCCGATGAATGTTTAGATAGGTCCGGATGCCGAGGTTGAGGTCGCCCTGCGGGCCGGCGATATCGGTCGCGGACGGAGTATTGGGGGATAACCTATCATACCTTTATGGAATTTGAAGTATGGGGTCCCGTTTCTGCGAAAAACAACGTCCAGCGCACAGCTCAGGACAGGATTTCAGGCTTTACGGGGAGAGGATACGCATTGCATCATTGGCGGCGCCAGCTTGGCAGGGAGCGCCGTCGACCTCATGGAGGCCAAATCTTTCGAAGCCGAGAGGCTGTCAAGGGGCGAAGCTCGCCTGCGGCGGCGCGCCGAAAGGCGCGCCCTTGACAGCCTCTTGGCTTCGGAAAAAGACGCTTCCATGAGGCCGACGGCGCGGTGTGTCGGCGGGGGGCCGACAAGAGCACTCGCGGAGAGGGCGCGCATTAAGTGCATTTAGTGAGGCGTCACCGTAATTCGAATTCTAAAGCCAACGCGCCATGTCGCTTATGTGCGCGAAATATTGATGTCCTCGGGAAATTGAGCTTCGCGACCGCAAGAATTTCCTCGGCTTTATCGGGGGCAAGATTCAACCCCAAAAATATGGTGGTGATTGCATCTTCGGGAATCGGGCACTTGTAGATTTTTCCTGTGGTCTTTTCGCTTTGCCACATTAAGCGCCACTCGTTTTCGCTCTGCCACACATCGCTTTTTATTCTTGGTAGACGTGCGTAGTACATATCCAGCTGGGTTGTTGATCTGATAGTCCGTTTCCGATTTGAAATATCTTTCTCCTGCTTCATGAATTCATAAACATACTCAGCGGTGATAGGGCCAAAAGTCTTCGTATATTCGATCTCGGCCCAGACATCCGTTGCTTCGGGAGGCTTGCCGTTTTCGGCCTCGTGGTGCTTTATCACCGCAGTTGCGAGCGCCTGCGTATTGAACTCAATCGCAACCCCCCTATGCCCGTTTGCGTAGTGGCCCCACATATACAGGTTATCCTTTGGATGAAGAGCATAATAAGTTGTACTTGTAGAGAATATGAAGGCTGTTTCTCTCACTCGTTGCATGTAGGCCTTAAGGTCTCTGACTGTTTGCCCCCAGCTTATTGGCGGTACGTTCGCCCTGAACCAAGGAAGATCGCCAGGGTGGTTCTTTTTCATAAACGCAATCAGGTTTGGATAGCTTTCGCCGAAGTCAGTCTCGAAGAAACAGTAGGGGTCAAACGGGTCATTCAGCATGGAGACGTGTACAAAGGCAATCTGCCTATTTGCTACTACGTCCATTGCATAGTCCACAGTTCCATAAAATCGAGTGACCTGCTGTGGTATGTCCATATCAACCGCCATTGGATGTCGTCCGTTCAATCAAAGCCGCATAAACTCCATTCCGTCAAATCGCCCGTGCGCCTGTGGGGGGCGCGCTGCTCCCAAAGTCTTGATTGAGCGGCGAATCAACATATATTTTTTCGGTGTTGATGATGGCTCGCATGCCGCTTGTGGCCTCCGACACTGAAAGTCTCGACAATGGCGAACAAACCTCCAGACAACCCACCACTACGTCCTACCAGGTGGCGGCCCGATCTCATCACGGTGCGGGTCGGCCACCCCTTACCGCCCAGCCCCGGCCCCAATTGGGCGCTGCGCCGGATCATAGAAAATGCCCGAGGACGCAGAGCGTAGCCTCAAGGCTTTAGGACCCGCTCACCAAAGAGGCCGCGCCTCGGCGGCGCGGCCGCTACCTAGATCAATATTCCTCGGCGAGCATGATGGTGAGAACGCGCACCGTCTTTGCGGGATCGGCGAGGTCTTCGGAGCCGAACTTACAGGCGGCGGCGTCGTAGTAGTCGATCTTCCAGAAAACGCGCTCGGCGTTGTGATCGATCCTCCCGAAATCATGCTCCCTGTGCGGGTCGTTGTCGGGCGTGAAGGCGTCGAACGTCCGCACCTTCTCGAGGATCGCGTCGCGGTCGAATTACGGCGACGCCTTACTTAACCCCTTTATTGCGACGTCAGTTGCGAGCGCGCTTTCGCCGCGATGCAAACCCATAACCGCCTCGATATCTGGATTGCTTCCCCCTCGCTACGCTCGGGGTCGCAATGACGGATAGCGCGGTCGATTGCCGACAGGTCTCCACAGCGCCCGCCTTACGCACGCCCCGCCTTGCGCACCCGGAGCAAAGTGAACAGCCGCAGCGGCGCCAGTTCGCGCCGCTCCGCCAGTTCCGCGTCGGGATGTGCGGCGATCCAGTCGCCGACCGCGGCATAGGGGAACTTGGGATGCCACCCGAGCCAGCCGGACGCCTTCTCCATCGCGGCTTCGACCAGCGCGCGCGGGCCGCCTCGGGCCGCGAAATGGTTCATGACGATCATCTGCCCGCCGGGCCTCACGACGCGCCACATTTCGCTCAGCACGCGCGCCGGGTTCGGCACCACGCTCATGACGTAGGGCGCGAGGGCTGCGTCGAATTGGGCGTCGGGAAATTCCAGCGCGCCGGCGTCCATGACGTAGAGGCCCTTCACCTGCCGCAGCGCCTTGCGGGCGACGCGCTCGCGCGCGATCTCCAGCATCGGCGCGCTGAGGTCGATGCCGGTGACGCGCAGGTTCTTGGGCATCAGCTCCAGTTCCAGGCCGGTGCCGACGCCGACGACGAGCATCGCGCCGTCCACGCCCGCCGCCTCGACCGCCGCGCGCGTCGCCGCCAGCCGGCCGGGATGGAACGGCAGATCGAAAACGAGATCGTAGACCGGCGCCCAGCGGCTGTAGGCGGCTTCGTTGAGGACTTTGGCGGAAGCATGTGTCTGCGCCGCGCTCGAATGGGGCATGACGCGAAACTCCCTTCTTCCCCTTCATCCCCGCGGCGGAAGCCGCGACTAGAACTCGCCACCCTACGCCCGATAACCTCGCCGCGACAACTCCCGTTTTGTCTCGCGGATCCGCGTTCAGGCCTTTCGCTTCGTCTTCGCGGTCGCGGTCTTGGCCTTGGCGGCGGCCGGCTTCCTCTTGGCCGTCTTGGCGCCCGGCGCGGACGGCGCCGCCTTGGCCGCGCCCGCCCTGTCGACGGGCGCCTTGCCCTTCGCTTTGGCGGTCTTGCGGGCGCTCGCGCGGGCAGGGCGGCCTTCGCGCTCCGCGATCAACGCGACCGCTTGGTCGAGCGTGATTTTGTCCGGCGAAATCGATTTGGGGATCGTCGCGTTGACCTTGCCCCAATTGACGTAGGCGCCGAAGCGTCCGGCGCGCACGGCGATCGGACCGCCGTCGGGATGATCGCCGAGCGTTCGGCCGCCCCCGCCGCCCGAGGCCTTGGCCGCGAGCATCGCCACGGCCTCTTCGAGCGTCAGCGACGCGGGATCGCTTCCCCTGGGCAGCGTCGCGTTGATCTTGCCGTGATTGACGTAGGGGCCGAAGCGGCCCGGCTTGACCGTGACGGCGCCGCCGAGCGCCGGATGATCGCCGAGCGCGCGCGCCCCAGCGCCGGCGCCGAGGCCCCGCCCGGCGCCGCTCTCTTTGGCCACGATCAGGTCGATCGCGCGGTTGGCGCCGATCGTCAGCACGTCGTCGTTGCGGCTCAGGTTGGCGTAGGTCTTGCCGTGCTGCACGTAAGACCCGTAGCGCCCGACTCCGGCCAGGATCGGCTCGCCGCTCTCCGGGTGCCTGGCGACCTCGCGCGGCAGCGACAGCAGCGCGACGGCCCTCTCCAGCGTGACTTCGTCCGGCGAGAGGCCCTTGGGCAGCGAGCAGCGTTTCGGCTTCTCGCCCTCGCCCTGCTGCACGTAGTCGCCGAAGCGGCCGCTGCGCAGCGTGATCTCGTCGCCGCTCTGCGGATCGACGCCGAGCGCGCGCGCGCCGGGGCGCTCGCCCTCGGCGCCGGCCCCGTTCTGTCCGTTCGGCGACAACGCGCGGGTGAACTTGCATTCGGGATAGTTCGAGCAGCCGATGAAGACGCCGAACTTGCCCAATTTGAGCGACAATTGTCCCTTGCCGCAGGACGGGCACTGCCGCGGATCGCCGCCGTCGGCGCGGGCGGGGAAAATGAGCGGGCCGAGCAGATCGTTGACGCCTTCGAGCACCTGCGAGGTGCGCAAATCCCTGGCGCCGCCGAGCGCGCCGGAAAAATCGATCCAGAAGTCGCGCAGCAGATCCTTCCAGTCGATTTCGCTGTTCGAGACCTTGTCGAGCTTCTCCTCGAGGTCGGCGGTGAAGTCGTAGCCGACATATTTGGCGAAGAAGGACTCGAGGAAGGCGGTGACCAGCCGGCCCTTGTCCTCGGGGATCAGCCGTTTCTTCTCCAACCGCACGTAGTCGCGCTCGCGTAAGACCGCGAGCGTCGAGGCGTAGGTCGAGGGGCGCCCGATGCCGAGCTCCTCCATGCGCTTGACCAGCGTCGCCTCGGTGTAGCGCGGCGGCGGCTCGGTGAAATGCCGGCTCGCCTCGATGCGCTCCTTGGTCAGCTTTTCGCCCGCCTTCATCGGCGGCAGGCGGGCCGAATCCTCGTCCTCGTCGTCGTCGCGCCCTTCCTGGTAGAGCGCGAGGAAGCCGGCAAAGCGCACGACCTGGCCGGTGGCGCGGAATTCGAGCTCGCGCTTGGCCGCGTCGGCGAGAATGTCGACCGTCGTGCGCTCGATCTCGGCGCTTTCCATCTGGCAGGCGAGGGTGCGGTTCCAGATCAGCTCGTAGAGCTTGGCCTGCTCGGGTTCGAGATGGCGCGCTACGTCGCGCGGGCGGCGCGTCATATCGGTCGGGCGGATCGCCTCGTGGGCTTCCTGCGCGTTCTTGGCCTTGACGGTGTACTTGCGCGGCGCGGCGGGCACGTATCGGGCGCCGAACTCTTTGGCGATGACCTTGCGCGCGCTCGTGACCGCCTCGGGCGCGAGGTCGACGCCGTCGGTGCGCATGTAGGTGATGAGGCCGACGGCGCCTTCGCCGATGTCGAGGCCCTCATAGAGGCGCTGGGCGATCTGCATGGCGCGCGCCGGCGCGAGGCCGAGCTTGCGCGAAGCTTCCTGCTGCAACGTCGAGGTGGTGAAGGGCGGGTAGGGGTGGCGCTTGAGCGGCTTCGCCTCGACCTGCGCGATCCTGAACGTCGCCGTCTCCAGCGCGGCCTTGAAATCTTCGGCCTCCTTGCCCGAGCCGATGTCGAGCCGAGCGATCTTCTTGCCGTCGGCGCCGACGAGGCGCGCCGTGAACGGCGCGTCGGCGAGCGTCTTCAGATGCGCGAGGATCGACCAATATTCGCGCGCGACGAATTTCTCGATCTCGAGCTCGCGATCGCAGACGATGCGCAACGCCACCGATTGCACGCGGCCCGCCGAGCGCGCGCCCGGCAATTTGCGCCACAGGACCGGCGAGAGATTGAAGCCGACGAGGTAGTCGAGCGCGCGGCGGGCGCGGTAGGCGTCGACCAGCGCCTCGTCGATGTCGCGGGGGTGGCGCATCGCCTCGGCGACCGCGTCCTTGGTGACGGCGTTGAAGACGACGCGGTCGACGCGCTTGTCCTTGAGCACCTTCTTGCCCTTGAGGATTTCGTAGACGTGCCACGAGATCGCCTCGCCCTCGCGGTCCGGGTCGGTCGCCAGAATGACGCGCTCGGCGCTCCTGACCGCCGCGGCGATGTCGTTGAGCCGCTTGGCGGACTTGGCGTCGATTTGCCAACGCATGGCGAAATCGTGATCGGGATCGACCGAGCCGTCCTTCGCGGTGAGATCGCGCACATGGCCGAACGAGGCGTAGACGTCGTAGTCCCTGCCGAGATACTTGCCGATGGTTTTGACCTTGGTCGGCGACTCGACGATGACGACTTTCATGCGCAATGGTCCTCGCAGGGAACGGCGCCATATGGGCGCGCCTCCTGAAAATCTCAAGACCCGGGCGGCCGGGAAGCGCGCGGAAAATGGTTGAGAGGAGGCGGCGTGTCAAATGGCGTCCCGTCGCCGCTGACGCAAGAAGGCCGCTTACGTCCCTCTTCGAGCCCGCTTTTCGCTCAAATGACGCGAAACGGATTGACCGCCCTCAACCCCGCGCCAATCCGCGTCGCGTCCTGCAAACCCTCGATCAGGCGGTCAGGACCCGGAAGACGTCGAATTTGGATGTGCGAATCCGGCAGCCCGCTTGCGTCGGAGGAGATCGCCCTCTTGCCGCCCGCCGCTCCACTCCTGTAGCCTGTCGCTTTAATGACCAAGACCGCCGCCAAAGCGCAATTCGCCCGCCGCCACCTGCTCGGCATCGAAGGCCTGTCGCGGCCCGAGATCGAGGCGCTGCTCGATCTTTCCGACGAGGCGGTCGGCATTTCCCGGCAGATCGAGAAGAAGCGCGCCACTTTACGCGGTCGCACGCAGATCAACCTGTTCTTCGAGGCTTCGACCCGCACGCAGTCCTCGTTCGAGATCGCCGGCAAGCGTCTGGGCGCCGACGTGATGAACATGGCGGTCGGCAATTCCAGCGTGAAGAAGGGCGAGACGCTGATCGACACCGCGATGACGCTCAACGCGATGCGGCCCGACATCATCGTGGTGCGCCATCATCATGCCGGCGCGGTGCACCTGCTCGCGCGCAAGGTCGACTGCTCGGTCGTCAACGCCGGCGACGGAGCGCACGAGCATCCGACGCAAGCCCTGCTCGACGCTCTGACCATCCGCCGCAATTTCGGCCGCGTCGAGGGCCTCACGATCGCGATCTGCGGCGACATCCTGCATTCGCGCGTCGCGCGCTCCGACATCTTGGCTCTCGGGACGCTCGGCGCGCACGTTCGCGTCGTCGGCCCCTCGACGCTGCTGCCGGCGGGAATCGAAAACATGGGCGTCGAGGTCTTCCGCGACATGAAGGCGGGGCTGAAGGACGCCGACATCGTGATGATGCTGCGCCTCCAGCGCGAGCGCATGAGCGGCGCCTTCGTGCCCTCGACCAAGGAATATTTCCGTTATTTCGGCCTCGACACGGAAAAGCTCGCCTACGCCAAGCCGGGCGCGCTGGTGATGCACCCCGGCCCGATGAACCGCGGCGTCGAGATCGATTCCCTGGTCGCCGACGGCGCGCAATCGCTGATCCGCGAACAGGTCGAAATGGGCGTCGCGGTGCGCATGGCGGTGCTCGAGGCGCTGGCGCGGCATCTGCCGAACGGGTGAGGCGAGCGGGCGGGGGGGAACGCGCGGCCCCGGCGCCGGATCGCGCTCAAGGTCTTCGCGCGCCGAATGGACGGCCCCTTGGCGGCCCGAGGCGTCAGCCCGAGCCTCGAAGCGCGGCGTCGCCGGCGCCGCGCTTCGAGGCTTCGCTGCGGATTGCGGCCGTCTCTCGTTTCGCTACAATTACGGCGTCAAGCTGATCGTCGCAAAGCTAGCTGCGGATTGCGGCCGTCTCTCGTTTCGCTACAATTACGACGACGCCGTTGACCGTTACCGGCGTGCTGCGGATTGCGGCCGTCTCTCGTTTCGCTACAATTCTAGAGCGTATCCCTTTTAGCTGGAACCGTATCCGGCATTTTTGAAGTAGTTGGAGCATTCGGTTGGCGGGAAATCGTCGATGGGGATGCCGATCGCGTCCCATAGGGCGTCGACGGTTCGGCGGGCCATTTTGCGGAGCGTGGTTTTGAGCTTGGCGAA